>OMXR01000077.1 GCA_900315045.1 uncultured Sutterella sp. | reverse complement strand
GGCTTCAGACCCGGCGGGGAAGGTGATGTTCGGGTCCATGTACCAGGCCAGATCGTCCGGCTGGTTGCTGGCATTGCGGATGAAGTGCAGAACGGGCTTTCCCGAGACGTTGAACGCACGCAGCTTTACGGCGACATTGATGCTGGCTTGGCCGGAGGAGCTGAACATGAGCCGTCCGTCTTCAAGCTTGCTCGCCGTAATGTTGTTGAGGGACGGGACAGGATTGCCGTTGCGGAATACCGTGCTTGAGCCCTTTGAGAAGCTGAGCGTCGGTTCGATCCTGCGCTGGGATTCCTTGCCGGCGTACAGTCCGGGAACCGTGGTCTTCATGATCGAGAGCTATCGAGAGCTTGCTCTCTTCCGTGCCGTAAAAGGCGTAGATGCCGCGCGTCATGACGTCAATGATGTCCGGATAGATTTCAGGGGATCCGTAAGGCGCGCGGATTGTTTTTTCCGGCAGCCAGGTGGCGTCGGTAAAGGTCGAGTAGTGGGTCTTCAGGGAAATGACGCCTTCATCGGCATCGGGAATGGCCTTTTCGGTTGCAACGCAGCCAGCCAGGGTGATCGATGTCAAGGCGGCAAGAGCGATGAGATGGTATTGCACCGTTGTAGTCCTCAATAAACAAGACGGAGAAATCGAGCGCTATTGTAGTTGAGGAGGAATCCGGCGGAGTCCGGAAAGAAAAACCTTTTTCAGGAAAGCAAAAGCGGCAATCCTCTTGGAGGATTGCCGCCTGGATCATCGGTCCGGGAAAGCCTGCCGCGCGAAGGCGGCCCGGTCAGCCGGATTGTCCGCAGCTTAGAGCAGCGGGACGATCAGCAGAGCCACGATGTTGATGATCTTGATGAGCGGGTTCACGGCGGGGCCGGCGGTGTCCTTGTACGGATCGCCGACGGTGTCGCCGGTCACGGCGGCCTTGTGGGCATCAGAGCCCTTGCCGCCGAAATGGCCGTCTTCAATGTACTTCTTGGCGTTGTCCCATGCGCCACCGCCGGTGGTCATGGAAATGGCAACGAAGATGCCGGTCACGATCGTGCCCATCAGCACGCCGCCCAGGGCCTTCGGGCCGAGGCACAGCCCGACCAGGATCGGAACGATGACGGGGAGGATGGACGGAATGATCATTTCCTTGATGGCTGCGCCAGTGAGCATGCCGACGGCCTTGGAATAGTCGGGCTTGGCCGTTCCTTCCATGATGCCGGCGATTTCCTTGAACTGGCGGCGGACCTCAATCACGACGCTGCCAGCCGCACGGCCCACAGCCTCCATGGCCATCGCGCCGAAGAGGTAGGGGATCAGGCCGCCGATGATCAGACCGGCGATGACGTACGGATCGGACAGATCGAACGTGAAGTCGATGTTGAAGTGCTGCTTGAGAGCATGGGTGTAGTCGGAGAACAGCACGAGAGCCGCGAGGCCGGCAGAGCCGATGGCGTAGCCCTTGGTCACTGCCTTGGTGGTGTTGCCGACGGCGTCCAGAGGATCGGTCACGGCACGAACCTGCTCGTCGAGCTCGCTCATCTCGGCAATGCCGCCGGCATTGTCGGTGATCGGGCCGTAGGCGTCCAGAGCCACAACGATGCCAGCCATGGTGAGCATGGAGGTGGCGGCAATGGCAATGCCGTACAGGCCGGCGAGCATGTAGCTCGTCATGATGGCAACCACAACAGCCAGAACGGGCAGGGCGGTGGCCTTCATGGAAACCGCAAGACCCTCAATGATGTTGGTGCCGTGGCCGGTCGTGGAGGCCTGGGCGACAGCCTGGACGGGCTTGTACTCGGTACCCGTGTAGTACTCGGTGATCACGACCATCAGGCCGGTGAGCACGAGGCCGACGAGAGCGGAGCCGAAGATGCGCAGCGAGCTCGTGCCGGCGGGCAGGGAAGCCGGATCCCAGAACACGATCATGCCGACCAGCCAGAAGGCGATGGCAGCAATGCCGCCGGCGACGATCAGGCCGCGATACAGGGCGGTCATGATCTTCTTGCCCGGGATGTACTTGACAAAGTACGTGCCGACGATCGAGGCGATGATCGAGACGGCGCCCAGAACGAGCGGATAGGCAACCAGGTTCATCGGCTTGCCGCTGGCGGACAGAGCGCCGATCATCATCGTGGCGATGATGGTCACGGCGTAGGTCTCGAACAGGTCGGCGGCCATGCCGGCGCAGTCGCCGACGTTGTCGCCGACGTTGTCAGCGATCACGGCGGGATTGCGGGGATCATCCTCGGGAATGCCTGCTTCGACCTTGCCGACGAGGTCGGCGCCGACGTCAGCACCCTTGGTGAAGATGCCGCCGCCGAGACGGGCGAAGATGGAGATCAGGGAGGAGCCGAAGGCCAGGCCGATCAGGGGCTTGATGGTGTCGTAGAAGCCAAGGCCGGCAGGAGCGACCAGCATCAGGAACAGGGTGTAGCCGGCAACGCCGAGCAGGCCGAGGCCAACCACCAGCATGCCGGTGATGGAGCCGCCCTTGAAGGCGACGTCCAGAGCCTTCTCGATGCCCTCGGAGGCGGCCTGGGCGGTACGAACGTTAGCCTTGACGGAAATGTTCATGCCGATGAAGCCGCAGGCGCCGGACAGAACGGCGCCGATGGCAAAGCCGACGGCCGTCTTCCAGTTCAGGGCAGCGAAGATGATGACGAACAGAATGGCACCCACGATGGCGATCGTGGAGTACTGCTTGGAAAGGTAGGCGCGAGCACCCTGCTGAATGGCAAGAGAAATCTCCTGCATGCGGTCATTGCCCGCGTCCTTGGCCAGAATCCAGCTGCGGGTGATGAGGCCGAAAACGACAGCCCCGATGCCCGCGGCGATGGCAAGCCACAGTGCGATATACATAAGAATGATTCTCCTGGCGCTCTGGGGGTCGAACCCTTGCTGCGCCGCTGGTTAGTAAAAAGAAAGAAAAGCCTGTTACTTGAGCGCGGCAAAGATCGCGTCGCGAATCTCTTCGATCTTGCCGAGGCCGGAAACAGTGCGATATTGCGGAGCGGTCGTTTCGCCGCTCTTGGCAAGGTCGCTGTAGAAGTTCACCAAGGCTTCGGTCTGAGCGTGGTAGACGGCCAGACGCTTGCGGACAACTTCCTCGCGGTCGTCGTCGCGCTGCACGAGCGGTTCTCCGGTCACGTCATCCTTGCCCTCAACCTTCGGGGGGTTGTACTTGACGTGATAGCTGCGGCCGGAAGCCGGGTGAATACGGCGGCCGGACATGCGCTCGACGATTTCGGAATCGGGAACGGAGATTTCCAGAACGAAATCCACGGGAACGCCGGCGGCCTTAAGGGCCTCGGCCTGCGGAATCGTGCGGGGGAACCCGTCGAACAGGAAGCCGTTCTTGCAGTCGTCCTGAGTGAGACGCTCCTTGACAAGCCCGATGATGATGTCATCGCTCACGAGCCCGCCCTGGTCCATGATGACCTTGGCAGCCTTGCCAAGTTCCGTCCCCGCCTTGACGGCGGCACGAAGCATGTCGCCGGTTGAGATCTGGGGAATGCCAAAATGCTCTTTGATGTAAGCAGCCTGAGTGCCCTTGCCGGCGCCCGGGGGTCCGATCAGGATCAATCGCATGGATGTATCTCCAAAATAAAGAGTCGAGTGCAATAAGCCACCGGCAGGAAGCTGAAAATACTCCCTGCCGTATGCAATCGGTCAATTTTAGCCCAAACGGACTGCAGAGGAAAACCCGGAAAGTGAACGGCGCGCGTTGCTTTGATTCGGGATTTAGGCGCCCTTGTCTGCCTTTTCGGGCCAGCGCACATCCCGGCCGGCAAAGTACAGATGCTTGTTGCGCGCCTTGCCCGTGAGACTGGTGACCTTGATCTGCCAGACGTCGATCGATGCCAGCCCGCCTTCAATGAAGCGCATGCTGGCCTCGTCGCCGGCCTTTGGATCCTTGGCCCGGCAGATGGCCAGGAGGGCGGCCTTCTGTTCGTCTTCGTCCTGGACAAGGCACGCCTCGCCCTGGATGATGGCGGATGCGTAATTCACCGAAAATTCATTTTCGGCAATATCGTCCTTGGTGATGAAGCAAAGGGAGACGTGCGGATTGGCGAGCATGTTGTCGCGCTTTCTGCCGACGCCCTTGGCGCAGTGAAAGAAAACCTTGCCGTCAACCACGGCCGGCGTGATCGGAACGCAATACGGAAATCCTGCGGCATCCACCGTGCCCAGCACCGCGTGCACGGCATGCTGGGCGATATAGAGCGCTTCTTCTGCTGAAAGCAGCCGGTCGATTCTCCTCATGGGTGCGGCAGTTGTGCTGTTGACGGTCATCGGTGTTTCTCTCAAAGGGACTGTTTTTCCCAAATGGCGCGTACGCGGTCTAGATCCTCCTGCGTGTCCACGCCGGCAGGCAGGTCATCAGGCAGAACCATGACGGCAATCTTGTATCCGTGCCACATGGCCCGGAGCTGTTCGAGCGATTCGCTTGCCTCTATGGGGGCGCGCTCAAGCGTCGGGAACTTTGCAAGGAACCCGGCCCGGTAGGCGTACAGGCCGATGTGGTGCAGCGCTCCATGTCCTTCGGGCATGGGCCTGCCTTCGCGGAAGGCGTCTCTCGGCCAGGGCACGGGGGCGCGGGTGAATGTCATCGCCCGGCCTGCACGGTCAAGCTCGACCTTCACCACGTTTGGGTTGCGGAAGCTCTCCTCGCTTGTGATGGGGTGGGCTGCCGTTGCAATTGCGCAGTCGGGAGAGTTTTCGAGGACGCGGGCAACCTGTCCGATCACTTCAACCGGGATGAGCGGTTCATCCCCCTGAACGTTGACGACGATCGTGTCGGGGTCCAGGCCGAGAAGCCCGGCAGCCTCGGCAAGCCGATCCGTTCCGGTCGGATGGTTGGGGTCTGTGAGCAGGGCGCGCACGCCGTGCTTCTCGCAGGCCCTGACGATGTCCGGATGATCCACCGCAACGACGACGCTGTCTGCGCCGGATTGCATGGCTCGTTCGGCAACACGCACGACCATGGGCTTGCCGGCGATGTCCTTGAGCGGTTTTTCCGGAAGCCGGGTCGACTTCATGCGCGAGGGAATGATGACGACAAAGGACATGGCTATTCCTCGATCTTGGTTGGGCGGGCCTTCTCGGCCTGCTGTTCGGTGAGTTCCCGGGCCTCGTTCTCAAGCATGACGGCGATTCCGCCGCGGATTGCAAAGCCAAGCCGGCAGCGCGGGCAGCGCAGCTCGGTTTTCTCTTCGTTCATCGTGACCGGCCCCTTGCAGACAGGGCAGACCAGAACTTCGGTTAGACGGGAATCCATGCCTAGTGAGCCTTTGACTTTCTCTTGGAGGCTTCGCGAACCTTTTCAACTACGGCCTGAACGAGGTACGGGTCAAGCTGCATCTCCAGATCGGCAACCCAGATTCTCGTGTCGTTGGCAATCGCGGGAATCTGCTTGCACTTCACGGCGTCCTTGCCGGTGATGAAGATGTAGTCGACCTGCCAGTGGGCGAACGGATTGTCCTGGTAGTCGTAATGATCGCCAAGAGCGAGCGTGGCGCCCTGAATGCCATGCGCGCGCAGCATCGCGAAAAAGCGGCCCGGAGCGGCAATTCCGGCGGCGGCGAGCGTGGCAGCCTTCTTCTCGGCAATTTCTCTGGAAAGCTCATCAATGTCGCAGCGGCGTCCGCTCGACAGCTGAATGCACATCCCGAGCTGGCTCGTGGCCGCATAGCGGGGCGTGCGGCAGTCAAACGTAGCCGTTGTCGCGTTCATGATGAGGGCATCGACGCTGTCAAGCCTGCTCGGCGGCTCGCGCAAGGGGCCGGCCGGCATCGTCCAGCCGTTGCCAAACCCTCTGGCGCCGATCACGGCAAGCTCCATGTCTCTGGCAAGGCGCTTGTGCTGCAGGCCGTCATCGCTCACGATCACGTCGACTTTCGGGTACTGGGCGAGCAGCAGCTTGCCAGCGGCGACCCTGTCCCGGCCAACTGCGGCGGGGCATTTCGCCAGCTTGCGGATCAGCAGGGGTTCATCGCCGACTTCGGATGCCGGAGAGTCATCCTTGACGAGCTTGGGCGCGTCTTCCTTTCTGCCGTAGCCGCGGCTGATGACGCCTGGGGTGAACCCGGCTGCCCGCAGCTCTCTCACCAGCTGAATGGTGATCGGCGTCTTGCCTGTGCCGCCGACATAGATGTTGCCGACGACAACAACGGGAACGGGCAGCTCGACAGGGGTGATTTTGTCCGCACGGGAGCGGCAGATGAATGAATAAATCCAGCTCAGGGGGAGGAGGGAAATGGCCAGCGCTCCGCGCTTGGCCCACTGACTGTGCAGCCAGTCTTCAAAAGAGGCTTGCATCAGTCATGCTCCGGAAAAGATATTCGATCAGGTTGTGGGTGATCTGTAGTCATTAGAGTTTAACGCCCGGATTGCTTTGGAATTTCCGGGCGACAAAGAGCGTGCCATTTGTGGACACTAATCCCTTAATCTTAATCGAAATCTTGTGAATTTGCTTGACGCCGTTGACACCGTCGGCGGCGTCAAAGACGGTACCAGCGGCAGATGCCGCCGGTTTCTCCGTGGTTTTGCCCATCCCTCAGACCGCTGCTGGATGGCCCGCAGGAGGCGTCGGGCCTGCGGGCCGTGTTCGGATTAGCGAACCGACTTGCGGCTGACAGGGAACGTGAAGTAGGTGTCGGGATAGGGCTCGTTGCCGAGCGTGAAGTGCCACCACTCCTCGGCCAGAGGCTTGAAGCCGTGCTTGAGCATGGCGCGGCGCAGGATCTGGCGGTTCCTGAACTGCTTTTTCGTGATGCCGGTGAAGTCGGGATGGCTGCGCTTGCCGAAATAGTCGAACGTGCCACCCATGTCGACTTCCTTGCCCGTCTTCTGATCAAACAGCGTCAAGTCAACCGTGCTGCCCCGGCTGTGTCCGGAATGCTCCATGATGTAGCCCTTGGGGAAGAGAGTCTTTTTGTCGAGTTCGGGATAGAAGTAGGCTTTCATAGATTCGAATAGGCGCGGAAACCTCTGCATTTATGCAGGGGAGGAGCGCCGTACCTCCGTTAAAAAGGTTGTTTTGCGATTGACAAGACGGAGC
>OMXR01000001.1 GCA_900315045.1 uncultured Sutterella sp. | reverse complement strand
TTGACGGTACTCGCATCAGCGCGTCAGCCCGCTCGGACAGGCTCCGTCTTGTCAATCGCAAAACAACCTTTTTAACGGAGGTACGGCGCTCCTCCCCTGTATAAATGCAGAGGTTTCCGCGCCTATTCGAATCTATGAAGGTGCTTGTGGTCTGGTCATCTGTGACCGGCAATACGGAAAAGATCGCCAGGGCGGCCGCAAGGGGTTGCCCCGGGGCGCGGGTCTGTTCTGTAGACAAGGCTCCTGATCCCGCAGGATTCGGGCCGGTCTTCCTTGCGTTCTGGTGCGACAAGGGCGAGATTGACGCGAACTCCCTTGCGTACCTGGGCAGGATCCGCGATGCGGCAAAAGCGAAGGGAACTCCGATTGACGTCGCCTTTTTCGGCACGATGGGCGGCGAGCCCGAATCCGAGCGCGCACGGCAATGGCTGCAGCGCAAGGTTGCCGAGCAGGCGGGCGCGGGCGAACTCATCCGGCCGATCGGCGCGCAGCTCTGGCAGGGCAGGATCGATCCGCGGGTTGTGGAGCGGATGAAGCGCGTGATGCCGATGCCGCCCGAGCGCCTTGCCCGGATCGAGGCTGCGGCATCGCACCCGGACGCGCAGGATGAGCGGCAGGCCGCGCAGTGGGCGGCAGGCATTTTGCAAGCATATGCGGAGGAGAGGGAGTCGGTTCCTCAAGGCGAAGTTTGACTCAGCAAAGGAGAATCAGATGCAAACGAGACGGCTTGGTCGCAATGGTCCGGTGGTTTCGGCAGTTGGTTACGGCTGCATGCAGTTCGCAGTCTCCAAGGGAGCGTCCCTGCCTGCGTCGCAGGCGATTGAGGTCGTGCATAAGGCGATGGACCTTGGCGTGACGCTCTTTGATACCGCTCAGGTCTACGGCCCCTTCAGGAATGAAGAGATGCTCGGACAGGCGCTTGCCGGGAGGCGGGATCGCGTTTTTATCGCGACAAAATTCGGATACAGCTTCGTTGACGGCAAGCGCGGTCCGGTCTGCAGCCGCCCCGAGAATATCCGCAGCACGGTCGAGGAGTCGCTTCGGCGCCTGCAGACCGACTACATCGACATCCTGTATCAGCACCGGGTCGATCCGGATGTCCCGATGCAGGAGGTTGCCGGCACGGTGAGCGATCTGCATGCAGAAGGCAAGGTGCGCTGGTTCGGAATGTCCGAGGCCGGAATCGCTGCGATTCAGGCTGCTTCGTCCGTGTTCCCGGTCACCGTGCTGCAGAGCGAGTACTCCATGTGGTGGCGGGAGCCAGAAGAGAAGATTCTGCCGTTCCTTGAGCGCGAGGGCATCGGATTCGTGCCGTTCTCTCCCCTGGGCAGAGGGTTCCTCACGGGCGCGGTCAAGCCCGGAAGCGAATTTCCCGAGAATGACATCCGCCGCGGCATTCCGCGCTTTTCGGCGGAAAACCAGAGCAGGAACTGGGCGCTAGTTGAAAAAATCAAGGCCTTTGCCGAGGCGCACGGCTGCACGGCTGCGCAGATTGCCCTGGCATGGGTGCTGCACCAGAAGCCTTTCATCGTCCCGATTCCCGGCACGACGAGCGAGAAGCGTCTCGCTGAAAACGTCGCGGCATCCGAGATCGCGCTCTCGGCGCAGGAACTCAAGGAGATCAATGAGATGCTTCTTGCCACGCCGGTGAGCGGCGAGCGGTACAACGAAAAAGGGCTCAAGCTCGTCAACCGCTAGGTGCTTCCGGCCCTTGCTGCGGGCGGATCTATCGTTTCAGGCTGTACAGGATGGATCTGCCCTGCCGTGTCTGCGTGATGCTGCCCTTTTGCCGCAGCGACCGGAGCGCGTTCAGGATTGCGGTCTGCGACAGCCCGAGTTTTTCCTGCAGAGCGTTTCGCGAAAGCGGCTGCCGGCCAAGCTGCGCGAGGATCCTTTTTTCCGTTTCCGCCACCCAGCCGGCCGAGAAATCGGCAAGGCTTGCGGTGCCTCCTGCGGCTTGCGAATTGCGATTGGGCAAAGTGACCCGGACGGCGTTGTCCGATATGTCGAATTGAGGGCCGGGGCGGCTGCCGGCATACGCCGAGAGGATCTTCCTGGTTCCCGTGCCGTAGGCTTCGATCAGCCCGAGCCGGTAGAAAACATTGCCAAGGATCGGATTTCTGAGCTGCGACACGCCGAGCAGCATGTCGGCCTTGGTCAGTCCTCCGACGAGCCCGCCGATCGAGACGAACTCCATCCGGTTGTCGTAGACGCTGATCAGAATGGGACCGCTGAAGGAATAGTCGCGGTGCACGATGCAGTTCAGGAGCGTTTCGCGGATGGCTTCAGGTGGGTAGTCGTAGCAGTCAAAGCGCTCCAGGCCCTCGAAGCGGGAACTCCGATGATTGAGCAGAGCGAGGTAGGAGCCGGCCTCATAGGCTTGCGCTAGGAGCGAGCCGGAAAACTCTCTGCGGTCCTGGAACTCGATTTTGTCGGTTCCGGAAAAGCGGGCAATCTTGATGGAGAAGGGACACTGGTCCGAGAGAAGCTGGGCCGCGACCGTGTATGCATTGTCGCGATTGATGAGACCGAGCGTCTTTTTCTGCTCGGTGCCGAACGCCAGGGAATGCTTCTCGAAAAAGACCGAAGACTGCTCAAATGTCAGCTCCTGATCGAGCGAGCGCCGCTCCTCTGCAGAAGGCGAGTTTTCGCGAATCATGGCAAGAATCGCGGCCTGCGAGGCGGGAATGCTGGATGCGCCATGGCGCACGTACACCCCTTCGGGGCGAATCCCTTTTCCTGCAAGGTAGTAGGGACGCGAGGCGCCCCGCTCAACGCGAATCCGGATGATGGTTTTGCCTTCGAGCGTCTCCCTGCGCACGTCCGTGAGGGCGATGACGTCGGGCAGGATGCAGTCTCTGATCGAGCTGGTAATTTTGAGAATGGTTTCGTCGGCATTCTCAACGCCGACGACGCGTCCCGAGTCGTCAAGGCCGATCAGGATCGTTCCGCCCTCAGTGTTGGCAAAGGCGATGACGGTTTTTTTGATGGATTCGGAATACTCCGATTTCAGTTCGGTCCGGAGATCTTCTTGCATGAGCGTTTTCTGAGGAAAAAGGAAGTTGTACGGCTATTCTAACAGTTGATGTGTCATGTTTGTGTGATAAACAATCAAATCGTTGTAATATAACAACTACAATCAAACCGGCTATAGTGTTAGCATTGTGATGGAATGCTCGAGAAATGCGCCAGAAAAAGCGGCCGCGCTGCTGCGGGGCCGCTCAGGAGAAAATCGGCGGAACGAACGGAGCTCAGTCGGCCTGCCCCTCCTTTTCCTGTGTTCTGAAACTGCCTGACACAAGATCGAACCGGAAGAACCGGCACTCAAGCGGTCCGTTAAAGAGCGGAATCTTGCGCGACTCGCTCAGCCGCATCTGACGGGGCAGCTGGCGGTCGCTCGTGAGCAGCCAGGCCGTCCATCCGGCAAAGCCGTGCTTGAGGTTGTCCGAGACGTCCTTCATCATCGAGGCGACGGAGGCGCTCTTGGGGTTGGACTGCTCGCCGTACGGCGGATTGGCGATCACCAGCCCGGGCTGAGCGCCCTCGGGGGCGGTCACGCGGCGCGCATCGCACTGCAGGAAGCGGATCGCGCCCGAGTCGATCAGCGGCCCGAGCCCGGCGGCCCGGGCGTTTTCCATGGCCTTTCCGACCACGATCGTGGAGATGTCGCTTGCCTGAATGCAAACCTCGGCATGGCGGTTGACGGCCGCCTTGGCATCCTCTCGGATGTTCTCCCAGAGCTCGGCATCGAAGTTCGAAAAATTCTCAAAGAGGAAATGCCGGGCGAGGCCGGGCGCCGTATTGGTGGCGATCGAGGCGGCTTCGATTGCAATCGTGCCCGAGCCGCAGAACGGATCGACGAGCGTCATTCCGGGCTTCCAGCCGGCCAGCTGCAGCAGGGCGGCGGCGAGGTTTTCCTTGAGCGGCGCTTCGCCCTTGTCGGCTCTCCAGCCGCGCTTGAAAAGCGCCTCACCGCACAGATCGAGGTAGAACGTGCAGTAGCGGGCGTCGACGTAGGCGAAGATGCGGATCTGCGGATTGTGCCGGTCCACGCTCGGACGCTCGTTCATGAAGTGCATGAAGCGGTCGCAGATGCCGTCCTTGATGCGCAGCAGCGCAAAATCAAGCGAATGCAGCGGCGAGCGGTGCGCATTCACGTCCACGCGGATCGAGGCCGAGGGGCCGAAGTGGTTCTCCCACTTGGTGCGGCAGGCAAAGTTGTAGATGTCCTCTTCATCGTAATAGTCCGATGAGCCCAGGCGCAGCAGGATGCGGCTTGCGATGCGGGAGGTGAGGCACGCCCTCATGCCGGTTTCCATGGAGCCGGAAAAGGTGAGCCCGGCCCGGGCGGTGCGGATGTCCGTGCCGCCGCAGGCAGCGATCTCCCGAGCCAGAAGTTCTTCGGTGCCGAGCGGGCAGACTGCGTAAAAAGTGTTCTTAGCCATGTCAGAAGAAGCGAGTGTTAGTGGCGGCCTTCACCGTGTCCGAGCACGATGTACTTGAGGCTCGTGAGCCCCTCCAGGCCCACCGGGCCGCGGGCGTGGAGCTTGCCGGTGCTGATGCCGATCTCGGCGCCAAGTCCGTAGACGAAGCCGTCGGCCAGGCGCGTCGAGCAGTTCACCATGACGCTGCCCGAATCGACTTCGCGCAGGAAGCGGCTCTGGGCCTGCAGATCGCGGGTGATGATGGCATCGGTGTGGTGCGAGCCGTGGGTGTTGATGAATTCGATCGCTTCGGACAGGCTGTCGACGACGGCAATCGAGATGATCGGCGCGTTGTACTCGGTGTCCCAGTCCTCGGGCTGGGCGCGCAGGGCTTTGAACCCGGCTCCAGAGAGCAGGGCGAGGGCTCGGCCGTCGCAGCGCATCTCGACGCCCTTTTCGGCGTAGATGGCGCCGATTCTGGGCAGAAATTCCGCCGCAGCCGAGATGTGCACGAGCAGCGTCTCGGTGGCGTTGCAGGGCGCGTAGCGCTGGGTCTTGGCGTTGTCGGCCACGGAAACGGCCATGCCGATGTCGGCTGATGCGTCCACGTACGTGTGGCAGATGCCGTCCAGGTGGTGGATCATCGGAATCTGGGATTCCTGCTCAAGCCGTGCGATGAGGCCCTTGCCGCCTCTGGGAATGATGACGTCGACGTACTTGCGGGCCCGGATGAGCTCGCCCACGAACGCGCGGTCGGCAGTGGGGGCGACCTGAATTGCACGCTCGGGCAGGCCGGCTTCCTTGAGCGATCTGGCAACGAGCAGCCCGAGCGCCGCAGTGGTGCGGATCGCTTCGCTGCCGCCGCGCAGAATGGCCGCGTTGCCGCTTTTGATCGCAAGGGCGGCAGCGTCGATCGTGACATTCGGACGGGCTTCGTAGATGATGCCGAGCACGCCCAGGGGCACGCGCATGCGGCCGACCATGATGCCGCTTGCCTGCGGGCGGACATCCTCGATCGAGCCCACGGGATCGGGGAGCTCGGCGATCTGCTCGCAGCCGAGCGCCATGGTTTCAATGATCTTGGGCGTGACGGCGAGCCGGTCGATGAAGGCCGGAGCCAGGCCGGCGGAGCGGGCCGCGGAGACATCCATGCTGTTGGCAAGGGCGATGGAGGCCTCCTTTTCCCGGATGAGCCCGGCCAGAATTTTGAGGGCCTTGTTCTTGCTTGCCGTGGGCGCGGCGCAAAGGATGCGGGACGCTTCCCGGGCGGCCTTGCCGGTCTGTTCCATCAGGGCGTTCATAGCGAGTTCGGTCATGGGAAACTCCGTTAGCCGCGGGCGATGAAGGCAACGAGGGAGGCCATTTCATTCCAGACCTCCGTGCTGCGTGTTCTGACTGTCAGTCCCTTGGCGATTTTGTCGATGTCTGCGCACAGCATGAGTGCTGAGGCAAGTTTTGCTGAGGAAAGCCGCTTGCTGAGCGCACGTACGCGGGCGTTTGCGGCCGGTCCCCAGACGCCTGCGGCGCGAAGCGCCTCCTGAGGGTCGCTGCCGGCGTCCATGAAGGAGCGCGTCTGCGCGGCCTTGCGGATCTCGTCCGTGAGCATCCAGGAAAAGCCGAGCACGCTCTGGCCCTCGTCCCTGAGCTTTTCGAGCACCTTGAGCCCCTTGGCCGCATCGCCCAGAAGGGCCGCCTGCAGTAGGCTCTCGGCATCGAACCGGGAGACGTCGCTCACGGCCTCGCGGATCATCTGCTCGGTGATCTCGGTGCCTGCGGGGTAGGCGTAGGAGAGTTTCAGCAGCTCCTGCTTGGCGGCAAGAAGATTGCCTTCGCAGCGCTCGGAGAGCAGCTTGAGGGCCATCGGCTCGGCGCTCTGCCCCTGAAGCTTGAGCCTGGCCTGAAACCAGCCGGGCAGCTCCTTGGCGGTGATCGGCTCGCAGCGCACGGTGCAGGCAATGGATGTGAGCTTTTTGAACCAGGCAAGCTTTTCCACCGTCCAGTCGCAGGGGGCGCTCACGATGAGAATCGTGTTTTCAATGGCGCCGGTTCTGGCCATCTCGGCTACGGTCTGGAGCACTTCCGCGCCCTGCTTGCCGGGCTTCGGGCTTGCAAGGCGCAGTTCCACGATCCGCTTTTCGGCAAACAGGCTCATCGCCTGGCAGCTTTCGATCAGCTGGCTCCAGTTCCAGACCGCCGAGCCGTTGAGCACTTCGCGCTCGGTGTAGCCCGCGGCGCGGGCGGCCGAACGGATCGCGTCCGCCGCCTCGATCATCAGCAGCTGCTCGCTGCCGGTGACGAACCAGAACGGGGCGAGCTGCTTGGCGAGCTTTGCGGAAAGGTCTCTGAACTGAATCTGCATGGCGTCTGGCCTGGAGGCGGCTATTCCTTGACGGCCTCGCGTTCGGCCCGGCGCACCTTGTGCATCGAGCGCTCGATGCGGCGCATCATCTGGGCGACCAGATCGCCCTCAAGCTCCTCGTACACGGTGGCCTCTTCGCTTTCGCGCGAGAGGTAGTCCTTGTCGGCCGAGTACGAGATGAAGCGGGATCCGCTCACGGAAGTGTCTTCCATGTACTCGAGCCCCTTGGGGTTTTCCACGCGGAAAGTCACGGTTTCGCTCAGCTGGTACTGGCGCGTTTCGCCCGAGGAGGAGGCGCCTGCGGTGCGGCTCTTGCGGATCGAGAGGATCTTCAGGATGGCCTCGGCCTGCTGCCGGTCGGTGACGATCGTGACGTCGCTGCCGATGGTGAGCTGCCGCTTGAGATTCGCGCCAAAGGGCGAGTCCATGTCGGCATCCAGATACAGGGTCTTGAATGGAACGGAAAAGGCTCCGCGAAGCCGAAAACCGCATCCGGCAACGGGAGCGGCAAGAATGAGCGTGAGAATCGAGCGACGGGAAAGAGACATGGTGTCTGACAAAAAAATAATCCTAAACCCGTTCATTATAAGTGCCGATGGCGGCTGTTTCGGGAACCGCATCAAGACGCATCTTCCCGCGGGCGAAGGAAGCCGGGCGGAAGGCCGCCGCAAGGATGAGCAGGGCTCAGTCCAAAACTTCGATTCCGTGCACCCAGACGAGCTTCAGAATCGTGAGCGACGGCCCCTTTGGAGTCACGCTTCCGCCCTCCCACTTGTCCACGGTGCTCGGGGACACCTCAAGCAGATCGGCGAATGCCTTGCGCGAGAGCCGGAAGCGGGCGCGTACCTGGTGGCCGATGCTTGTTCCGAAAAGGGAAAGCTGAACATGATGAACCGTTTTCTAGGTAAAAGCACCTAGAGTTAGTTTTTATAACGTTAGGTTTTGCGTATTTGTAATCTGTTTGCGGTTCGGCAACCTCCGTTCCTAACATCCGCCGCCGTGCAGAGGCTGAGTGGATGCATACAAGGCACCTGCGCGCTGGAACACTGCTTCCCGAGCAAGGGAACAGTGAGCGAAAAGATTTATTCAAGGATCTGAAATCAAATGAAAAAGCTTCTTCTGTCTGCTGCCGTGAGCGCTACGCTCGCGTTCGCTGGCGCCGCCATGGCTGCCCTGCCCAATGTCTCGATTCTCGCCACGGGCGGCACGATTGCCGGTTCTGCAGCTTCGAACACTCAGATGACTGGCTACAAGGCCGGCTCGATCGGCATCCAGACGCTGATCAATGCAGTGCCCGCCATGAAGCAGTACGCCAACATTTCCGGCGAACAGATCTGCAACATCGACTCTGCAAACATGACGAGCGACATTCAGCTCAAGCTCGCCAAGCGCGTCAATGAACTGCTCGCCCGCAGCGATGTGAACGGCATCGTGATCACGCACGGCACGGACACGCTCGAAGAGACGGCCTATTTCCTGAACCTCACCGTCAAGAGCGACAAGCCCGTGGTGCTCGTTGGCGCCATGCGTCCCGCAACGGCCATTTCCGCTGACGGCCCGCTCAACCTCCTGAACGCCGTCAAGGTTGCCACTTCCAAGGAAGCTGCCGGCAAGGGCGTGCTCGTCATTCTCAATGACGAGATCAACGGTGCCCGCGACGTGACCAAGATGAATACGACGAACGTCGACACGTTCCATGCACCGATCCTCGGCGCACTGGGCATGATGAATTCGGACAAGCCCGCTTTCTTCCGTGCTAGCACCAAGCGTCACACCAAGGCGAGCGAGTTCGATATCTCCAAGGTCAAGAAGCTCCCCCGCGTTGACATCATCTACTCGCACGCCGATGATGACGGCGTGATGGCCAAGGCCGCGGTTGCCGCCGGCGCCAAGGGCATCGTGCATGCCGGCACGGGCGACGGCTCGATCCATGAGAAGACCTTCCCGGCTCTCGAGCAGGCTTCCAAGAAGGGTGTCGTCGTGGTTCGTTCCTCCCGCGTTCCTTCCGGCATCACGACGGTCGGCACCGACGAGTGGACGAAGGCCGGCATTCTCGAGTCCGGTTCTCTCAACCCGCAGAAGGCCCGCATCCTGCTTCAGCTGGCTCTGAGCAAGACGACCAACCGCGAAGAGATCCGCAGAATCTTCGAGCAGTACTAATTGCAAAGCCGCCCGTCCGGCGCCGGGGCTTGCTCCGGGAAACGCCGGCCGGTGCTGTCATCGGTACGAAAAAACCTTCCAAGACTGCTTTTGCTGGCCTTGGAAGGTTTTTTGTATGAGAAGGAAACTACGGTGCGGCGGAGCAGACTGCCCCGCCGCTGTCGTGACCAGATCTCCCAGATCAGGCGCTTCGCATGCTCGTGAGCGTGGCAAAGGCCTTGCGCATGTCCTGCTTGACGAGCTGCTGCTTGAGATTGAAGAGCCTGCGGTAGAGCGCGCCGTTTTCCGCATTCGGCTCATAGAGCGCGTCGCGCACGATGGTCTTTTCGAGCGCGGCACGGACGCCATCTTCGCTGATTGCGCCGCTTGCGAGCGCGGCAAAGACGCAGTTTGTGACGACGGCGCCGCCCGCATTGCGGTAGCGCACAACGCGGCTGCCGAGCATGTCGGCCTTGATCTGGTTCCAGAGCGAATCGCGGCTGCCGCCCTCGGTTACCGTGAGCTGCGTGAGATCGACGCCCGCGGCGCGGTAGATGTCGGCGATCTCCATGTAGTCGTAGCCGATGGCTTCGAGCACCGCCCGCCACTGCACGAACTGGTCGTCGTCAAGCGTCATGTTCACGAAGCACCCGCTCGCGTCCTTCATCTCGCCGTAGCCGCCCGTGAGATAGGGCAGGAACAGCACGCCCTTGCAGCCTGCGGGCACCTGGCTTGCCTTTTCCGAGAGCACCTTGTAGTAGTCCGGGTCTGAGCTCTTCTGGCAGATCGAGTCCTTGAACCAGCGCAGCGACAGGCCGCCCGTGCGGATGAAGCCCCAGTAGAAATAGGTGTCGGGGAGAGTGCCGCTGTTGAAGATGAGTCCGAGCCCCTTGCGGGACAGTTCCGGGACGATGCCTTTGGTGGACACGCAGAACATCGCGCAGGTTCCCGCGACGTCAACGCCCTGATTGGCTTCGAACAGTCCCGAGCCCAGCATCGACTGCATGGTGTCGCCCGCCCCTGCGCAGACCGGGGTGCCGGCCTTCAGGCCCGTCTTCTCGGCGATCTCCTTGCTGATGCCGCCCACGACGTCCCAGGGCTTGAGAATCCTCGGCATGTACTTGGGGTCGATTCCCAGAATGGAGAGCTGCTCCTCGCTCCAGCGCTTTTCCTCGACCTTGTAGCCCAGGCCCCAGCCCGACATCGCGCCCCAGTCGATGAAGGCGTCCTTGCCCTTGAGGCCGGCAAGATGCAGCAGAACGTACGGGGCGTTGTGCATGAACTTCACGCCGCGCTCGCGGAACGCTTCGGAGTTCTTCAGGAACCAGCGGGCGAACATCGCGGGGAACATGCAGCTTGGCTGCGGATTGCCGGTTTCCCTGCCCCAGATGTCCAGATCCATGGCCGTGATGGCGTCCACGTCGGCCTGGGTGCGCGAGTCAAGGTAATTGATATAGGGGGTGACGGCGTTTCCGTCCTCGTCAACGCCCGTGATGCCGCAGATGATGCCGTCGCCCATCACGGCGCTGATGTCGCCCGGCGTGTAGCCGAGGCCCTTGATGTCGGTGACGCAGGCCGCGATGCACTCGACGGTGATGCGAACGTACTCGTCGGGATCCATCTGGACCCAGCCCGGGTTGGGGTAGTGCAGGGTGGTCGGTTTGCTGTGGCTCGTCAGACACTTGAAGGAAGCGTCGTACACGGCGACCTTCACGCTTTGCGTGCCGGCGTCAAACCCGAGGAAAAGCTGGCTCATGGATTGCTCCGCATGTGGTGGCGGCGGACACGCCGGCTCTGAGGCCGCGGCTGTCTTTTTTCTGTGCCCGCCAAGTTTAGCGGCGGCAAGTATAAGCCCCGCACTTTTGCTGTTTCTTAGGGGTGTTCATGGAGTTGAGCGGCCGCGGGCGGCGCCTGCCGGAACGGCGGTTGCTGAAATGCAAATCGTGTTTGCGTTTTGACCAGATGAAAAGGTGTTTACGCAATTTGCATTCCTGCTAACGATTGTTGCCGCTATTGCATTGTTGTTTCAGGAAAAAAGGGCAAAACTCTCGCCTGATCTCCGCAAAGGCGCGATCACCATAAACCACGAAAGGAATCAAACCATGTCCAAGAAAACAATCATCGCCCTGGCTGCTCTGACTGCCATGGCCGGTTCGGCTCTTGCCGCTGACGTCACGCTCTACGGCCGCATCGACAACGGCCTGTACCTGACCAAGAGCAAGGCCAAGGATACGACCTCGCTCTCCATGGAAAGCGGCATTGCAGGCGCTTCCCGCTGGGGCATCAAGGGAACCGAAGACCTCGGCAACGGCTACAAGGTCGGGTTCGTGCTGGAAAGCGGCATCAAGACCGATACCGGCATGGGCGACAGCGCGCGTCTTTTCGACCGTGATTCGTATCTGTCGGTTGGCACGCCCTTCGGCGACTTCCGTTTCGGCCGCAGCGGCGCGCTGGGCGGCGGTGTGAGCGGCGGCATCTTCGCTGGCAACGCTTCTCCCTTCGGCGTTGTGTTCAAGGAGGCTGCCTCCACGAAGATCTTTGCGGTCGAGGGCCGTGTTGACAACATGGTCCGCTATGACACTCCGAAGTTTGCCGGCCTGAAGTTCATGGCTCAGTACTCCAATGGCATGGACGGCGACGATTCGGTCCGCAGTTCCCAGAGAGATCGCTATGCTGCCATCGGTGCGTCTTATGAGATTGGCGGCCTGAAGCTTTTCGCTGTGGCCGACAAGGTTCTCTACAACGACATAAAGGGTGAGGGCAAGGGAAAGAAGGACACGAACGCCTACAAGATTGCCGCCCAGTTCAAGGTTGTGGATTCCGTCACGCTCTACGGCGGCTACCAGTTCGTTGACAATGCCCAGAAGATCGGTCTGGTGACGGTTGCCGGCGTCAAGGGCGCCGATACGCATGCCGCAACGCTCGGCTCGAGAATCAAGCTGGGCGGCGGCGATCTCAATCTGGCCGTCGGCTATGTCACTGGCGATCACAAGGACGCGAAGAAGGTCAAGCATGATGTGGATGCATGGCAGCTTGGTCTCGGCTACACCTATCACATCAGCAAGAGAACCCACCTGTACGCTGCCGCAGCCTACTTTGACAGCAAGTACAAGAAGGACGGCGTCAAGGTCACGAACGGTGACAAGGACTCCAACAGTTCGACGAAGATCAAGAGCCTGATGTGCGGCATGTACCACACGTTCTGATGCTTCAGGCCCGGTTCGGGTCAGGCAGGCTTGCGTACGGATCTCCCGCCGGCTTGCCTGAAAGCTGAAGCGCATGACGAAAAAGCCCCGCGACCTATGGCCTGCGGGGCTTTTCCGAACCGAGGATTCTACACAAAACGCCTTTGGCGGGTCGGGGTAATTCCGAACGGATTGCCAAGAGGCACAAGCCTTGGAAATTACCCGCACGGGGGCGTGGCAGGGATGAAGGCTCCTATCGCATAATCGGGAGTCAGACTGCGGCTTGTTTTTCTCTGTCCGCGGCCGTTTGTTGCAACCACTTTCGTTTTCCAATGAAAAAATCAGACTTAGGCGTCGTGGCGGTCCTCTATGGCATTGTCATCTGGTTCACCGTCATGACTCTGGACTTCCCGCCCGAGGCGCAGACCTATCCGCTCTGCCTGCTCGCGGCCATCGGCTTTCTCACCACGCTCTACCTGGTGCTTCAGATCATCCGCTGGAAAAAGACCGGCGAGGTCGAGGACGACATGGCAAAGTCCTTCGAGGGCTTCCTGCCGGTGCAGTTCTTCGTTTCCTTCCTGCTGTGCGTCGGGTATCTGCTGGCGATGCACTTCATCGGGTACTACATTGCCTCGGTCGCGTATCTTGCGCTCGGGCTGCTGTTCCTGAAGGTGCCGCTCAAGCACGCGGGCATCACGATCGTCATGATCATGATCGTGATCTACGTGGTCTTTTCAATGTTCCTCAGGGTGCCGCTGCCGCGCGGCGTGCTTCTGGGCTGATCGGGGAGGAGTAGAAAATGCTTGAAACACTATCCCTGATGGGTGCGGGCTTCGTCCATGCGCTCTCCCCGATCAATCTGTTCGCGATGTTCGTGTCGACGGCCTTCGGCGTGGCGATCGGATGCCTGCCGGGGCTTTCGGCCGCCATGGGCGTGGCGCTTCTGCTGCCCGTGACCTTCGGCATGGACCCGGCAACTGGCCTCATCGTTCTGGGCGGCATCTACTGCGGCGCCATCTTCGGCGGCTCGATCTCGGCGATTCTCATCCACACGCCGGGCACGCCGGCCTCGGCGGCCACCGCGATCGAGGGCTACCAGATGACCAAGCAGGGCAGGGCGGCCAAGGCGCTGACCGTGGCGTGCTTCGCCTCGTTCATGGGCGGCCTGCTCTCGTGCATCTCGCTGTACTTCTTCGCTCCGCCCCTTGCGGTGCTCGCTCTGAAGTTCAAGAGCCCCGAGTACTTCTGGCTTTCGCTCTTCGGCCTGACGGTGATCGCGGGCGTCTCGTCCAAGTCGCTTATCAAGGGCCTTCTGTCCGGCTTTCTCGGACTGCTCATCTCCACGATCGGCATGGATCCGATGGAGGGCGTCGAGCGCTACATGTTCGGCACGAGCACGCTCTACGGCGGCGTGAACGTGACCTGCGCGCTGATCGGCCTGTTCTCGATGAGCCAGGTGCTGATTCTTGCCGAGAAAAAGATTGTGCAGCGCGCCAAGGCGCAGAAGATCACCGACAAGTTCGGACTCACGGGCGGGGAGGTGAAGCGCCTGACGCCCACGATCTTCCGCTCCTGGATCATCGGCAACATCGTCGGCATTCTGCCGGGCGCCGGCGCAACCATCGCCTGTTTCATGGGCTACAACGAAGCCAAAAGATGGAGCCACCACAAGGAAGAATTCGGCAAGGGCTCGATTGACGGCGTGGCAGGTTCCGAGGCCGCCAACAACGCCGTGACGGGCGGCTCGCTCATCCCGACGCTCACGCTCGGCATTCCGGGCGAGTCGGTGACGGCGGTGCTGATGGGCGGACTCATCATCCACGGCCTGCAGCCCGGTCCCGAGCTCTTCACGACCTACGCCCCGATGACCTACACGTTCTTTGCCGGGTTCGTCATCGTGCAGTTCATGATGCTTGCGATCGGCTTTTTCG
The DNA here is from genome assembly GCA_900315045.1 of uncultured Sutterella sp. Lineage (GTDB taxonomy): Bacteria > Pseudomonadota > Gammaproteobacteria > Burkholderiales > Burkholderiaceae_F > Duodenibacillus. The sequence continues at coordinate 43,349 of OMXR01000001.1, read as the reverse complement.
GCTGCAGGGGCTTTGCCCAGATCTCGCGCCTGTCCGACGCCATCCTGATTCCTGCGATCGTGGTGCTGTGCGTGGTCGGCTCCTACGCCATCCACAACAACATCGTGGAAGTCGGCATCATGCTGCTCTTTGGCGTGATCGGCTACCTGATGCGCAAGTTCGACTTCAACGCCGCCGCGATGGTGCTTGGACTCATTCTCGGTCCGATCGGAGAACGGGGACTGCGCCGCAGCCTGCTGCTCTCGGACGGAGATCCCTCGGTGCTGTTCTCCACGCCTCTTTGCTGGATGCTGATCGCCCTGTGCGTGGTCGGAATCCTCTCGCCGATCTTCATGAACCGGCTTGAAAAGAAGGTGGAAAAGGGTTAGAGGAGCTGAAAAAAAGGGGGAGGGGTTGCGTTTTTGCAATTTCTCCCTTTTTTTGCAGTGTTATAGAATGATTTTTGATACCGCCGCCTGCGAGCGGGATTCGCTTCGAGTCCGGCAGTGCGACATCATCTTTTGGAGATACTGACATGAACAAGACTCTTCTTGGTTTGGCCTTGGCTGCTGCAATGGCTGCTCCGATGACCGCCAGTGCATGGGCTCCCGATGGCGAAGTGACCGTCATCGTCGCCTACAAGGCCGGTTCGGGCACCGACACGGGCGCCCGTCTTCTTTCGCTCAAGGCCGAGAAGTATGTCGGCAAGCCCCTGGTGATCCAGAACCTGCCCGGCGCCGACGGCAAGATCGGCTGGACGGAACTCGTTCGCGCCAAGCCTGATGGCCGCACGATCGGCTTCATCAACCTGCCCACGTTCACGACTCTGACGGCGCTTTCCAAGCCGCCGTTCAAGGTCAACCAGGTTGTGCCCATCGCCAACCACCTCACCGAAACGGGCGTGATTGTTGTCAAGGCCGACAGTCCCTACAAGACGCTCAAGTCCCTGGTTGCCGCCATGAAGAAGAAGCCCACGATGCGCGCTTCGACGAACGGCACGAAGGCATCCAACCACACTGCGGCCCAGCTTTTTGCCCGCAGCGCCGGCGTGAAGTACAAGGCCGTTCCCTACGGCGGCACGGCGGACCAGCTGCTCGCTCTGCGCCAGGGCGAAGTGGACTTCTCCTGCGCCAAGGTTGCCGACGTCACCAAGCTTGTCAAGGGCGACAATCCCGAGCTGCGCGTCCTGGGCGTGTTCGACACCAAGCGCGTTGCCGATTTCCCGGATGTTCCGACGCTGCGTGAACTGGGCTACTACCCCAATTGGTACGGCTCTGCCCGCGCTCTGGTTGCTCCCGCCGGCATCTCCAAGGAGATTCTTAACTTCTATGTGAAGGCCTTTGCCGACACGATGAAGGATCCGGAAGTGATCGAGGCACACAAGAAGGCGCGCCTCAATCTCGACTACAAGGACAACAAGGAGCTTGGCGCTCTGCTCAAGTCCCAGCAGAAGTTCTGCAAGGATGTGATCAGCAAGCTGTACTAGGCCGATCCGAGACAGCCTCTTCCGATGCGGCAGAGGCTTGAAAAAAAACCGCTTTCAGGACGATCCTGAAGGCGGTTTTCTTAATCTCGCAGACGCTGAAGGCGCGTCTGATTCACGGTGTGGAAACATTTATTATTGCACAAAAAGAGGTACGAAGGCTATATCTAAATGGTTAGTCCTAATGTTGAATAAAGAAAATCGAAATCGGCAGGAAAACTATCCTGAATTGCGGAACTGCGGTAAGGGTTAGGTAGTATGATGTAGCCTCAGTTGAGGAGGTGATTCAGAAGCTTCCTCGCAACTTAACAGCGGACCGGAAAATGGGCGGTCCCATGACACTGGGGGATGAGGCGGCTTCCGCAGCATCCGCTAAAACATAAGGAGTGTACATAAATGTCCCGTATTGAAAACGATTTCCTGGGTGATCGTGAAGTTCCTGATGATTGCTACTATGGCGTTCAGACGCTTCGCGGCAAGGACAATTTCCACATTACCGAAATGCCCATGAGCCAGGAGCCGTATTTCGTCATCGCCTTCGGCTATGTCAAGAAGGCCGCCGCCATGGCCAACAAGGAGCTGGGCACGATTCCGGCTGATGTCGCCGACGCCCTGATCTGGGCTTGCGATCAGCTGATCGCCGGCAAGTATCGCGACCAGTTCGTGACCGACTGGCTGCAGGGCGGCGCCGGTACCTCCACCAACATGAACTGCAACGAGGTGATCTGCAACCTCGCCGCCGAGCACCTCGGCTCCGTCAAGGGCGACTACAAGCGCGTCTCCCCGAACGACCACGCCAACTTCGGCCAGTCCACGAACGACACCTATCCGACGGCTCTGCACCTGGCTCTGCTGCTGCGCAGCAATGTGCTGCTGAAGTCCGTTGAGGACCTGGTCGGCGCCTACTACAAGAAGGCCGAGGAGTTCAAGGGCGTGCTCAAGATGGGCCGCACCCACCTGCAGGATGCCGTTCCGATGACCCTGGGCCAGGAATTCCACGGCTGGGGCTTCACGATCGCCGATGAACTCAAGACCATCCGCGAAGCTCAGGAGCACCTGAAGGTTGTCAACCTCGGCGCCACCGCCATCGGCACCAGCGTGACCGCTCACCCGGATTACCCGGCTCTGGCCGTCAAGAAGCTCGCCGAACTGACCGGCATCGACTTCAAGAACAGCGAAGACCTGATCGCCGCCACGAGCGACTGCGGTGCCTACGTGGCCCTCAGCTCTGCCGTGAAGAGCCTGGCTGTCAAGCTCACCAAGGTCTGCAACGACATGCGTCTGCTCGCCTCCGGTCCCCGCTGCGGTCTGGCTGAAATCAATCTGCCGCAGCTGCAGCCCGGTTCCTCCATCATGCCGGGCAAGGTCAACCCCGTGATTCCGGAAGTGACCAACCAGGCTTCGTTCCTCGCCATCGGCCTGGATACGACCGTGATGCTTGCCGCCTCCGCCGGCCAGCTCGAACTCAACGTGATGGAGCCTGTGATCACGTTCGCTCTGTTCACCGCCATGCGCGTCATGAGCAACGCCTGCAACGGCCTGCGCACGAAGTGCGTTGACGGCGTCACCGCCAATGCCGAGCGCACCGCCCAGATGGTGATGAACAGCTGCGGCATCGTCACGCTGCTCAAGCCCCATCTCGGCTACAAGACCTGCTCCACGATGGCTCACGAGTGCTATCACACGGGCAAGTCCCTGCACCAGGTTGTCGTCGAAGAGCGCAAGCTCCTCACCCAGGAAGAGTGGGACAAGACCTTCAACCTGCAGAACCTCATTGCTCCGAAGTTCGTGCAGTAAACCAGAATTAGTCCCCTAGTCACTTGTGCGGAAGCAGGCCCAAAAGCCACTTCCGCCCAAGTGTTATCTTGGGGATTGACAACAAGAACTGCTTCAAGGCAGCCTTTACCACTAGGGAAAAACCATGGATATCATGACAATTCTTCAGATCGTCGTCCTTCTCGGCGCGATCTTCCTCGGTGTTCGCCTCGGCGGCATCGGCATCGGCTACGCCGGCGGCGCCGGCGTGCTCATTCTGGGCCTGTGCCTCGGCATGAAGCCCGGCAACATCCCCTGGGATGTGATCCTGATCATCGCTTCGGTGATCTCTGCGATTTCCGCCATGCAGCTTGCCGGCGGCCTGGACTACCTCGTTCAGATCGCTGAACGCGTCCTGCGCAGCAACCCCAAGCACATCAACTACCTCGCCCCGATCGTGACCTATGTGCTCACGATCTTCGCCGGTACCGGCCACACCGCCTTCTCCATGATCCCCGTGATCGTTGAAGTTGCCAAGGGCCAGAACATCAAGCCGGTCTGCCCGCTGTCCATCGCTGTCGTGTCCTCCCAGATCGCCATTACGGCTTCCCCCGTGTCGGCTGCTGTGATCTACATGTCCGGCGTGCTCGAGGGCTTCGGCTGGTCCTATCCCGCTCTGCTCGGCATCTGGTTGCTCACCACGTTCGTCGGCTGCATGCTCACGAGCTTCGTGATGACCCTGATCTCCAACATGAAGCTTGACACCGATCCGGTTTATCTGGACCGTCTCGCCAAGGGCCTGGTCAAGAAGGCTTCCGAGGGTTCTGCCAACAAGCAGCTCAAGCCCTATGCCAAGCGCTCCGTCGCCATCTTCCTGCTCGGCGTTCTCGCTGTTGTCTGCTACGCTTCCGCGATCAGCCCGGCCGTTGGCCTGATCAAGCCCGTGATCGTCGGCCGTGACGCCGCCATCATCAGCCTGATGCTGCTCGTCGGCACCCTGATCACGATCTTCTGCAAGATCGAAATCGGTGACATCGCTTCCGCCTCCGTGTTCAAGTCCGGTATGGTCGCCTGCATCTGCGTGCTCGGCGTTGCCTGGCTCGGCGACACGTTCGTTGCTGGCCACAGCGGCGAAATCAAGGCCTTTGCTGCTGACACGGTTGCCGCTTACCCGGCTCTGCTCGCCGTGGTGTTCTTCTGCGCCGCCATGCTGCTGTACAGCCAGGCTGCCACCGCCAAGGCCATCACGCCGGCTATCGTTGCCGCTCTGGGCATCACCGCTGCCAACCCCGGCGACAGCTACATGCTGGTTGCTTCGTTCGCTGCCGTGTCCGCTCTGTTCGTTCTGCCGACCTACCCGACGCTGCTCGGCGCCGTGCAGATGGACGACACCGGTACGACCCGCATCGGCAAGTTCGTGTTCAACCACGCCTTCTTCCTGCCCGGCGTCCTTGCGATCGCTTTCTCTGTGATCCTCGGCTTCGTGGTGGTTGGATTCGTGCACTAATCACAACTTAGCTTGAAGCCGGCTGGCAATTCAGCCGGCTTGCCAAAGCAAGCGCCCGGCTCCTCATCAAGGGGATTCGGGCGTTTTTTTGCGCTGACGGCCGGAGCTTGCCGCTCGAAAAGGATCCCCGCAAGGGACACTTGGGTCTGTCCGCACGCAAGATCGCAAAGACTTTGTGTATCCTCTGCACTCTGGAGTACAACAGCGCATTTCAATTGCTGCTGAAAAAGAACCATGGAAGACATTTTGATCAACTGCTCGCCCCGGGAAACCCGTGTCGGCGTTCTTACTGACGGAGTGCTCGAGGATCTGCACATCGAGCGCCATGCATCGCGCGGACTGGTCGGAAACGTATACCTTGGCCGCGTGATGCGCGTGCTGCCCGGCATGCAGTCGGCCTTCATTGATGTGGGCCTTGATCGGACTGCTTTCCTGCATGTGCTTGACATCGAGCATGCGCATCAGCCGGGCGGCGAAACCAAGCCCATCGAAAAGCTCCTTGCCGAGGGGCAGAATCTCCTTGTTCAGGTCTCCAAGGACCCGATCGGCAGCAAGGGAGCGCGGCTCACGACCACGATCAGCCTGGCGGGCCGCAAGCTCGTCTATCTGCCGGGGGACACGCACATCGGCGTCTCCCAGCGCATTGATGACGAAAGCCTGCGTGAGAGCCTGCGCGAGCGCGTGAGCGCGCTGCGCTCGGACGCCGAGCAGGGCGGATATATCGTGCGCACCAGCGCCGAAGAAGGGGCAAGCGACGAAGAGTTCCGCGAGGACATGGCGTACCTTGCGCGCCTCTGGCACGAAATCCAGCAAAAGCGCGTCGGGCTTTCCGCTCCGGCGCTTCTTTATGAAGATCTCTCGCTGGACAAGCGCGTGCTGCGCGACATGGTTCAGTCTGGCACCCGGCAGATCCTCGTGGACAGTCCCGCCGTGTTTGACGAGCTCAGGCGGTTTGCCGAGACTTTTGTTCCTGGGGTGCTGAGCCGGCTTGTCCAGTACAGCTCGGAGCGGCCGCTTTTTGAGGCGTACGGCCTGGAGGAGGAGGTCGCAAAGGCCCTTTCGAGGCGCGTCGACCTCAAATCCGGCGGATATCTCGTTGTCGACCAAACGGAGGCGATGACGACAATTGACGTCAATACGGGGGGATTTGTCGGCAAAAGAGATTTTTCCGAGACCGTTTTCAAGACCAATCTCGAGGCCGCGCAGATGATCGCCCGGCAGCTGCGTCTGCGCAATCTCGGCGGCATCATCATCATCGACTTCATCGACATGGCGAGCGACGAGCACCGCCAGGCTGTGCTCTCGGAGCTGCGGCGCGCCGTCGCGGCGGACCGCACGCGGCTCACGGTGTCCGAGTTCACCGAGCTCGGGCTCGTCGAGATGACCCGCAAGAGGACCCGCGAGAGCCTCTCGCACGTGATGTGCGAGACGTGCCCCGTCTGCCAGGGACGCGGGCAGGTCAAGACGGCCCGGACCGTGTGCTACGAGATCATGCGGGAGGTCGTGCGCGAGGCGCGGCAGTACCGCGACGCCCGAAGCTTCAAGATTGTTGCATCCCAGACGGTGACCGACATGCTGCTTGAGGAGGAATCGCCGGCTCTGGGGCTTTTGCAGGACTCCGTGGGCAGGCCCGTGACGCTTGAAGCGGCAGGCGAATATGCCCAGGAGGAATACGACATCGTCATCCTCTGATCGAAAGGATTCGCCATGGACGGCACGCGCAGCCACATCCTTCTCGTGAGCGACCAGGCCGGGTACGGCAAGGTGGCGCTCTCGGCCCAGTTCCCGGTGCTCTCGCACATGGGCTATCAGCTCTACAACCTGCCCACGGCCCTCGTATCCAACACGTTCAACTACGGCAAGTTCGACGTGCTCGACACGACGGGCTACATGCGCAACACCCTTGCCTGCTGGAAGGAGCTGGGATTCCGGTTTGATGCGGTTTCCACGGGCTTTATCGCCTCGGCCGAGCAGGCCGATCTCGTGGCGGGGTTCTGCCGCGAGCAGGCCGCCCAGGGGGCGCTCATCTTTTCCGACCCCATCATGGCCGATGACGGCGAGCTCTACTGCGGACTCACGGAAACGACGGTTGGCTTTCTGCGCACCATCATTGCCGAGGCCGATGTCATCACGCCCAACTACACCGAGGCCGCGCTGCTCACGGGGCTGCCGTACAGGCCGGAGAGCGAAACCGAAGAGACCCTGCGGCAGATGATTGACGCGCTCCGGGAGATCGGCTCAAAGTCGGTCGTAATTACCAGTACCCTGATCGATGGCCGGGATGTGGTCTGCGGCTACGATCACCTCTCCAAGGCGTATTTCTCGTTCGGGTACGAGCGGGTGCCGGTGTTCTTCCCTGGAACGGGCGACATTTTCTCGGCAGTGACGCTCGGGCGCCTTATGCAGGGCAGGGCGCTTCAGGACGCGGCCCGCATGGCAGCGGGCGTCGTGTACCGGATGGTTCTTGCCAACCGCGAGATCGCCGACAAGTTCCGCGGCCTGCCGATCGAGCGATGTCTCGCCATGGTGGATGAGCCGGACGGCCTCTGACCGGCCGGCTGGGTCTCCGGACGGGGACCGTCATTGCCGATACGGATTTGAGAACGCAGGCGGGAGGAGAAGACGCGATTTCAGTGTCTGATCAAGATACTGTATTTTCGTCAAAAATGGGTAAAATACCGCAATACGATGCGGGTGCCCTCGTTGGGTGGACCGCTCTTGACTGCCAATTTTTTTTCAGAGCCAGGCGACCCAGGCCGGAAGGCTCTGCAGGGGACTGACATGAATCTTCAGGACTACGGAAACTTCATTGACGAACTGCGCAAGATCACCGGCGAGGATGCCATCGAGGCCGATGAAAGCGGGCTGGCGAGCGTCAGGGTTGATGATCACTACACGCTGCACCTGCAGTTTGTTCCCGAGAACGGCAAGATCCTGTGCTTCATTCAGGTTGCCGTGGTTCCGGATCAGGCGCCGGCCAGGCTCTACCGGGAGCTGCTTTGCGCAGGGCTTTTCGGGCAGGAGACGGCAGGCGGATACTTTGCCATGGAGGATCAGACCGGGGCGGTCATCTACAACTATCTCTTTGACGGCGATCAGGTCATCGGTGATGCCGAGGAATTCGTGCAGACCCTTGAGAAGATCCTCCAGCTCTGTGATCTCTGGCTCGACCGCATCAACGAGATTCTGGGCTCAGACAGCGGTGAAGAGCCCGCCGTTTCGTCCGTTACCCTGTCCAACATCATTCCGTAAGGTGGCACCGTGACCCTGACAGTTCAGAATTTCGTCCAGGCGGCCAATTCCACCTGGATAGACAATCGGGATATTTCAATATCCAAGGACGGCCAGACGGCCAAGCGCGGAAATTTTATTTTTTCCGAAGGCGCCAAGAAGAATGATGCGGCCATGCAGGCCTTCCGCGACGCCCTGTCCAAGGAATACGGGGTCTTCGGCCGCAATGCCTTTGACATGCTCCTCGGCGGGCGCGCGCAGATGCACAAGTCGCTGCGGGCGTGCGACATCAAGGCAACCATCTCGATCCTTGACAAGGTCAAGAACAATCAGCTCATAGCCGAAACCAAGCGCCAGCTTGAGATCGATCCGAAGATGCTTGAACTCTCCGATCCGCTGCGCGTCAAGGTTCGCACGTATCTCACCGGCCACCTGATGGACGGCGTGAAGCTTGCCGATCTCAAGGACATGTCCGACCTTACGAAGGTGGCGTCCAAGGCCATCGATCACGCGATTCACATGACGATTGAGTTCGCCAAGCAGGAGAATGCGGCGAGCCGGGCGATGAATCAGGACCAGAAGTGGGACCTCACGCCGCAACAGATCGGCGGGAAGTACGAAGGCGACATCGTGGTCGAGGACACGACCGCAACGGGCCTGAGGAATCTGGAAAACGCTTTCGGCACGAAGGCCACTTCCGTGGCCGATCATCTGGCCAGAGGGCTGGTTGGCGAAGGCATGCGCGTGAACTACGGCAACGACAATCCGGTGCTGTTCGAGAAGCTCAAGGATAACGGCGTCGAGCCGGGCTTCATCTGCAAGCAGGACTGGTCGACCAAGGACACTTCCAGCCTGTTCACCGACTTCAACACGCCTCAGAGCCGGGATCAGCTGGAGAATCTCAAGTACACCTATCCGGGCGTTGCCGCCAAATGCGAGGGCAAGCCCCTGCGCGAGCAGATCATGCTCTTTGGCAGGGCGCATCCGGCGGGGATTGCCGCCGTCGCCGATTACATGCTTGAAAAGGCAATGCTCGATCCGAACAGTGCCATCTGCAAGGCTTTTGTCGAGAAGTTCCCCGGGATTGATCCGGCCAACTGGCGTGAAGCGGGCGTGGATAACGTCAAGAAGCAGCTTTTCACCGAGATTCGCGAGGCTGTCTCGAACGTCAAGCAGAATGATCCGGACTATGACAAGTCTCCCATCTTCAAGCACTTTTCCGACCGCCACATCGTCAAGCTTGACTACAACGAAAAGGACCGCATCATCTGCAAGAAGGCGGGGTCGGCAGGCAAGTTCATGCGCCCCGAGCGCATTGTGAACGGCCGCCGCTTCGGTCAGATTTATCGGCTTCAGACGGCCAAGACGGCCGATGACATTTCCTCGGATGCCGTCACGGAGGCTCTTGCAAACGACCTCACGCGCATAGCGGGCGTTCCTTCGCAGGAACTGCAGATCGTGCGCGGGCAGTATTCCGACGGACATCCCAAGCTGATGCTTCAGGCGCGTTTCGGCTCTGGGTATCAGGACATGGAAAAGGGCTTCCTCAAGGATGGCCAGCTGCAGCAAAAGGGCGATGTCAAGCCTGAGAAGATCGGCAAGTACAAGGCGTTCTTCATTGTGACCGCAGACCGCGATGGCGTGGGCTCGCGCGGTCAGAACAAGGGGTTCACCACGGACGGAAAGTTCTTTGCGATCGACCCGGGGCATTCGCTCGAAGGCAATTCGAGGTACCTTGAGCTTGATGACAATTTCCAGTTCAAGGACACCTACGGGTCTTCAACCAAGCCGCGCTTCAAGAACTTTTCCGTGTTTGACGATGACACGAGGTTTGCCAAGTTCCAGGGGGCGCTTGAGCTCAGGGAACTCAAGATGAGCGGAAAGATTGACGGTCTGTTCAACTCCTACAGGGGGGCATTCCGTACGGATGAACCCGGTATCTCGCCCGAGGAGAAGGCGCTGCGCGGGAAGATCCTCGAGAAGATCGCCGCCAAGGAGCAGGAATTCAGGGACTCGATGCAGAAGCTGCTCAACGTGGCTCAGGGGCAGTTCGAGCTCTACGACAGCCTTGCGCCGCGCGGCGCGCAGTATCAGGAAAAAGCGATCGAGACGATCGAGAATCTGGAAAAGCTCACGTCTCCCACCACATGGGTCAGCCCCAAAGGGGATGTTGCGCTCGATCATCTGCATGTCAAGCCTGAAACCCGCATGCCCTGGGCGGCGTATGTCGAGGGAGACAATCTGGTCTATCACTGCGACAAGCCGCTTTCGGCCGAAGCGCAGCAAAGCCTCATGTTGCTTGCCCAGGATAGCGGCGCTCAGGTTGAAATCTCGGCTGACGGATGCGCCAAGATCACGGTTGCACTGGATCAGGCAGAGGGGGTTTTCGCACGGTTTTCCGAAGAAAAGGTCTGCCAGGTCACGCATCCGGAGGAGTACAACGCACGCAATACCGCAGGAGGCGATCCGCTTGCCGCAGCGCGCAATGCTCAGGCTAAGCCCGTTGCTCCGGCGGCTCCCGTGGACGCGCCGCCCCCGCTTGAGCTCCCCGAAGAGCTCGAGCTGCAGGTCGGCGATCAGACGTACCGCATCCCCCGCGGGCATATCGCTCCGATGATCGAGAGCACTCCGGAGGCGGACCGTCCGCGCGGCCTTGACGAGCTCAGGCAGATCCTTTCCGCGCGAATCGGGCGCGGGCAGGATATTCTCAGGGCCGTGTACGCAGGCAAGAGCGGGCGCTATCAGGCGTCAAATGAAAACGTGGCCTGCGTGACGCTTGCCCTGCATGCGGGAACGTTTGCCAAGGGAGAGATCAATACCCGCGGCGCGTTCTCGGTGGAGGACCCGGACGGCAGGCTTTACCGCTGGCTCGACACGAACAAGGAGCTCTATATGCGCACGTCGACCCATGCGCGGGTCTACCACGACCGGCAGGTTGACGGACACATGAACATGCCGCGCGGCCTGGATATCGCCCAGGGCGTCAAGAACGGCATGTTCGGGCCGATGCGCACGATGCAGTTCTTCACGCTGCCCGGCGTGGCAGGCCAGGCAAGACGCCTGTACATCAAGTGCGAGACATACGGCGTGTTCCGCAACACCATCAGCAAGGAGAACGAAGAGAAATCCCGCTCGCTCGGCATGCAGACCCGCCAGGCGCGCGACGGCGATACGGTCGAGTCGGCAAAGCACATGCTGTCGCTTCTGAGCGTGGTCACGAGAAAGGGCAATGATCCGGGCAACCGCAAGGAGGATCTTCCCAAGCCCATCGAGGCCGCAATGGAAAAAGCCAGGAAGGAGTTTTCGAAGCTCCCTGCCGGCCCGTCCTTCATGCGGATGCTCGAGCAGAAGGTCGGCGGACAGGCCAATGGCGGCATCAGAATGCTGCTTGAGAACATTTCGAATATGACGCGCTTTAACGCACATCTGTTTGATGGCGGCACCGAGATTTTCCTCATGCCGTCCCATAAGAAGGTTCTCAACGACCTGCTCAATGCAATATCCGATTACACGCTCGGCTACACGGGAGAGAGGGATTCGAGAATCGGCAGGGAGGTCATGCTCAATTGCAATGAGATTGTTCCCGGCTGGCAGAACGGAGCTCAGAACGCGTAGTTCCCGCCGTATAATGCGTCGGTTCCAGGGAGCTCAGGCTGCCCGGAGCCGGTTCATGGGGGCGGTGTCGCGTTTGACAAATGCAAAGTATTGAAGAGTTTCAGCAATTCCTGGGGTCCGTCAGCAAGCTGACCGGTCAGGAGCTTCTTGCGGCCGACGAGCGCGGGCTGGTAGCCGTGACCGTCGACGGCGAGCTCGCCCTGAATCTTCAGTTTGTGCCGGCAACCGGAAAGGTGCTCTGCTTTGTCGAGGTAGCCCAGATTCCCGCAGATGCGCCTGTCGAGCTGTACCGGGATCTGCTTGCCGCGGGGCTCTTCGGTCAGGAGACTGCGGGCGGCTATTTCTCGCTGGAGAAGAGTTCGGGGACCGTGATCTTCAACTTCGTGTTCGACGGCGAGATGCTTCAGTCGCCCGAGGAATTCGTCACAGGGCTGGAAAACGTGCTGCGTCTGTGCGCGCTTTGGGAGAACCGGATCCGCGCGTCGCTTCATCTGGCGCAAAACGAATTCCAGCCGGACATGCAGTTCGCGATGCACGACATTCCCGTCTAGATCGCTTCTGCTTTCCGCATTCCTCCGCCACGGCCCCGTCATCGGGCGGCCCTGGGTCAGCCGATGGCTATTTTTTTTGCCCCGGAGCACAGTCCGGGGCAAGGGTGGCGGCCTTTAGAACACGCCCTTCCAGATGAACTGCAGCCCGAGCAGCACCATCACGCACGAGAGCAGCACCACGATGATGCGCGGCTTGCTCTTTTTGGAGATCCGCGCGCCGATCTGCGCGCCGACGATCGCGCCGAACCCGACGGCAAGCGCCGGAATCCAGACGATGTGATCGAGCCAGGCGTGGCTCACCACGCCGATCATCGAGCTCACCATCAGCACGAACGTGCTCGTGGCAACGGCAATGTGCGCGGGAAAGCCCAGGATGAACACCATCATCGGCACGTGGATCACGCCGCCGCCGATGCCGAGGATCGAGGAGAGGAATCCGACGCCGAAAGAGAGAATGATGCCGAGCGCCATGTTGAACTGGGCGGTTGCGACGTCAAAGTTCTCGGCGCTCGCGTTTGCCTTCTTGCCGCGGGACTTCATGTACATGAAGATGCCGAGCGCAACGAGCGTGATGCCGAAGGTGAGCGAGAACGACGAGCCGGAAAAGTAGTCCGTGATGTAACTGCCCATCCAGGCGCCGGGCACCGTGGCAAGCGCAAAAGGAACCGCCGCCCGGAACATGATGCGCTTCTGGCGGTAGTACGCCCAGGCGCCCGAGACGGCATTCAGAAAGACGCCGAAAAGGCTCGTGCCGATGACCTGCTGGACGTTCTGGAACGTCGTGCCGTTGGGGGCAAGCATGGTGAGCATGAAAAGCGGCACCATGATGAGGCCGCCGCCGATGCCGACAAGGGCGCCGAAGACGCCGACGCCGATGCCGACGGCAAACAAACTGACAATCTGTGCGAGCATGAAATGGATCCAGTGAAAGAGAGCGGACGGGGACCGGTGCGGCGCGAGCCGCCTGTGATGCGCGGGGTCCTCAGAGGACGCGGATTTTAATGAAAAAATGCATTCGCATGCACCTGGCGCGGGGCCTGCCTTTTGCGAACGTGCAAGTTGGTTCGGGAAAGGCGCCGCGGCTTTGCCGGCCGAGATCCAGAGTGTTTTTGTCATGCGGGAAAACCCTGATCTTCTGCCGGGGCAGGACCGGTTGTGCCGATGCGGTCAATATGCTGAAAAAACAAGGCTCTTTCAGTCCATATCTTGGGTTTTGTCCTACAACATATAGAAAAGATCTATTAATTCGATACAAGTTATGGTGGTGACATACGCCGTTTGGGGAAGGACAAAAAAAGCTGGCTGTGTTAGATTTCCAAGCCTCGGGTTCGGCTCTGCGTCAGGGTTAACCCGGGTAATTATCCCCTGAAATCAGCAAGTATCGGTTTTTGCAAAAGAAATGTCCCAGATGCCCCAAAACATCATCAAGCGCGACGGAAGTGCCAAGCCGTTTGACCAGAACAAGATCGTCAAGGCCATTGCAAAGGCGGGCCTGGCGACGGGTGAGTTCGGTCCCGCGCGCGCCAGGGAGATCACCGACAACAGCGTGATGCCCTTCATCTGCGACCTGAATGTCGCCAGTCCCCACATCGAGAGCATTCAGGACGCCGTGGAGCGCGCCCTGTTCGACCGCGGGTACTTCACGACGCTGCGCGCCTACATCGTCTACCGCGAGCAGCGCGCCAAGGTGCGCGACGTCAAGCGGACGTGGGTCGACGTCGAGAGCTCGATCAACGAGTACCTCGAGCAGAGCGACTGGCGCGTGAACGCCAACGCGAACCAGGGCTACAGCCTGGGCGGCCTCATCCTGAACGTCTCGGGCAAGGTGATCGCCAACTACTGGCTCAACTACATCTACACGCCCGAGATCGGCCGCGCCCATCGCAATGCGGACTTTCACATCCATGACCTCGACATGCTGAGCGGGTACTGCGCCGGCTGGAGCCTTCGCACACTGCTCACCGAAGGCTTCAACGGCGTGCCGGGCAAGGTCGAATCTGCGCCGCCCGAGCACTTCTCCTCGGCCTGCGGCCAGATCGTGAACTTTCTCGGCACGATGCAGAACGAATGGGCGGGGGCCCAGGCGTTCAGTTCCTTTGACACCTACATGGCGGCCTTCATCCGCAAGGACAATGTGCCCTATGAAGAGGTTCTGCAGTGCATGCAGGAACTGATCTACAACCTCAACGTGCCCTCGCGCTGGGGTACCCAGACGCCGTTCACGAACCTCACGTTCGACTGGACGTGCCCGGAGGATCTCAAGCCCCAGCATCCGGTCATCGGCGGCAAGGAGATGCCTTTCACCTACGGCGAGCTGCAGGCCGAGATGGACATGATCAACCGTGCCTACATCACCGTCATGATGCAGGGCGATGCGAAGGGGCGCGTGTTCACGTTCCCGATTCCGACGTACAACATCACGCCGGATTTCGACTGGGAGGGGCCCAACGTGCGGCTGCTCTTTGAGATGACCGCCAAGTACGGCCTGCCGTATTTCCAGAACTTCATCAACTCCGAGCTCAAGCCCAACATGATCCGCTCGATGTGCTGCCGCCTGCAGCTTGACCTGCGCGAGCTGCTCAAGCGCGGCAACGGCCTGTTCGGCTCGGCCGAGCAGACCGGCTCGCTCGGCGTGGTCACGATCAACTGCGCCAGGCTCGGGTACCTGTACAAGGGCGACCGGAACGGCCTCTTCGCGCAGCTTGACAAGCTGCTCGACCTGGCGCGCGATTCGCTCGAAACCAAGCGCAAGGTCATCCAGCGGCATATCGACGAGGGGCTCTTCCCGTACACCCGCCGGTATCTGGGCACGCTGCGCAACCACTTCTCGACGATCGGCGTGAACGGCATGAACGAGATGATCCGCAACTTCACCGGCGACAAGCACGACATCACGAGCGAGTGGGGACATCAGTTCGCCCTCGATGTGCTCGACCACGTGCGCGAGCGGCTCGTGAAGTTCCAGTCCGAGACCGATCACATGTACAACCTTGAGGCGACGCCCGCCGAAGGCACGACGTACCGCTTTGCCAAGGAGGACAGGAAGCGCTACCCGGACATCATTCAGGCTGGCACCGAGAGCAATCCGTACTACACGAACTCCTCGCAGCTGCCCGTGGGCTTCACCGACGATCCGTTCGAAGCGCTTGAGCGCCAGGAGGATCTGCAGAAAAAATACACGGGCGGCACCGTGCTGCACCTGTACATGAACGAGGCCGTGAGCTCGCCAGAGGCCTGCCGCGATCTCGTGCGCCGCACGCTCACGCGCTTCCGTCTGCCCTACATCACCGTGACGCCCACCTTCTCGATCTGCCCCAAGCACGGGTACCTCTCCGGGCGGCACGACTTCTGCCCCAAGTGCGACGCCGAGCTGATCGCAAGGAAGCGGGCGCAGAAGGCCGGATAACCATCAGGACACTGACTTTTTTTGGAGAAACATCATGACTGAACAGATCAGAAACGACATCCCCGAACTCAAGGACAGCGAGCGCCAGAAGTGCGAGGTCTGGACCCGCGTGATGGGCTACCACCGCCCCGTGCAGTCCTTCAACATCGGCAAGAAGGGCGAGTTCGAGGAGCGCAAGTACTTTGTCGAGAGCAAGTGTGCCGAGCACAAGTAGCAATCTTCAGGAAATCGGGCCGGCTGCGCTTCGCGTCGCCGCGCTCACGCCCTTCACGACGATCGACTATCCGGGCAGGCTTTCGGCAGTCGTGTTCGTGCAGGGCTGCCCCTGGCGCTGTCCCTACTGCCACAATCCCTGGATGCAGCCGCGGGAAGGCGCCTTCGGGCGCGCGAGCGCCGGCATGCCGGGGATTTCCGGCGTCCTGGCCCGCCCGGGCTGGGATGAGGTCGAGTCGCTGCTCGAGCGGCGGCGCGGGCTGCTCGACGCCGTGGTGTTCTCGGGCGGCGAGCCCTGCGCCGATCCGGCTCTGGCGTCTGCCATGCGGCGCGTGCGCGAGCATTTCGGAATGCTCGTGGGGCTGCACACCTCGGGCGCCTATCCGAGGCGCCTTGCCGAGACGGCTGCTCTTGCCGACTGGATCGGCATCGACGTGAAGGGGCCGCCGGAGGATCCGGCCGTCTTTGACCGCGCGACGGGCAGGGCGGGAAGCTGCACGCACTTTCTGGAAAGCTTCCGGGCCGTGCGCGAGAGCGGCGTGCCGTACGAAGCCCGTACGACGGCGCACCCGGATCTGCTTGCGCCCGGTGAGATTCTCAAAACCGCGGACTGGCTGAGGCGTGAGGGGTGCGAGACCTATGCGCTGCAGATCTACCGGCCCGCTCCCGGAATCGACACGGGACTCGCGCCCGTTGCCGAGAGCTATCCCGGAGAGGATGTCCTTTCCGCCCTGCGCGGCTTTTTCCCGCGCTTCATCCTGCGGCGCTCCTGATCCTCCCTTGCCAGACGGACGCGGATCAGCACTTCGGCGTCCCGTGCGCAGGCAAGCGCTTCCTCCTCAATCTCATCCATCGTCACGGCGAGCTGCGGCATGCACAGGCTGCGCGTGAAGTAGCGCGCCTTGAGCGACTCGACAAAGTGCAGCGAAATGCTCTCGAGCTCGCTCATCGGAAGGGGCAGCGAGTTTTCCAGCACCTTGGCAAATGCGCGGTAGCAGCCGGCAAGCGCCTCGCGGTAGTACCAGCTGCCAGCTTCCGGCAGCGCGGCGCTCTGCGCGTAGACGAGCCGCGTGCAGCCGATCGTGCGCTCGCTCATCATGCTCGTGAGAAATACACGGGCGAAGACGCGCAGCTCCTGGTGCCAGGGGCGGCCTGCCTCATACTCGCGCATGTACGCTTCGTACACATCCTCGAGCATCATCCCGAGAGCGGCGATGAAGAGCTTTTCCTTGCTGCCGTACAGGGCGTAGACCGCGGACTTCGAGCCGCCCGAGCGGGCGATGATCTCCGAGAGCGACGCGCGCTCGTACCCCCGCTCGAGAAAGACGTCGATCGCGGCCGAGAGCAGCGCCTTGGTGCGCTCGCGCCCCTTGGGGGTTTTCGCTTTTGCTAGAGCTTGCTGCAGAGAGTCTGGCTGCGGCATGGGCACGGGCCTTTCGTGTCGGGATGAGAGAACGAAAATAGTGTACCATGCAGTACGATATTTCGTACCACCGGGTACGAAACGCACGAATTCATTTCAAGACTCCGGGCATCCAGTCCCGGCAGACAGGAGCAAACATCATGCAGCCGATGCTCGACACGTCCGGCTTGCCGCCGGTTCCGCAGTGGAACAAGGCGGGCGAGTACACCGACATCATTTACGAGAAGTGCGGCGAGGGGATCGCCAAGATCACCATCAACCGCCCGGAAAAGCGCAACGCGTTCCGTCCGCTTACCGTGCGCGAGATGGAGGCGGCGCTTGCCGACGCGCGCGACGACGAGCATATCGGCGTCATCATTCTCACCGGCATGGGCGAAAAGGCCTTCTGCTCGGGCGGCGACCAGAGCGTGCGCGGCACGGGCGGATATGTCGGCGGAGACGGCGTCCCCAGGCTCAACGTGCTCGACTTCCAGCGGGCGATCCGCACCTGCCCGAAACCCGTGATCGCGATGGTTGCGGGCTGGTGCGTGGGCGGCGGACACGTGCTGCACATGATGTGCGACCTCACGGTGGCGGCCGACAACGCCATGTTCGGCCAGACCGGGCCGCGCGTGGGCTCGTTCGACGGCGGCTGGGGCGCCTCCTACATGGCCCGCATCGTCGGGCAGAAGAAGGCCCGCGAGATCTGGTTCCTGTGCCGGTTCTACAACGCGCAGCAGGCACTTGACATGGGGCTTGTCAACACGGTCGTGCCCTATGAGCGGCTCGAGGCCGAGACGGTGCAGTGGTGCCGCGAGATCCTTGCGAATTCGCCGATTGCGATCCGTTGTCTGAAGGCCGCGCTCAACGCCGACTGCGACGGGCAGGCCGGCATCCAGGAGCTGGCGGGCAACGCGACGCTCCTTTACTACATGACCGAAGAGGGGCGCGAGGGCAAGAACGCCTTCCTCGAAAAGAGAAGGCCCGACTTCTCCAAGTTCAAGCGCCTGCCGTAGTCCGGTCATGAACGATCTGTCGATTCTTGCTGCGGCAAACGAACTGCCGCAGGGACTGTGCCTGCGCACCGGCGAGCGCGACTACACGTTTGCCGATGTGCGAGGGCTCGTGATGGAGCGCCTTGCGCATCTCGATCCTCTGGACCGCAGGCCCCGGTGCGTTGCCGCGAGCGCAAGCCTTGAGAGCATCATCGAGATCTACGCGCTGCTTGAGCTGAAGACGCCGATCGTGCTCATCCACCCGGCACTCACGCAGCCCGAGCGCACGGCGCTCTGCGAGCGGGTCGATGAGATGCGCGAGCCGCTGCCCGAGGACTGCGCCGTGGTGCTCTTTACCTCGGGCACGACCGGCCGGCCCAAGGCCGCGATGCTGTCGCGCTCGGCACTCATTGCGAGCGCCGTCTCCAGCGCCGACAACATTCCGCTTGCGCCGGGCGACCTCTGGCAGCTCTCGATTTCGCCGGCCCGCATCGGCGGCTTTTCCATTCTCACGCGCTCGCTCTTTGCCCGGTCGGCCGTGGGACTGCCCGGGAAGTTCACGGTCGACTCGTTCGTGCGCAAGCTCTCCGAGCAAAGGGCGACGCTTGCGAGCATCGTGCCCACGATGCTCGCAATGGTGCTTGAGAAGTACCCTGAGTGGCGGCCTCCCGAGCACGTGCGCGCGCTGCTGCTCGGGGGCTCGGCGATGAACCGCAAGCTGCGCGAGCGGGCGGCAAGTCTCGGCATCCCGATCGTGACGACATACGGCATGACGGAAACGGCAAGCAACGTGGTGACGACGCGCTTTGCCGACCGCTTCAAGCCGTCCGAGGCCTGCGGCTCGGCAAATGCCGGAGTGCGGATCCGTGCCGTGAACGGCGCGATCGAAGTGCGCACGCCAAGCCTGATGCTCGGCTATTGGGGCGCGCCCGCGATTGACCGCGAGGACTGGTTTGCCACGGGCGACATGGGCTGGATCGATGAGCGGGGTGAAGTGCACATCCTCGGCCGCAGAAGCGATCTCATCGTGACGGGCGGAGAGAACGTCTATCCGGCGGAGGTCGAGCAGCAGATCGAATCGATTCCCGGCATCCGGGCCTGCCGCGTGATCGGCATGCCGGACGAGGTCTGGGGCGCGGTGGTGACGGCGCTGCTCGTGCCGGAGGCAGAGCCGCTTCCCGCCGCGGCCCTCAAGCTCGCGTTTTCTTCCATGCTCGCCCGGTTCAAGTGCCCGCGCCGCGTAGCTTGGGTGCGAGAGCTGCCGGTCACCGAAGGCGGCAAGCCCGACAGATCCCCGGAAAGACTCCGGGGGATCGAGCTCGCCGTCATGCACTACACGAGGCCGGACGAGGAGCGCTGAGTTCCGGCGCACCGGCGCTTATGCCCGGTCGCGGAACGGAACGGGAAGGAAGGAAAAGCCCTCCGCCTCGCGGCGCACGTGACCGATTCCCGGGAACGGCAGATGCGTGCCGGCAATCAGCACGCCGCTGTCTGCAGCGCGCGCAAACAGAGCCTTGCGCTCCTGCGCAGCCTGCTCGGGCTGCATGTCGTACTTGACGGAAATGTCGGGCCTGGCGAACTGCAGCGCGGCCATGTGGGCGACGTCCCCGGCAAAGACCACGGTCTGTCCTGCCGAAGTCAATTCGTAGAAGGTGTGTCCCGGCGTATGCCCAGGGTGGCGGTATGCCCGGATGCCGGGGATGATCTCTTCGCCCTCGTTGAAGTAATGCACGGCGCGGCGGATGAAATAGGGTGCAAACGCCCGCTCGGTTGCCTTGCGGACGGCTTCCTTCGGGTTCTTGAGGCGGAAGGATTCCAGGTCCTCCAGCGAAACCCAGGCCATGGCTTTCGGAAAGGCGCATTCGGACCCGGCGAGCAGACCGCTGATGTGGTCCCCGTGGCAGTGCGTGATGAGGATGTCCGTCACGGATTCGGGGCTGAGGCCTGCGCTCAGAAGGCGCTCATAGGCCCGGCCTTTCTGCGCTCCGTATCCGGTGTCGACGAGGATGCGGCGGCCGGGCATTTCAATCAGAAAGACGTTGCGGAACGACTCGAGCGTTTCGGGGGAAAGCAAGGAACGCTTCAGGTACTCGGCGACGGTCTCGCGCGGAGCCAGGGCAAGATCGATGCTTTGCGCGCCGGTTCCGTCCGAGATGACGTGGATGGTGGCGCCGGCGGCCTTCAGGCTGAACCAGCCGGCGCTCTGCAGCACGGGCTGCGTGGAGGTCCAGGAATCGGCTGGGGCGGCGCGCACCGGACGGGCCAGCGTGGAGGCGACGGAAACTCCGGCAGAGGCGAGCAGAAGGGCTCTGCGGGAAGTCTTGATTTGGGGATGCAGGACGGTCATAGATTTGAATAGGCGCACAAGCCTCTGCGTTCTGCAGGGGCAGGCGCCATGCCTCCTCTTGGTCAGGTTGTTGTGGCGGCATGGTCCGCAGCACTGAGCCCAACTGCCGTCTCAGAGGCGGGCGACGCATCGCGAGAGGGCTTTCTCAGGCTGAATTCAGGACTCGTCCTGGCTCTTGGATTCGCAAGCCTTCTCGATCAGCAAGCATAGACGATCTGCCAGATACAGGGGAACATTCAGGATTCCGCCGTCAAGGCGCAGATTCCTCGACGAGAATCGCACGCTGATTTCCGGCGCATATTTTTGCCGGTACAGGGCAAGACTTTTGGCATGGATGTTGTGTTCGGCCTTGACTTCCACAGGAACGATGCGGCTGCCGGTCTGAAGCACAAACTCAACCTCCGCGGTGTTGCCGGAGGTCCAGTAGAAGATGAGGTCGCTGCCGAACTGGGCGTAAAGGCTGCTGGCGATGGCGTTTTCAGCAAGCGCTCCCTTGAATTCCGTGAAAAGGCGGCTGCCGTCCGTCAGGACATCAGGGGGCAGAGCGAACTTGCGGCAGAGCAGCCCCGGGTCATTGAGGTATAGCTTGAAGGCGGAAGAGTTTTTGTATGCCGAAAGAGGGAACCGAGGAGCCTGAACGTTGTGAACCCGGCTGACAAGTCCGGCCAGAACGAGCCATTCGATGGCCGCCTCGTATTCGCGCGATCTGGCGCTTTTTTGGATGTCGGCGTAGCGGAATTTCCTGTCTTCTCTCGCAAGCTGATCCTGCAGGCAGTTCCATACCTGCAAGACTCGCGGAATGTCCTTGTTGCTGATGTGCTTGGAGAAATCCTGGGTGTAGGCTTGCAGAATTTCCGACTGGACGGCAAGCACTTCGTCAACGGAGCGGGTGTCTCCCCAAATGCTTACGGCTTCAGGCATGCCGCCCAGAAAAAGGTAGATCCGCCAGGCTGACAGAAGCTTTTCGTGAAGGACTTCGGGAACGGGGCGGATGTGCTCCAGGCGAATGTAGGATTGATGCAGATCCGGTTCTATGGCCTTCAGATACTCGGAAAACGTCAGGGGATGGAGCTGCAGAAAGTTGACTTTTCCGACAGGAAAGGACGCTCCGCTGCGGTTGAGTGCAACTCCGAGAAGAGAGCCTGCACAGACGATGGCGTATTCGGGCGCAGTTTCGCAGAAATACTTCAGCGCATTGAGCGCATCATTGCACTCCTGGATTTCGTCAAGGATGATCAGAGTAGAACCGGGATTGATCCGGGTCCCTGCGGTCAGTTCCAGGCATGCAAGTATTTGCGCCGGCTCCTTGGTGCGGGCAAAGTCTGCCCTGAGCGATGGCGTGAGGTCGAAGTTCAGGTAAGCGGTATTCTCGAAGGCAAGCTCTCCGAACTTTTTCAGCACCCAGGACTTGCCCGTCTGGCGGGCTCCCTGAAGGATCAGAGGCTTGCGCCGGCGACTGTTCTTCCAGAGCTTGAGCTGCGTCATGATTTCTCGGTCAAGTTGCATGAGAATGCTCCAAAAAGTCTTGGAAATTCCGAAAGGAGAGCTAGGAAACATTGCTTCCTGCCGATTTCGTGAAATTTTACACGTTTTTCATATGACAAAAGTGAAAAAACCCACGTTTTTCATAGATAGCACGGATGACTTGCGAAGGCATGCATCTGAAGCAGTGCGTACAATCGGTCTGCAAATACGCAAGTTCCGGGCCGCTGTGCGATCCATGCACGGGCGGCTTGCCGGGCGGGAGAAATCACCATGAAGTTAGCCGAAGCATTGCAGGAGCGGGCCGACATACAGCGCCGTCTTGCCCAGCTCAAGGATCGCCTGCGCAGCAACGCGCGCGTACAGGAGGGCGAGAGCCCGGCCGAGGATCCCGAGGCGCTGCTCTCGGAGATGGACGGGCTTTTTGCTCGGCTCGAGCATCTGATCATCCGCATTAATCTGACCAATTCCGCAGTTGCCGAGGAGGGCGTGACGCTCACGGAGCTCATCGCGCGGCGCGACTGCCTGGAGCGCAAGATCCAGATGCTGCGGGAATTCCTCAACACGGCAAGCGACGTTGTGAGCCGCGCTCTGAGGTCCGAAATCAGGATCCTGAGTACCGTCAAGGTTGCCGACAAGCGCAGGCAGCTCGACCGGCTCTGCAAGGAGTACCGGGAGCTGGATTCGAAAATCCAGCAGATCAACTGGCTCACGGATCTGCGCTAGCCGCTTTCAGCCTTCGGTGTAGCGCAAACGGGCGAGTGCAACCCCATGCAGGGGGCAAGCTGCATATCTGGCTGCGCCCGGAGAGGGCGCAGGGCGCTCGGGGCGGGCGCCAGGCGGATTTTTCCGAACTGTGACGCCCAGCACGGAAACAAGAGCATTGTGATCGTGCACAGAGAACTACCATGCACTGACATTTGCGCGAGGGCGGGCATTCGGGAATGCCGGAAGATTTTCCGGCGCAAGGAAGGCTGCAGGCGGCACCGGGGAGGCGGAACCTGCATTTATCCGCTTCCCCGGAACCTCAAACGGTGTCTACCAGGCGGGATTCACCGCCCCCTTGAAGGTCTTGATGATGAAGGTGCGCACGGGCTCGGACTGATAGGCCTTGACGAAAGCGCGCACGCTGGCGTCGCTGCGGTTGTTCTCGCGCGAGGCGATGATCATGAGCGCGAACGGAGCCTTCAGATCCTCGAAGAAAAATCCCTGCTTCTTGGGCGAGAGCCCCGCGCTGATGACGTAGTTCATCGGGATGGCCGTCACGTCCGCGTCGTCGAGGCTGCGCGGGAGCAGCGCCGCCTCCAGCTCGATGATCTTGAGCCTTCTCGGGTTGCTCTTGATGTCCGCAAGGACCGCCTTGGAGCCGTCCACGCCGCTGCGCAGCGTGATGAGCCCGGCGTTCTGCAGGAGCAACAGCGCGCGGCCGCTGTTGGTCGGATCATTGGGAATGGCGATGCGCGCTCCGTTCGGAATGGCCTTGAGGCTGCGGATTCTGTTCGAGTACAGGCCCATCGGCTGCACGACTGCGTTGGCGATCTTCGCCAGATGCGTGCCGCGCTGCTTGTTGTAGTTGTTGAGGAACGGCTCGTGCTGGTAGACCACGACATCGAGCGCTCCGTCTTCTAGGGCCTGGTTCGGCGTGATGTAATCGGTGAATTCGACCACCTTGACCTTGAGTCCGCGGGTGCGGGCGACCTTGGCGGCCTCGGCGACGATCGCGGCATGGGGGCCGGCGGTGGCACCCACCTTGAGGTCCTTGGCCGCAGCGGCTGCGGGCAGTGTCCCGGCGATGGAAAGGGCGGCGAAAGCGGCAATGATGTGACGGCGCTGCATGGTGAAATCTCCTGATGAAAAGCGTGAAAAAGGCTGGCGGCTGCGGCCCTGTGCCGGCAGTTGCTACAAAAAGCGTTGATGACGGGTGACTGCGATCCGGCCGGTGAATGGCCCGGGACGGATCAGATGCCTAGATGCGGCACATTCGGCAGGCCATGGAACGGCGGCACTGCACGATGAGCAGTGCGGTGCTCAGAGTTGCACAAAAGAAAAATGCCGTGTTCATGGTGAGAAATCTTTCAATCGGTTTCGTTCTTTCCGGCTGATCCGCCAGCCGGCCTGCGGGCACTTTACTCTCAGAGAGAAATGCCGCGCCCGGCCGCGTGCGGTATTGCTGACGCAGGTGGTAATACCGGAGTGCGGGCAGGCGCTTTGGGGAATTCTGCGGACCGATTCTGAAGCGAGAGCGGCCGGCAGGACGGGTACAATTAACAAAATGTACTGATCTTCCTTTCTGCGGTTTTTCCCATGAAGAACATTGTCATTTTGATCTCGGGCCGCGGCTCGAACTTCGTTTCCATCGCCCAGGCCGCCCAGCGCGAGAACTGGCTCGCCGACGGCGTGCGGATCGCGGCCGTGCTGAGCAACCGGCCGGGGGCTGCCGGCCTTGAGCGTGCCCGCGAGATGGGCATCGATTCGATTGTGGTCGATCACAAGCTCTATGCAACGCGCGAGGAGTTTGAAGAGGCCATGATTGCGGCGATCGACCCCCTCAAGCCCGATGTCATCGTGCTTGCCGGCTTCATGCGGGTGCTCACCGCCCGGTTCGTCGATCACTATGCGGGCAGGATCCTCAACATTCATCCCGCGCTGCTGCCCCTGTTCAAGGGGCTCGACACGCACGAGCGGGCGATTGCCGCGGGTGTGCGCGTGCACGGGTGCACGGTGCACTACGTGAGCACGGAGCTTGACGGCGGAGCCATCATCGGCCAGGCCGTGGTGCCCGTGCTGCCCGGCGACGATCCGGACCGTCTCGCGCATCGCGGGCTCAAGCTCGAGCACGTGCTGTATCCGCGCTGCGTGCGCGCTGCGGCGCTCGGAAAAGTGCGCCTTGAGGGCGGACGCGTGAAGATGGACGATGAAACGGCCGCAAGCCTGGTCGTCATGAGCAACGAGATTTAAGAGAACTTTTATGACCGAAAAGAAACCCGCCAAGCGCCGTCCGTTCGCCCCCGTCAAGCCGCGCCGTGAAAAGACCGAAGGCAGGCATCAGACCGAGCGCCAGGCGGCAGCGCACCGCCGCCAGCAGGAAAAGAACCGCGCCGACCGGGCCGAGGGCCGCATCGTCAAGGGGCCTGCCAGCGCGGAGCGCATGGCCAAGCGCAATCCCGGAGAAGTGCGCATCACCGAACTCATCGTGAGCGAGCTCGCACGCGCCTTTGCCGTGATCCTCAAGCTCGACGGACCGTCCGATCAGCTGATGAAGGCGTTTTTCAAATCCAATCCCATGCTGGGCGCAAGGGACCGCACGATCATCGCCGAGGCGATCTACTACGGCCTGCGGCACCTGGGCGGCATCGCCTGGCGCATGAAGCCCGTGAAGCCCGAGCGCGCTCCGCGCCTTGCGGCGCTGCTCACGCTCGCCCTGCAGTACGGCATCGGCGCGCTCGGCGAGTCGAGCCTAGCGGGCGACAAGAAGCCTCTTGAGAACATGCTTGCGGCCGACATGGGCAAGGCACCCGCACACGTCCGGGCGGAAATGCCCGAGTGGCTCTACGCGCTGGTGCGCGAGCAGTACGGCCCGGATGCGGACAAGCTCTTTGAGGCTTCTCTTCAGGGCGCGCCGCTCGATCTGCGCGTCAACACGCTCAAGGCGTCCCGGGAAGAGGTCCTCGCCGAGCTCTCCGAGCACCGCGTCGAAGCCTCTCCCATGCGCTTTTCGCCCGATGGAATCCGTCTTGCCGGAAAGCCGGGCCTCATCCGCTGGCCGATGTACCAGGAGGGCCGGATCGACGTTCAGGACGAGGGCAGCCAGCTCATCGCGCGTCTGCTTTCGGCCCGCCGCGGCGAGATGATCTGCGACTTTTGCGCGGGGGCGGGCGGCAAGACTCTGGCCGTGGGCGCCATCATGCGCTCGAGCGGCCGTCTGTACGCCTTTGACGTCAATGAAAAGCGCCTTGACTCGATGAAGCCCAGAATGAGAAGGGCGGGCCTCTCGAACGTGCATCCGATCGCCATCCGGGACGAGTCGGACAACCGGGTGAAGCGCCTGAGGGGCAAGTTTGACCGCGTGCTGGTGGATGCGCCCTGCACGGGCACAGGAACGCTGCGGCGCAATCCCGACCTCAAGTGGCGCCTCTCGCCCGAGGAGCTCGAGCGCATCAACGCCGTGCAGAAGTCCGTGCTGGAGCAGGCCGCAAAGCTTCTCAAGGACGGTGGCCGGATCGTGTACGCCACGTGCTCGGTTCTGAGGCGCGAAAACCAGGAGGTGGTCGAGGCGTTCCTTGCCGAACACCCGGAGTTTGAGCTGCTCAGCGCGACGGACGTTCTTGCGCGCCAGGGCGTGGAGCTGCCCGAGTTCCAGAAGGAGCGCTTCGGCGAGTATTTCGTCATGCTGCCGCACATGCACGACACGGACGGATTCTTCGGAGCCGTGCTGCAGAAAGCCAGAGTAAAGGCGCAGCCGCCAAGAGCCGAATAGGCGCAGCGTAAGGCGGACAAGCCGGGCGATCCGAAGCGGTCTCCCGGCTTTTTTCAGCTCAGAAAAGCGGCTTGCATCGAGGCGATTTCCGAGAGATCCGCCCCCGCGGACATGGCCTTTTCCCGCCATGCGTGCACGGCTTTGGCAACCTCAAGCGTGATGAGCCGGACCTCCTGGCGCGGCACGCCGAAGTATCTGCTCGCTTCCTCAAGCTTTTCGATGGAGCTCGCCGCGTCGTTGCCCGAGAGTGGGATTGCCAGCTGCCTGCTGCCCGAAAGGGGCGGCATGGCGCAGGGGGCGCTCATCGGCGCAAGACGCCAGCCGCCGCCCTGCCGCACGAACCAGATGCGCTCGAGCGTGAGCCCCGGCAGGCTGACGAAGGTCGCAAAGACAAGCCTCAGAAAGAGTTCCCGGAGGTCTTCGGCGGGGGCCGAGCCTTCGCGGTTGATGATGTCCGCGACGTCAAGCCAGCTGGGAATGGGGGCGGTGAGGGCCTTGTAGGGCGAGGGGCGGGCGCAGAGCGTCGCTGCCGAGAGTGCCATCAGCGGTTCGCCCCTTTCTGTCCTGTCGAAACGCTTCTCAAGAAAGGCGCCAAAACGCGCGCAGAGCTCATAGGAGAAGTCCGGAACCCGGATGCCTGCCGAGCGGGCAAGAGAGGCCGTCACGGCCGTCCAGAGGGGCGTAGCGCAGGGATCTTCGGGCCTCTTGCACCTGACGACCCAGTCGGTCGTTTTTCCATCCCTTGTGAGCGTCACGAGCGCCTTGATCGAGGCGCCTCCAATGTCGGTCGTGTTGTTTACGAGCAGAGCGATGTCCTCTTCGGTGAACCGCCTCAAATTGCCGGGGTAGGCCTCCATCAGCCGGACGATTTTCGAGAGGGACCTGTTTTCGGTGCTCGAGGTCGATTTTTTGCGGATTGCAAAAGTGCTATCTTTGCAGGAATAGGCAGAAAAGGCGTCACCGGGGTGTCCGACCGAGAACAATAGCTCGTTTGTGCTAGTTGATTTTGCGGGCAGCCCGTTTGCCTTGAGGCCGAAAAATTCGGCTCGCTCCAGGAGCGAGGGGACCCAGGCGCCCGGAGAGGCGTCGCACAGGAACCCGAATGAACTGGCGCGCGAGAGCAGGCCGGCCCGTCCCGGAATGCGCAGCGGGGTGACCCTGTGGACGCCGAAAGTGAGCGGCAGATCGGCTCCGAGGGCGTACCCGTTTTTCAGCCAGCCGGAATCGTACTCGAACGAGAGCGGGTTTTTATTTGATTCTGTAATCGCTAAACAACCGATTTTGATTTTTCTCGACTGATAAAGTAATTCAATATCAAGGATAGATGACATAATCAAATGTATCGTTATAGACGAGGTGTCTTGAGCCGGACGCGCTTGGGTAGAATAGCGGGGTCTAGTGCCTGCGCAAGCGGGTCGCTGGCGCCGATCTCCGCAAAGGGGGTGCCGAGCCCAAGAGCCTGCAGGACCGAGGCGACGGTACCGATCGCCACGCCCGTGTCACCACGCTCGATTTTGGCGAGGGTAGAGAGGCCGACACCCGAGCGCTCAGCCAGGACGGCCTGGGGGAGGCGACGCTTCAGACGCGCCATCTTGATGTTGTGACCCAGGGTGGCTAGGGACTCTTCGACAGCTATTGATGGTCTCATATACGTAGAATTCCAACGAAAATTTGTCATAAGACTTACGATTATGCTAATTATCTCACATTTCATTTCTGGAGGCAACAGGGCGTGCCTGATGTGCAGCTTCACGGAAAATCAGCAGGTTGCATTGGCTAAAAAATCTCAATAAAACGTAGAATAATAACGATAGAGACAAATAACACGTAGAATATCGAAGATAACAATAGCAAATGCGGGATCAAAATTTTTTCGGACTCAGAGTTCAAGCTATAAATCAAAATGAATAAGCCTAAAAATTAAGCAAATGAACGATTATTCATCAAGATGAGAACATAGCATAATACGACTATTACGATTTTTCTAAAAGCTCATACTTATGAAGTATGGATAAATTCATCATACGAGCAACCATTGCTGAGTGTCGCCAATAAAGAGTCGTTCACTAATCTGGTAATCATGGCTGCAAAGAAGACTGAACGTTTATTCATATAGATAGTTATAAAAAGATCATAAAACTAAATCAAAAATTCACACGGCATTTTTCTGATAACGAATAGAATAACGATGACAATATCAAAAAGACGAAAATTGAAAATA
Organism: uncultured Sutterella sp.; assembly: GCA_900315045.1. Classification (GTDB taxonomy): domain Bacteria; phylum Pseudomonadota; class Gammaproteobacteria; order Burkholderiales; family Burkholderiaceae_F; genus Duodenibacillus. The sequence continues at coordinate 14,685 of OMXR01000001.1, read as the reverse complement.
AGGCAGTCAAACGCATCAAGATCGGGTGCTTTCATGTTTGAAGCGATTTGGAGGCTTTTAAAGTGATGAAGATAGGCGGAAATGACCAGTGTTAATGAGTCAAAACGGTAATAAAAACAATGTACTAATCAGTGTGTGAGCTGTGGTCAAAAATTGCGCGCTTTTTCGGGGCGTCAGGCGAGGTAAATCGCTGTTCTGCAATTATTGACATCTGACAGAGATGCGCGTGACTTTGATAGCTGATCCGTTATGTGGCAGGTGCAGAAAACGCACCGCTGAATATCGCGTTTCTCCTTCGTTTCCAAGGGTTTTTCCGGCTCCGGAAGAGCATCCGGAGCGGGTGGATGCTGGTGCAGAAAAATAACGAAAACGGTATTTTGCGTACCGGCTGAATTGTGGTTCAGTGAGGCGTTCAGGATGAAGAACTCTTGCCAAAATCGCGGAATTTTTTTTTCATCCGCGCATTTTTCTGAAAATCGGGGAAAATTGCCTGAGAGAATTAGGCAATCGCAGAAGGCCGATCTGCGTCGCATGCAAATAGCATGAGGGCTATGAATAGTCTCCGATTTTTCCCGCGTGTCTCCGATTTTTTTTTTCGTCGGTTCTTTCGGCACCGATCCGAAAAATCCGGGCTGGCGCATCCGGCATGATCCGGTGCGGGAAATCTGCCCGGAGGCTGCGCCGATCGGCCGCCTAGGATTTTTGCCTGAGGAACGGATGCGAAGCTCCCGCTGATGGCGGATCGCACCCGCTATGACCCGCAAAAGAATCGCCGCCGACTGCAATCCAGCAGCGCGGCGGCGTTTCGGATGGGCGGCGCCTGCAATGCGGCGCAGCGCCTTAATAGATCTTCTTGGCGATCAGATCCCGGAGCAGATCCGAGGCCTTGGTGTCGTGCGCAATGCAGTAGGTCATCAGATCCCTGTGCATCGTGGCAGTCAGGTCCAGGGACAGCCGCTTCATTTTTTCATCAGCCCTGATGATCGTTTCGGAGTTCTTCTGCTGGCCTGAGACCCAGGCATCCATCTTCTGGGTGCTCGCGCGGACTGAGGGGCGCGAACCTCCGAATCCAACCTTCTTGCCGGTCATTCCTTCTCCTTCTTGGAAGCCTTGGTCTTGGCCGACCTTCTGCCCTGCAGAAGCGGGAGAATCTCATCGACAAGAGAGCGGATTTCGGCAGCGGCCTGGCTCTTGGGGTCGCGCTCGGTGACCGACAGGCCCGATGCCGCGGACTCGGCGTACACCACGCGCTGCACGAGCGAGGAATTCAGGACCGGAATCTCGAACTCGGCCAGGGCATCGGTGACATCGCGGCCGATCGCCGTGTTCTGAATGCGGCGGTTGATGACGAAGGCGCTCTTCAGATTGGATTTGTAGATCTGCGCTTCGGTGACGAGCTTGACCACGTCCGAAGCCGCCCAGACATCGAACGGGGAGGGCTGGACCGGAATCAGCACCAGGTCGCTCGACATAATCGCCGTGCGGCACAGATCCTTCACCGAGGGGGCGCCGTCGATCACGATGAAGTCCCGACCCTTGCCGATGTCCTCAATCGTCTTGTGCAGGTTCGCCTTGGAGTAGCCCACGACCGTGAACGGCAGATCGTTCTCGCGGCTGGCGGCCCAGTCAAGGCTCGAGCCCTGAGGATCGCCGTCGACAAGCAGAACCTTGTTGCCGCGTGCGGCCAGCTCGGCTGCAATGTTGATGGACAGGGTCGTCTTGCCGACGCCGCCCTTCTGATTGAGGATACCGATGACTCTCATAAAAAATTCTCCAGATCGTATGTTTCTTTTGCGCGCTTCATGCGCCGTGTTGGACACGAAATATAGTGCGTCTTGGGCAGGTCTGTTCAGGATATGGTGGGAAATTTGTCGGGATTTCCACATTTGTGGTGAAAACGCAACAGGGAATGCTGCGCCGTTTTCCGCACTTTCCCGCTGGCGGAGCTTTGCCCGCAGGCGCCGTTCGGCTGTATCGTTTGCGCAAGAACAGACTGGAGCATTCAGAGCATGGCAGCCATTCCGAATCATGTCGAAAAAGTCATTTTCGTCGCCTTTGTCGTCGCGGCCGTCTGGTACGAGTTCGGCCCGAAGAGCGAACCCCAGGCCGACCTTGTCACACAGGCCGACGTCGCCGCGCTGCAGGCGCCGGGGTCGCAGATCCCCGAAGCGGCATGCGCCCTGTATCGCGACGCGCTGGTTGCCGGCAACCGCCTTGGCGCCTGGCATTTTGCCGACTGCATTGCCCAGAGCATGCGCGGGAGCGCTTCGGACAGGCGCGCCTTGCAGTATGCGGTGCTCTCGCTTGCGCTTGACACGCAGGTGAACGGGCTTTCGGGCCGCGCCAAGCGCGATGCGCTCCATGCAAGCCCGGAAGAGATCGCGCGCGCCGATGCGATCGACGTCATCGGCGTTCTGAGAACCCAGGGCGTGCCCGATCCCGCGCAGATCCAGAATTGAGCGCTGTTTTTGCTGCGGATTCATCCGGATGATACGGCTCGTTTGAAAAGCGTACACTGCCGCCATCACTGACAACTTTGCGGAGACACTGATGGCACTTAACGTCCAGAAGATCTATGCGGACCTGCATCCGCTCGCCGAAGTCGGCGGCACGGAAAAGAAAACGTCCGCCTATGTTGTGAAGGTTCTCGATGAACTTGGGATCGAGTACAAGGCTCCCGTCGGCAGGACCGGCGTGGTGGCCTGGATCCGCTCGGGCAATCCCGGCCCTGTGGTTCTGGCCCGCGCCGACATGGACGCCCTGCCGTTCAGCACGGAGGACGGCGGCATGTGCGCCATTCATGCCTGCGGCCACGATGCCCACACGGCGATGCTGCTTTGCGTGGCTGAGCGCATGCTCGGCAAGGTGCAGAGCGGAACGCTCAAGCTCGTGTTCCAGCCCGCCGAGGAAATCCGATCGGGCGCGCTCTGGATGATCGAGGACGGGGTGCTCGAGGACGTTGACGTGGCCATCGGTGCGCACATCCGTCCCGAGCAGGACATGCCCGCGGGCGGCATGTGCTCTTCTCTCAACCACGTGGCAAGTGCCACGGTGCGCGTGCGCTTCATCGGCAAGGTAGCCCACGGTGCAAGGCCGCATCTTGGCGTCAACCCGATCGATGAGGCGATGAGCTTCATCGCTATGGTCAATAGCGAGCACTACGATCCGAACAAGTCCTGGACGGTCAAGGCCACGCGCATGCAGACCGAGCAGGGCGCGGTGAATTCGCTTGCAGCCTGGTGCGAGGTGATGTTCGATCTGCGTGCCCAGACCAATGACATCTTCTACAAGATGCTCGAGAACATGGAGCGTCAGGCCAAGGCTGTCGCCGCCGGTTACGGCGGAGAGGTCGAGTTCGAGAACGTCGACTACTGTCCGGCTCCGGAATACGACAAGGCGCTCATGGAGCTCATCGACGAGGCGATTGTCGAGACGGTGGGCGAGCAAAGGCTTTACGGCGCCTGCGGAGGCGGGGGCGAGGATTTCCACTTCTACAAGGAGAAAAAGCCCCAGATCCGCTCCGCATACTTCGGCATCGGCGTGGGGGCGGCTCCCGGCCTGCACCATCGCGAAATGCACTTTGACCCGAAGTATCTGTCTGCGGGCGTTGACGTCTGGGAGCGCATCCTCACCAAGCTGATCGGCTGACACGGGCATCGGTTCTTGCGCACACGAGGCCGCCTGGCCGCCGGAGAGCATTAGTGTTTTTCCGGTGCAGGCGGCCTTTCTTTGTGCCAGAGCAAGGGAGCATGCGAACAGTGTGCTAAAGTCTCTGCCTCACTAGAAATGCTAAGCATGGCTTTGTCCGAAAGGTTTTAAGAGAATGAAGACTTTCTACTGGCACGATTACGAAACGTTTGGCTTGAATCAGCGCATCGACCGTCCAGCACAGTTTGCAGGCATCAGAACAGACGAGGATCTGAACATCATCGGCGAGCCCGATGTCTGGTACTGCCGCCCCGCCGAAGACTATCTGCCGCAGCCCGGCGCCTGCCTCGTCACGAAAATCACGCCTCAGACGGCGCAGGAGAACGGGTTGAGCGAGGATGAATTTGCACGCCGCATCCACGAGCGGTTCAATGAGCCGGGAACAGTTTCCGTCGGCTACAACTCGCTCAAGTTCGATGATGAAATCTCGCGCTTTCTCTTCTGGCGCAACCTCTACGACACGTACGGGCGTGAGTGGAAGAACGAGTGCTCGCGCTGGGATCTGTTTCCTCTGGTGCTTGCCGTGTGGGCGCTTCGCCCCGAGGGCATCAACTGGCCGGACTTCGAGACGGATGATCCGGCCAAGCAAGGGCGCAAGTCCTTCCGGCTCGAGAAGATCACCGCCGCCAACGGCCTTTCCCACGAGCACGCGCACGATGCGGCAAGCGACGTGATGGCCACGATCGAGCTTGCGCGCCTGATCCGCCAGCGCCAGCCGCGCCTGTGGAACTGGGCGCTGCACAACCGCTGCAAGAATGCCGTCGCAGCGGCGCTCGGCTCGGGCAGGCCCTGCGTGTGGATCGACATTTCCGCCGGCCAGCAGAGGGGCTTCATCCGCGTGGTGATGCCGGTTGCCGTGAACCCGGCCAACAAGAACGAATTCCTGGTCTGGGATCTGTCACGCGATCCGAACGAGCTGCTCGGCATGAAGTCCGAGGACATCTGCCGCCGGGCGTTCGGCAGAACCCAGGATCTCATGGAGGGCGAGAAGCGCCTTGCCCTGAGGGCGCTCAAGATCAACACCTTCCCCTTCGTCTGCGACAACATTCGCGTGCTCACGCCCGATGTCTGCAGCCGCTTCGGCCTTGACATCTCCCGGATCATCGCCAACGGCGAGGCGCTCGGCCGCATCCGCAGCGAAATCGAGGGGCCGGTGATCGACAGCCGCTCGTGCAAGGAGGAGCCGCGCGAGCCGCAGGACTGCGACGTTGCGCTTTATGAGGGCTTCATCTCGCCCGAAGACCAGGCGATGATGGAGCGGCTGCACGGCGACAGCGCGGAGGACTTCGCGGACGATGTCTCGCGCGGAGCCATCCATTTCGACGATCCCCGGCTTGAGGAGCTGTTTTTCCGCTTCCGGGCGCGCAACTATCCTGAGACGCTCTCGGACGGGGAAAAGGCCGAATGGCGCGAGCACTGCCGCGAGCGGCTCATCGACGGCAAGGGCCCGGGACTCACGCTCGAGCGCTATTTCGAGGAGATCGATTCGATTGCCGAGGCCGATGAGCTCGCCCAGCAGGAAGGGCGCATGCCCGAGGCCGTTTTTGAAAAGCGCAGGACGGTCCTCGATGCGCTTTACGACTGGGGCGATGCGGTGGCGAACCGGGTCGACGAGTTCGAAGAAGAGGACGCGCAGTAGACGCGGATCACAGCGGGCGGCAGATTTGCCGCCCTTTTTTCTAGGAGCCTGAACAATGCCAGAGCGCAAGGTTGCATTTCTCGGATTGGGCGTCATGGGCTATCCCATGGCCGGTCACCTGAAAAAGGCCGGACACGACGTGACGGTCTACAACAGGACGGCGGCAAAGGCCGCAAAGTGGGTTGCGGAGTTCGGCGGACGGTCCGCCGCAACGCCGCGCGAAGCGGCCGCTGGAGCCGATGTCGTGTTTGCCTGCGTGGGCAACGACGATGATCTGCGCAGTGTCATTCTCGGAGAGAACGGGGCGCTTGCAGGCATGCGTGAGGGCGCCGTCTTTGTTGACAACACGACGGACTCGGCCGACGTGGCCCGCGAGATGCACGCGCTCATGGCGAAGACGGGCAGGCACTTCATCGACGCGCCCGTCTCGGGCGGACAGTCGGGCGCCGAGCAGGGCACGCTCACCGTCATGTGCGGCGGAGACGAGGCGGTTTTCGAGGCCGTGCGCGATGTGATCGGCGCCTACAGCTGCGCCGTCACCTACATGGGGCCCTCGGGCAGCGGACAGCTCTGCAAGATGGTCAACCAGATCTGCATCGCGGGGCTCGTTCAGGGGCTAGCCGAAGCGCTTGCCTTCGGCATGAACGCGGGACTGGACATGGACCGGGTGCTCCAGGTGATCGGCAAGGGCGCGGCGGGCTCCTGGCAGATGAATGCGCGCGGCGGCACCATGGTGCGCGATCAGTTCAACTTCGGCTTTGCCGTGGACTGGATGCGAAAGGATCTCGGAATCGCCCTTGACGAGGCGCGGCGCAACGGCTCGAGCCTGCCGATGACGGCCGTCATCGATTCGTTCTACGGCGACGTGCAGCGGATGGGCGGCGGCCGATGGGACACTTCGTCGCTCATCGCCCGGCTTCCCAAGAAGCGCGGATAGCCTGAGCGCTGCAGACCGAGGAGGGGGCTTTTCCCGCCTCCCGGAGCGCCCGGCGGCCTTGCCCGGATTTTCTTTCGGGACGGCCGCGGGCGCTTTTTTGCGTTGCGCGCCAGAGTTGCGTCTAGGCAGAAATGCTGACTTGTAAATAAGATTGATTCTCACTATGATTGCTGTCCGAGTGCTTCGCTCCACGCGCAGCGCCCGTTTTTTGACACGCAGTGAGAGGTGAAAACCATGTCCACAGGCTTTCGCGGAATCGTTCGCCTGACCGAGTTTCCCAAGGGAATGGAGGCAACGGTGGTGAAGATCAAGACCGGAGCCGAGCAGCAGATGCGGCTTGGCGAACTCGGCATGCACCCCGGCTCCCGGGTGAGGATCCTTTGCGGAGAACCGGGGCAGGGGGTGCTCATTGCTGCTGGCGACGGACGCATCGGCGTCAACTGGGATGAAGCCCAGAGAATTTATGTTTGCTAAGGAAATCAAGATGCTTTTGAAAGATCTTCAGCCCGGACAGAAGGGGACGATCGTCTCCTACGGCAAGGCGGCTTCCGAATACCGGCACCGTCTGCTGATGCTCGGCGTGACGCCAGGAGCCCAGTTCGAGGTGCTGCGCGTCGCCCCTCTCGGGGATCCTGTTGAAATTCGCGTGCGTGACAGCCTCATCAGCGTGCGCAAGGATGAGGCGGCCATTCTGGAAATTTCCGTAAACAAGTAACACACTCAGAGCAGGACACAATGCAGAAGAAGACCATTTGCGTCGTCGGCAATCCCAATTGCGGAAAGACGACGCTTTTTAATGCACTCACAGGAGCCCGTCAGGAAGTGGGCAACTGGCCTGGCGTGACCGTCGAAAAGAAAGTCGGCCGCTACGTGTTTGCTGATCAGCAGATCGATGTCGTCGATCTGCCTGGCATCTATTCCCTCACTCCGGGCAGCACTTCGGGCGAAGACGAGCGCGTGGCCCGCGACTACATTCTCACCAACGACGCCGAGTGCGTGGTCAACATCGTTGACGCGGCCAACCTCGAGCGCAACCTGTACCTCACGGCGCAGCTCCTTGAGATGCGCGTTCCGATGCTGATCGTCGTGAACATGCTCGACATCGCGAAGAATCACAAGATCGAAGTCGACCTGAAGGCGCTCGAGCAGGCGCTCGGCTGCCCGGTTCTGGGCATCGTGGCCTCCAGGGAGCAGGGCGTGAAAGAGCTCAAGCAGGCCGTGAAAGAGTTCCTTGCCGCCCCCAAGGTTCCGCCGATGTCCGTCAAGTATCCGGAGGATCTTGCCGATGCGGCCGCCAAGGTGGCCGATGTGCTCAAAAAGACGGGCCTGCAGCACCCCGAGTGGTATGCCAGGGAAATGCTCGAGGGATCGGAAGCGGCCTACGAAAAGGTGAGCGAAGAGACGGCGGAAACCGTCCGCAGCATCGTCGGGCCCGTGAGCAAGAAGCATGGCGGCGAGCTTGACATTGCCGTGGCCAATGCCCGCTACCAGTTTGTCGGGGAGATTGCCGGCAAGGCGATCCGCCGCGGGAAGCTTTCGGGCGGTACGCTCACGGACCGCATCGACAGCGTGATTCTGAACCGCTGGCTCGGCCTGCCGATCTTCCTTGCGGTGATGTACGTGATGTTCCTGTTCACGCAGAACTTCGGCAGCGCGTTCATCGACTTCTTCGACATTCTCTTCGGCGGCATCTTCGTCGAGGGGCTGGGCGAGGCGCTCCTTGCGATCGGCTGCCCCGAGTGGCTCAAGGTGATCATCGCCGACGGCATCGGCGGCGGCATCCAGACCGTGGCGACGTTCGTGCCCGTGGTGTTCTTCCTTTTCCTGTTCCTTGCCGTGCTTGAGGACTCTGGCTACATGGCCCGCGCCGCATTCGTGATGGATCGCCTGATGCGCGCCATCGGACTGCCGGGCAAGGCGTTCGTGCCGCTCATCATCGGCTTCGGCTGCAACGTGCCCGCCATCATGGCCACGCGCACGATGGACCGGGCGAGCGACCGCATCATCACCATCATGATGGCTCCGTTCATGAGCTGCGGCGCAAGACTGCCCGTGTACGTGCTCTTTGCGACGGCCTTCTGGCCCACCAATGGCCAGAACCTCGTGTTCGGCCTGTACATCATCGGCATCATCGCCGCCATCGTGACCGGGTTCCTTGTGAAGAACATCGCGCTGCCGGGCGAAGTCTCCGCTTTCGTGATGGAAATTCCGCCGTATCACATCCCGACCCTCAAGGGCGTGATGCTGCGCACCTGGGACCGTCTGAAGGGCTTCGTCGTGCGCGCCGGCCAGGTGATCGTCGTGATCGTCGCCTGCCTTGCGTTCCTCAACTCCTGGGGCGTGGACGGATCGTTCGGCAACGAGGATTCGGACAACTCGGTGCTTTCCGCAATCGGCAAGACGATCGTTCCGACCTTCAAGCCGATGGGCGTGACCGAAGAGAACTGGCCGGCCGCCGTCGGCGTGTTTACCGGCATCCTTGCCAAGGAAGCCGTGGTGGGCACCATGAATTCGCTCTATGACACGATGGCCCGCGAGGCGAACAAGGCCAAGGCCGAAGAGGGCAAGGGCGAAGAGAAGAAGGCCGAGGAAGAAGAGGAGGGCTTCAGCTTCGTGAACACCCTCGCGAAGGCATCCCAGAGCGTTGTCGACAATCTCTCCGATCTTGCCGGCGCATTCCTCGACCCGATGGGCATCAAGGTTGACGATCTCTCCGACACGGCTGCCGCCGCCGAGGAGCAGGAAGTGACGGTTGACACGGTGAAGGTCATGCAGACGCTGTTCGGCTCGTCGTTTGCGGCATTCTGCTACCTGCTGATGGTGCTGCTCTATGTGCCCTGCGGCGCAGCCATGGCGACGGTCTACCGCGAGGCGGGCGCTGCCTGGGCCGTGTTCCTTGCCGCCTGGACGCTCGCCGTCGGCTACAGCACGGCAACCGTGACCTACCGCGTCGGCACGTTCGCCGAGAACCCGGTGTTCTCCACGGTCTGCATCCTTGCCTGCGCCGTGATCATGGGCGGCATGCTGATCTGGATGCGCACCTTTGTCCGCAAGAACCGCGGCAAGGGACCGAAGGTGATCCCGATCGTTCAGGTGAACGCCAAGGCCTAACCTGACTGAATCAGGCGAGAGTCGGGGCGGACGAGGGGGGAAGATCCCGTCTCGTCCGCCCTTTTGTCTGGGCGGCGGATCCGGGCGATCCCGGATCATTCAGGAGATGATCTTGAGGCCGGCGACGCCGGTGAGGATCATGAGCACGAAGAACATTCGCAGCACGGATGCCGGCTCGCCGAACAGCCAGATGCCGAGGAGCACGGTGCCCACGCCTCCGATGCCCGTCCAGACGATGTAGGCGGTTCCGATTGGGATATGGAGCTGCGCGAGATACAGAAACACGCTCGAGAGCACCATCGAGAGGGCGGCAAAGGCGAGCCAGGCCGGGCTGTGGCCGCCCGAAGACGAGGCGAGCTTGAACCCGAGCGGCCAGCCCACTTCGAAGATTGCTGCGATGACAAGGTATGCCCAGCTCATGGTTCGACTGAAAAAAGTTGAAGTCGTCCGAGTATAGCGCCCGGGAAAATGCCGGGATTTGCTTATTGTCGCGGGCGGTAAGGCTGACGCCCTAAGCACAATGCTTGGCAAGCAGACAGAATTAGGCGTTAACGGCCGGCATGAACCCCAGAAAGCGGGGGGCGGCGTCCTCCCGGCTTGTTTCGCCGGGTTCGGTCCGGTCCGAGGAAAGAATGATCGCAGCGCAGGAAAAATTTCTCAGGCAGCTTGATGCGGCGTACCGCCTGAACTACGACCCGGTTCCGATCGGGCCGCAGGCGGGGGCGCTTGCCGCGCAGTACGTGTACAAGCGCACCGATCAGGCCTATGTCCTCAGCCGCAAGGCGACCATCTGGAGCGCGGAAACGCACGAGCACGTGTTTGTCTTTGCCGCGGACGAGCTCACTGCCGAACTCTGGCGCGAGTGCCGGGAACGGGCGCTCGAGCTTGGGCTCGGGCTCATCCGGCCGCACAGCGAGCACAAGTGCAGCTTCGTGACGGCGCTCGTGGTCTGTGGCGCCGCCCGGGACGAAGCGATTGCGCAGATCGTCCGCGAGCGGTACAGGAAAGACTACCGGTTCGGCTTTTACGGCTGGATGGAGTTCCGGGCCGCGGCGGTGTGCCTTGGGGACGGCCGGGTGGCGGTTAGCCGCCCGGCAGCGGATCTGCGGCCGTTTCTCGAAAAGAATTTGAATCTCATAACCACTAAGGAGAGTTAACCGTGAGCGCTATATGGATCCTGCTGGGCGGATGCATCTGTCTGGCCCTGGGATATTTCGTTTACAGCGCATGGCTTGAGAAGGAGTGGGGCGTGGACAACTCGCGCACGACTCCAGCTCATGAAATGTACGACGGCATCGACTACGTGCCGGCCAAGGCGCCGGTCCTGTTCGGGCACCACTTCTCGTCCATTGCGGGCGCGGGTCCCATCAACGGCCCGATCCAGGCGGCCATCTTCGGCTGGCTGCCCTGCCTGCTCTGGATCGTCTTCGGCGGCATCTTCTTCGGCGCCGCGCACGACTACGGCGCGCTGTTCGCCTCCGTGCGCCACAAGGGCGCGACGATCGGCCAGATCATCGCCCAGAACATCGGCGAGCGCGCCAAGAAGCTATTCATCCTGTTCGCCTATCTCACGCTGCTGCTGGTGATTGCGGCCTTCGCCTCGATCGTGGCCGGCACGTTCAGCGGCTACACTGCGAGCGGCGAGCTCAATCCGGCCAACGGCTCGACCGCCACGATCTCGATTCTGTTCATCGTGCTTGCCGTCGCATTCGGGTATCTTGTGAACCGCCGCCACCTCTCGCTCACGATCGGCTCGGCGGTGGGCGTCATCGGGCTGGTGCTGTGCATCGTTCTGGGCATGGCCTTCCCGATCTACATCTCGGGCAAGACCTGGATGTACCTGCTCGGCGTGTACATCTTCGTCGCGTCCGTCACTCCGGTGTGGATCCTGCTGCAGCCGCGCGACTATCTGTCCTCGTTCCTGCTCTACGCGATGATCATCGCCGCCGTGATCGGCGTGATCGGCTGCAATCCCACGCTCGAGCTGCCGGCCTTCGTCGGCTTCGAGGTGAACGGGCAGTACCTGTTCCCGATCCTGTTCGTGACGATCGCCTGCGGTGCGATTTCGGGCTTCCACTCGCTCATTGCCTCGGGCACGACGAGCAAGCAGCTCAGCTGTGAAAAGGACGCCCGACTCATCGGCTACGGCGGCATGATCGTCGAGTGCGTCCTGGCGATCATCTCGCTGATCGCCGTGGGGTACATCTACTCCAAGGCCGGTCCGGATGCCTTCAAGATTCCGCCGACCAAGGTCTTTGCCCAGGGCATCGCCGAGATGCTGGGCAGCGTCGGGCTGACGAGCCCGGAAGCGCAGCAGACCGCCTTCGGCCTGCTGATCCTGTCCGTGTCGGCCTTCTGCCTGACCTCGCTTGACACCGGCACGCGCCTTGCGCGGTACCTGTTCAATGAGTTCTGGCTGCGCCCGGGCGAAACGCCCGAGACGGTGATGGGCTTCCGCAGCGTTCTGTGCAACAAGTACTTCTCGACCGCGCTTGCCGTGGTTCTGGGCATCGGATTCGGCATGACGGGCTGGTCCAAGGTCTGGCCGCTCTTTGGTGCCGCCAACCAGCTGCTCGCGGGCCTCGCGCTGCTTGCCGTGGCCTCCTGGCTGAAGAATGCCGCACGCAACCACCGTATGCTGGTGTTCCCGATGATCTTCATGCTGATCGTGACGCTGAGCTCGCTCGTCATCACGTTCGTGTCCAAGGTCCGGGTGCTCGCGGCTGGCGCGGGCGACATGTACGGCCCGGCGATCCAGGCCACGCTTGCCGGCGTCCTCTTTGTTCTGGCGCTGTTCCTCGTGCGCGAGGCGCTGCCCGTCCTGAAGGAAGGCCTCAAGAAGTAGAAGCAGGTCTTCTGAAGACATTCCGGCCGCGCAAGGCGGCCGGACAGCAAAAAACGCCGCGGCCGGAAACAGCAGCGGCGTTTTCGCAGGCGGGGGAGGCGGTCCGGCTCAGAGCCAGGGCGCCCGATCGTCCACCAGCACTCCGTCGGTCATCGTGTAGTTGCCAAGACTCCCTTTTCTCGTCTGCACGCAGATGAGCGTGATGCCGCTGTCGGCGGCCGCCCGAATGGCGCGGCGCCCCTCGGGGTCGATGCGGAACCAGTCGCCTTTTTCGATCTGCACCACCTTGCCGTCGATGTAGAGCTCGCCCTTGCCCGCGAGCACGCCGTAGAGCTCCTCGTTGGCCACATGCCGGTGCACGAAGGGAATGGCAGCGCCCGCGGCGATGTTGCTGATCGACACTTCGCAGCCGGTGAGGGCGAGGGCATTGTGCAGCTCGATGCGCGGCGCGGTCATGTCGACATGCGCGAGCTTGAAGACTTCAGACATTAGATACTCCTGTCGAAAAATTCAGTCCTTCCAATTTCTGACCACGCGGGCAAGAAGATTGCCGAGCACGATTGCCTCTTCGGGCGAGAGGCTCTGCGTGATCCGGTCGGCCAGATCGGAGCTGATCGCTTCGAACACCGGCTTGAGGCCGCGCGCCTTTTCCGTCAGCCACAGACCCACGGCGCGGCGGTCGGCCGGATCCGGGCGGCGCTCGACGTAGCCGTTGCCCTCAAGCTTGGAGGCGAGCACGCAGATCGTGGATTTCGTGCGGTGGGTGCGCCTGGCGATCTCCGAGACGGCCAGGCCGTCTTCTTCGAACAGGGCGCAGAGAATGTCGCCGTGGCTCGGCACGATTCCCTCGACGCCCCGGCGGACAAGCTCGGAAGCGATGAACCGGTTGGCGAAGTCCACCAGGCGGCCGCTGAAAAAGGCTATATTGGTTTCGGACATGGTGCGGAATGGTAGTTCGATATCGAACCGCAGTCAATTTGACAGGAAGAGGGAGGCGGGGGCCGGAGGGCAAAAACGCCGCGGCTTTCTGAGAAAGGCCGCGGCGCCGGGACCGGATGCGGCCGGCTTAGTGCCAGGGCGCCTTTTCCTCGACGAGCACGCCGTCGGTCATCGTGAAGCCTCCGAGGCTTCCGCGCTTGGTCTGCACGCAAATCAGCGTGATGGCGCTCTGCTCGCTGGCGCGGATTGCACGGTGTCCTTCCGGATCGATGCGGAACCAGTCGCCCGCCTGGATCTCAACCACCTTGCCGTCGATGTAGAGCTCGCCCTTGCCGGCCAGAACGCCGTAGAGCTCCTCGTTTGCGGTGTGCTTGTGCACGAAGGGGACGGCTGCGCCGGCCGGCATGTTGTTGATCGAGACTTCGCAGCCGGTGAGCGCGAGCAGGTTGTGCAGCTCGGTGCGGGGGGCGGTCATGTCGATGTGCGCGAGCTTGAAAGCTTCAGTCATGGGAATTCTCCTGAAAATAAGCGAACAAAATGTTCGCTATCTAACTAAAAATTTATGAATCAGCTGATCGGCAAAGCCAGGTCAGCGGTTAGAGCCTGTGTGTCTGGATTCCGCAGTCATGTGTTGCTGAACAGCTCTTTTCGCTTGTCCGGACTCGGAGGCGGAAGGAGCAGGCGGCAAACTGGCCTGGCTCTGTTTCGGTGCGAATATTAGTTCGATACCGAACGATTGTCAAGCGCACCAGTCAATGCATCCAGATGGAAGTCTGGCTGTAATCGCTAACGTGCAATATCCTGGGGTCGAAGAGGAAAGTGTGCTGTTTTTGCTTGGAATTTTTTCAGCATCCCCAAATCTTTTCTGCCGTTTCTGCACCTAATCCCCAAATCTTCCGTTCTCGGCTCGGGAAAGAAGCTCAGGCAAGAGGAGAATGTGTTGCCTGCAAGCGGTCTCAAGAGGGACGAATAGGGAAACTCCTTTTGAATCAGTGCAAATCCTGGAAAATTTCCCCATTTGACGGAAATTTGCTTCCTAATTTGACGGCTTTTCGCTTCCGGATTTGTCAGATTCCATGCCGGAACCGGTCTTCCTCAACATTCGCAATCCGACGGAGAAACCGATCGCCCGTGGCGATGGCGCAGCCGCCAGAGAACAGCTGATCAAGGAAGGCTACGACGGCACGATTGAGGCCGAGGACGGCATGGAGACAGAGTACGCCGCGGGCGGCGAACCGTCTCGGGACGTACGACCCTGCCCATGGGATATACGGCTGGCTTGAGCCGATCTGGGAGCTCGGCTGCCTCTTCAGATTTCGGCCGGGCGCGATCAGGCCCGTCCGGCAGCGCATCGCGGACATTCTCTCCACGCGCCCCCTGACCGATGCCGAGTGCGCCGTACGTCTCGAGCGAAATCCGCAGATTGACGTGCAGGCTCTTGTCCGGGGCTTTCGAGAGATTCTGCGGGATCTGAGCGAGGAGGCGGCGGGAGCTTTGCCGCAGGCG
>OMXR01000080.1 GCA_900315045.1 uncultured Sutterella sp. | reverse complement strand
AAGTCCCGCTTCCAGATGCCGTAGCCCGGATCCTCGGGCAGGGCCGGGTAGAGCACGCGCTCGATTTCGGGCTGGCTCTTGAGCCAGGAGATGACCTCGCGGGCCGTGCGGGCGGCGTGCTCCACGCGCACCTTCATCGTGTGCAGTCCGCGGAAGGCGAGGTACACGTCGTCGGGCGAGGCCGCCTGGCCCATCTGCAGAATCGTGCGGTGCACGCGCGGCCAGACGCGCTCGCTGCAGATCACCACGCCCATGACCAGATCCGAGTGTCCGGAGATGTACTTGGTTGCCGCATGGATCACGATGTCCACGCCCGCCTCAAGCGGCTTGAAATAAAGGGGCGTAGCCCAGGTGTTGTCGATCGCCGAGACGATGCCGCGCCATGCGCACTGCGCGGCAATCGCGGGCACGTCCATCATTTCAAAGGAATGCGTCCCCGGCGACTCCATCATCACGAGGGCGGTGTTCGGCTTGAAAAGCTTTTCGATTCCCTCGCCGATGAGCGGATCGAAGAATTCGACCTCCACGCCAAAGCGCGCCAGGATCTGCTCGGCAAACTCGCGGGTGGGGCCGTAGATGCAGTCGGCAAAAAGGGCGTGGTCGCCCGCCTTGAGGACCGCCAGTCCCGTTGAGAAGGCCCAGGCTCCGGCTGCGCGCGGTCCTTCAAGCGTCATCAGCGCCTCGTAAAACGCCTTGTGGGTCTCCGTGCCGAACGTGCCGTAGCTGGGCTTGCCTTCGGTCCCCTTGTCGGCTGCCTCGCCGCGCTCGCGCATGTCCTGGACCGAGTTGTGCAGCACGGTCGAAGCGCGGATGACGGGGGGATTGATGAAGTACCAGTTGGGGTCGCGATGCCGTCCCGCATGCACAAGCTGTGTGGCGGGCTTGAGATTTTTGCTGGAGATCATGATGAGTGCCGTCCGCACGGAGATGCGAAAAAAAGAGGTTGAGGGCTGCCTGCGGGCAGTGTAGCGGCAATTGCCGGCCTTGCGGTTTGACTCTGCTCAGGATTTTGAGAAGATTGCGGCCCCGATGGGGTTATACGGTGGTCTCGTCAGGCTCATGAATGCCGGGATTCGGTAAAATCAAAAAGTTTTTTCGTATTCGGGTCCGGAACCCGGGTGCGTCCGTGCTTTTAGAAATCAGATGAATGGAGTCGATCTTGAATAAGGTGATTACCGCTGCTGCAGCCAGTGCTGCACTTGCTTTTGCCGCCACGGCTTCCTGGGCAGGCCAGTCAACCGATGCGCTGCTCAAGGCCGCTCAGGCCGAAGGTGCCGTCTATTCCGTCGGCATGCCTAACACATGGGCGAACTGGGTTGGTACATGGAAGGACCTGCAGGCTCTTGGCATCAAGACGCAGGATACCGACATGAGTTCGGCTGAAGAGGTGAGCAAGATGCTTGCCGAGGGCGAGAACGCCACGGCCGATATCGGCGACGTCGGCTTTGAGTTTGGCGCCTTTGCCATGAAAAAGGGCGTCACGATGCCCTACAAGCCCTCGACCTGGGATCAGATTCCCGGATGGGCCAAGGACAAGGACGGGCACTGGTGCCTTGCCTACACCGGCACGGTGGCCTTCATCATCAACAAGAAGCTTGTGAAGAATCCGCCCAAGAGCTGGGCCGATCTGCTCAAGGGCAAGTACCGCGTCTCCGTGGGCGCTGTGGGTTCGGCCGCTCAGGCCAACTATGCCGTTCTGGCGGCCGCCATGGCCATGGGCGGAAGCGAGAAGAATCTTGCTCCGGCCTACGATTTCTTTGCCAAGATCGCCAAGCAGGGACGCCTGTCGATGGTGGACCCGGTTGTCGCGAATCTGGAAAAGGGCGAGGTCGAGGTCGGCATGCTCTGGGACTTCAACGCCCTGAATTACCGCGACCAGATCGACCGCAAGCTCTTTGACGTGGTGATTCCGGCCGAGGGGTCCGTGATGAGCGGCTACACGACGATTCTCAACAAGTACAGCAAGCATCCGAACGCAGCGAAGTTCGCCCGCGAGTACATCCTCTCGGACAAGGGCCAGATCAATCTGGCGCAGGGCTACGCCCGTCCGATCCGCGCCAAGTACATCAAGATGCCGGCCGAAGTGCAGGCCAAGATGCTGCCCGAGTCGCAGTACAGGAATGCCCGCCCGGTTCGGGATTTTGCAGCCTGGACCAGAACGAGCTCGCGCATTTCCCGCAACTGGCAGAGCAAGGTCGCGATCCACATGCAATAATGCGGCGAACCGCTTGAGCTGATTGGAACCCGGGGCGGCTTTTGGCCGGAATGCCCCGGGTTTTTTCGATTGGTGCGTACGCGAGCGGCTCCGGCGGTTTCCCTGTTTGGTTCAGTCCCACTCCGGCGCAAGCAGGATATCGCGAATGTTTCTGTGCTTGATTCCGTTGCGGCTGAAGTCAAGTTCGTCCATCGAGACGACGAATTTGGCGATTTCTCGATTTTTGTCGGTTATAGCCGACAAAATAATAATTTTCTGATTTTGTCTGCTGTGATTTGCTTGGTTTGAGCTTGCACCGGGAAGGACTGGCGCAAGCCTTGCCGGCCTGAGACGCAGGCAAGGACGCTTCCCTGATGATACGGTATTTGCATATTTTGCACAATTAAGCACCTGCCAGCCCAATGTCGGTTAAAATTCATCGATTGTTTTTTTCCAGAGAGGACGACAGAAGCAATGGCGCGGGATGAACACCGCTCAAAGGGACTCACGGCAAGCACCGTGGGACACGCTCTGCTGCTTGCTCCCTTTGTGTTTTTCTTCATTGTCTTTGAGATCGTTCCCATGATTTGGGTTGCGGTCAATTCCCTTTATGTCGAGGAGGAGCAGGTCTGGGGGCTCGGAAACTTCGCCGAGATCCTGGGAGACGAGTTCTTCCTGCAGTCCTTCAGCAATTCGCTCAGCCTGTCGTTCTGGTCGGCCTTCATCGGGCTGGTGATCAGCGCCTTTGCGGCGGCGAGCCTGCAGAAGGTTCCGGGCCGCATGCGCGAATGGATGGTGAGTTTCACCAACATGACGAGCAACTTTGCGGGCGTTCCGCTTGCCTTTGCCTTCATCATCATTCTCGGCTTCAATGGCTCGCTCACGCTCCTGCTCAAGCAGTGGGGGATCATCGACAGCTTCAACGTGTACGGCATTCAGGGACTGATGCTGATCTACACGTACTTTCAGATTCCGCTTGGAATCCTGCTGCTGTTCCCCGCGTTCAGCGCGCTCAAGCCCGAGTGGGAGGAGGCGGCCTTCACGATGGGGGCGAGCCGTCTCGAGTACTGGCGCCGCGTGGCGATTCCCGTCATGCTCCCGGCGCTGCTGGGCACGCTCACGATCCTGTTTGCAAACGCCATGGGGGCGTATGCGAGCGCGTACGCACTGACCGTGGGCAACTACAACCTCGTGACGATCCGCATCGGACAGCTTGTCGTGGGCGACATCTTCTTCCAGCCCAACATGGCCGCGGCGCTCAGCGTCCTGCTCATTGTGATCCTGAGCTTTGTGACGGCGGTCTACCGTTTCCTTCTGAGGAGGTCGTACCATGCAGCCTAAAACCGGTGCGATGATCTATCACAGGACGGTCATCATTGTCACGGCGCTCATCCTGGGGCTGCCGATTGCGGCGACGGTGCTTTATTCATTCGCCTCGCACTGGGGGCCGACCATCCTGCCCGACGGGCTCACGCTCAAGTGGTTCGAGACGCTGCTTGCAGAGCCGCGGTTCCTGATGGCGCTCGGCAGGTCGCTGCTCATCTGCTTTTTGACGCTCATTTTCTCCACGCTGCTCGTGCTGCCGATGGTGTTTGCGGTCTTTTACTACTTCCCGCGCCTGAAGGACGTAATGGAGGTGATCATCATCCTGCCGTTTGCCGTGCCGCCCGTCGTCTCGAGCGTTGGACTGCTGCAGCTCTTTGCAGGCGAGCCGTTCCCGATCGTGGGCACGCCCTGGATTCTGATCGGAACATACTTCACCATCACGGTTCCGTTCATGTACCGGGCGCTTGCCAACGGGCTTGAGGGCATCAACCTGAAGGATCTCATCGATGCGGCGCATTTGCTGGGGGCGAACACCTTCACGGCGTTCATGCAGTGCATCCTGCCGAACCTGAACAGGGCGCTTCTCGCATCGCTTTTCATCAGCTTCTCGTTCCTCATGGGCGAGTTTGTGTTCGCCAACATCCTCGTCGGAACGCGGTTTGAAACGCTGCAGATCTACCTTTACACCAAGCGCATGACGAGCGGGCATCTGAATGCCGCGATCGTGAGCACGTACTTCTTCCTCACGCTCGCGCTCACCTGGATGGCCATGTACCTGTCCCGGCCCCGCACCGGCAAGCCCGAGCAAGACGAATAGGATTTTTGTTGAATGAGTACCGATAACAGCCATTATGTGAGCGTGCACGCGCTGTCCAAGAGCTTTGATGGCGTCCGTGTTTTCGAGAACCTCGACTTTGAGGTTGCCAAGGGCGAGTTCATCACGCTTCTGGGCCCGTCGGGCTGCGGCAAGAGCACCCTGCTGAGGTGCCTTGCGGGCCTGGAGCACCCGGATCACGGAACGATTTGCGTGGATGGCGTGGACATCACGCACGCCAAGGCGCAGAAAAGGGGCATCGGCATGGTGTTCCAGAGCTATGCGCTCTTTCCGAACATGACCGTGAGCGGAAACATCGCCTTCGGCCTGAAGATGCAGAATGTGCCCAAAGAAGAGATCGATCGGCGCGTTGCCAAGGCCGTCGAGCTTGTCGAGCTTCAGGGCAATGAGAAGAAATACCCGCACCAGCTCTCCGGAGGCCAGAAGCAGCGCGTGGCGCTTGCCCGGGCTCTGGTGACCGAGCCCCGCATCCTGCTCCTTGACGAGCCGCTCTCGGCGCTTGACGCGCGCATCCGCCGGACGCTGCGCGAGCAGATCCGCGAGATCCAGAAGGACCTGCACCTCACGACCGTGTTCGTGACGCACGATCAGGAGGAGGCGATGACGGTCTCGGACCGGATCTTCCTGATGAATAAGGGCAATATCGTGCAAAAAGGCACACCGGGAGAGATTTATCTCAATCCTATCAATGAGTTCGCCGCCCGCTTCATTGGATCCTACAACCTTGTTTCCAAGGATGATGCACAGCGCATGCTTGGCTTTTCGACGCATTGCGCCCTCGTTGCCATTCGGCCCGAATCGATCTACATCGAGCAGCCCGGGAGCCTGTATCCGTCCTCCTGCAGCAAGCCCGTGCCGGCACAGGTTCTCAGCCATCAGCTGCTCGGCAACGTGATCCGCTACCGAGTGAAGGCGAAGGATCTGGAGTTCACGGTTGACGCCATGAACCATTCGAGCTCCCACTTCCTCGATTCCGGGGCGCCGGTCTCGCTTTTGTTCAATCTGGCTGAATTGCGGCCCCTTGAGAGCAGCTAGCAGCCGCAAGCCTGCGCTCATGGAAACGCCCGGATGGGAGGAGTTCCCGCTGGGCGTTTGTTGTCATGGAGCGTGTCCTGCGCATTCGGCTGTTGGGTTCCTGGAAATTTCTGTATCGCAACGATCTTTGCAAAAAGAAGCATTGAAAATGTTTTATTCTTTATTTATCAAATAGATAAATATCTCAAACAAAGTTTGCAAAGAGGTGAAAAAAAACGGCCCCGGGGATGATCCGCGGAGCCGTTTTGAGCACCAATCAGCAGGGATTGGGGCAGGCGCGATTAGAAGAAGTGCGCCATGCCGACGTAACCCTGAGAGACCTCGGTCTTTTGGGCAGTGATATTGGCGCTGCCCTTAAACTTGGTCTGACCGTAGCTCGCACCGACGTACACGTGCGTGCGCTTTGAGAGCGGGTAGTTGTACTGCAGGTTCACGCCGACGAATTTGGCATCCACATCGTCCTTGGCGACATGTTCAACCGTGGCCTTCTGGGATTCAGCATCGGCATAGTACACGCCGCCGAGGATCGTGCCTCCGCACAGGGGAGCCGACGCGCCAAGGTGAGCAGCCCAGCCCTTGAAGCCGTCATAGTTCATGAGGGAGGTCGTCGTTGCACCGAGCGCATCGCGCAGATTGATCTGCCTGAAGCCAAAGTGCTCAACACCGTCGGCGTACTGGGCAAGACCGAAAACCTTGGCAACGCCGAAGTCGTAGCTGCCGCCCAGGGACACGATCTGAGCGTTTCGGCGGATACTCTTAGAGCCCTTGTCTTGCTCCTTGTCGTTACCGCGGTTGAGGTACTCGTAGGCAACCACGGCCTGCAGACCGCCGTTCTCATAGGAGAGGGCGCCGGAGTAGTAGCGGTCAACCTTGGACGTGCCTTCCGTGTTCTTGTCGTTCACATCGTCTCCCTTGAAGGAGTACTGAACTGTGGCCTGGAGACCCGCGAACTTCGGGGACTGGTAGGTGAGCATGTTGTCGTAACGGTCGGACATGAACATGCCGCTAACGTTGGACCAGGAGCCGTCAGAGACTTCGCTCATGGCGTAGACGATATCGTACGTACCAGAGTTGGAGCCCACGCCACCCATGCGGCCGGCGGCCAGCGTGCCGAAGCCGCCTGACACGGTCAGAGCGGACTCGCGGTGGAAGAGGCGGTCGTTAACGAGCTTGCCGGTGTCGGCGCTGAAGCCGGACTCGAGCTTGAAGCCGACCTTCAGGCCGTTGCCCAGCTCTTCGTTGCCCTTCATGCCCCAGCGGGAAGGGGCGAACAGGCCGCTCTCCATCGAGAAGCTGTTGGAGCTAACCCCGTTGGTGCGGGTGTGCTTGTAAAGCAAGCCTTCGTCGACGATGCCGTAGAGCGTCACGTCGGCAGCGGCGGCAGCGCCGGCGACGGTCAGGAGGGCCGCGGTGGCTGCAAGAGTCTTGGTGAATTGCATGATTGATATCCTTTCAGTTTTGCGGATCAAAGTGTGGGGCTGATCCGCTTCCCCTTTTCTTTTGCGGGTTTGGCAATGCTATGGCAGACGGGGGCTGACAGGAAAGAGATTGAAGGCGCGGCGTGCGCGCCTGTTGCAATCTGTTCTCGGACTTTTTACTTAGGAGCGAGCTGCTTCGCGGGCTAGCGCAAGGTAGAACTCGTAGCGGGCCGGGGAGATTTCCCCGCGCTCGAGAGCGGCCCGCACGCTGCATCCGGGCTCTCCGGTGTGCGTGCAGCGTCGATGCGCCCAAGGATATCGGGCATCGAGCGCTGGATGTCGGCGAGCGTCACATGCCGCAGGCCGAATTCCTGAAATCCGGGCGAGTCGATGAGCGAGAAGGCGGTGCCGCCGATCTCCCCCTCGTAAAGCCGCGTGTCGGTCGTTGTCTGCTTGCCGATGTCAAGCGCTTCGGAAAATTCGCGCGTGCGCGCCATCGCCTGCGGCACCAGCGCGTTGAGGATCGTGCTCTTGCCCATGCCGGACTGTCCGATGAGCAGGGTGGTTCTGCCCGCGAAAAAGGGGGCGAGCCGGCCGATGAGCTCCTGCGCCTCGCCCTCGGCGCAGACCGAGACCGTGTTCTCGCCGATTGCCTGCAGATCCGCAAGGAAACGTGCGGCGGCCTCGCCCTCATCGGGCAGATCGGTTTTGTTCCGGATCACAAGGCAGGGGATGCCGGCCGTCTTTGCCGCGATGATTGCGCGCCAGACGAACCAAGGGTTGAAGCTCGGCCGGGAGGCAAAGACAACGGCGACGAGGTCGACGTTTGCAGCGAGCTCCTTCACACGCAGCTCATCGCTGCGAAAGAGCAGGTTGCGCCGCTCGCGCACCGCTTCGATGGCCACCGTCGAGCCGCTCGGAGCCGTGCAGCCGACAACGTCTCCTGCGACGACATCCGCCTTTTTCCCCCGCCGGTGCGCTTCGTACAGCGCGCCGTCCGGTCCCTTGACCCAGTGGTGCCTGCCGTGGGTGGCGGTCACAAGCCCCCAGAAGGCGATTTTCTCCGGCATCGGCGCGGGGGCTTTGCGCGGCTTACCCATGAGCGGCTTCCTTCTTGGCGGCGAGCAGTCGGGCGACGACGGGGTCCTCGAGCTTTTCCCGGAAGCGCTTGGCCTGGAGCCTGACTCCCTTGATCCGGGCAGAGCGCACGCGCTGCGTGATGTGGGGGCGCCTGTGGTTGGCAAGCGAATACAGGGAGCCTGGCTCAAGCGTGATCCGCCAGTCCCGGTACAGATGGATGAGCGCCCCGGCCAGGCGCTTCCCGCCGACCCGCTTCACGGCCCAGCCGTCGGCCAGATAGTCCATCGAGCGGGTGAAGAAGTGAATGACAAAGACAAGGGGGTAGAGCAGGATCGGAGCCGCGACGATCAGCATGCAGATGACCAGTCCTGCAAGCGGCTTTCCGTTCCTCAGCCCGATCCGGGCCGACACGCCGAGCGTCTCGTAGAACTCGGGGTGCGTAAAGGCCGCGGCGAGCAGTCCCCAGAAGCAGAACATGAAAACGCTGGAAAGGACGGTCCTGATGACGGGCAGGTGCAGCTTGTGCCGTCCGATCACGATTGCGGCAATCGCCAGAACCTGTTCTGGATCCTGCAGCCTTTCCGGAACGAAGTCATAGAGCACAAGGCGGCAGACGCCCTTGCGGCGTGCGAAGACGCCGTCTCCGTAAATGCAGTTTTTCGGTCTCGAGGCGAGAAAGACTTCGCACCCGGCAAGCCCCTGGTCTGCAAGGAGCTGCTCGATGAGCGTGCGGGCGGGGCCCTCGGGCATCGGCCGTGCACTGCTGCCGAAGCCGATCCGCACGGGCCGGATCAGCCAGAGCCAGCAGAACCAGAGGGTGCAGATCAGGCTCGCTGCGAGCCACCACTGGTAGGAGGAAACCTTGAGCAGGACGACAAAAAGCGAAAGGATCGGAATCTCGCAGATCCACCCGATCAGCGTGGACTTGAGCGTATTGCGCATCCACTTGGAGGGGTTGGTGCGCTCGTAGCCGTAGAGCTCGTTGATGCGGAACTCCCGCCACCAGCACATGGGCAGGTCGACAAGCGCGAGAAGCGCCGTCACCGTGGCAACGAGCAGAAGCTGAGCGAAAAGTCCCTGTCCCCAGACCTCTTCGATCGCGGCAAGCAGCACGTTGAGGCCGCTTGCGAATGTGCACAGAACCGCGATGAGCGCCCCGAGAAGCGCATTGAACAGGTCGCACTGCATGACATCAGCGTTGTAGTCGACGGCCTTTCTGTGCTCGGCGAGCGAAACGATTTTTGCAAAGGGTGTCGGAACCCGGAAAGAGGCCTTTTCCGTGCGCCGGATCTCTCCGATGGTCAGGGCGCAGTGCAGGAAGACGTAAAAGGCAAGCAGTAGCGCAAAGACGGTTCCGGTTTCTGTCAGGTGAAGGTTCATCGAGCTTTCGGCCCCGCGGGGCGTAAAATGATGCGGTTCGCCGCGTCTCTGGTGTGCGCGGTCCCTAACCGACTATTTTAACAAGGCGAGCGGCAAGCGCCTTGCCTTTATTTTGCAGCCATGACACAGAAAGATCCCAGATACAGTGACAGCAATCTCATTTGGATTGACATGGAAATGACCGGGCTTCAGCCCGAGGTGAACCGCGTGATCGAGATCGCGGCCGTGATTACCGACGCCCAGCTCAATGTCATTCACGAGGGGCCGGTCATCGCCATTCACCAGGATGAGTGGACGATGACCCACATGGATGAGTGGAACACGACGCACCATGGCGCATCGGGCCTGACCGGGCGCGTTCTGGAGAGCACGATCGACGAGGAGCAGGCGACGGATCTGTGCCTTGCGGAGTTTGCTCGCTTTGTCGGACCGGGCAAGAGCCCGATGTGCGGCAACACGATCGGCCAGGACCGGCGCTTCATGGCCAGGTGGATGCCGCGCCTTGAGGCTTTCTTCCACTACCGCAGCATTGACGTGTCGACCCTCAAGGAGCTCGCAAGGCGCTGGAGTCCGGAGATTGCCGCCGGGTTCCAGAAGAACACCAAGCACCTGGCGCTCTCCGATATTTACGATTCGATCGATGAGCTCCGGTACTACCGCGAAAAGATCATGAAGATCTGACGGCAGCCACTCCGGTGCACGGCGGGCGGAGAGAGGCTTCGGCCGCCCGCTCCAAGAGCTCTCATTTTGAGGGCTCTATTTGTCTGTGCGTCAGAAAACGCAGCCTCGGCCGTCTGTCTGGGCGTAGGACTATCATCTTCCTTTCAGCCGATTCTTAGCATGGGTAAGTGATGTAAAAACTCGCATCATGAATGAAAAATTTATTAAAAAACAAATACATATAAATTAAGTTTAGAGATAAAAACTTACTGTCGGGCAGGCTGAAGATCCTTCCTGGGGGCGTGCGACGAAGTCTGAGGAGCGTCGCTGCGCCGCGGGCGAACCGCCTCCTGAGGGCGCCGCACTTTTTTCCAAGTTGTCCCCGAGCCGTAAAAGTGGTATTTTTCTGTATCAGAACAAGGCCTGATCAACCGGGTCTTGTCTCTCGTTCGTTAGCATTGAACCAAGGAGGCTCTGAGGATATGTCCGTATACAAGATCATTGACGTTGAAGGCATTGGCGAGGTTTACGCCAAGAAACTGCTGGAGGCCGGCATTACCGATACCGCCATTTTGCTCGAAAAGTGCTGCAAGCCCGCTGGGCGCAAGGCGCTTGCCGAGGCAACCGGCATCTCCTCCAAGCTGATTCTCACCTGGACGAACCACGCCGATCTGATGCGCATCAAGGGCGTCGGCCCGCAGTTCTCCGAACTGCTTGAAAAGGCTGGCGTGGATACCGTCAAGGAACTCGCGCACCGCGTGCCCGCGAACCTCGCCGCCAAGTGCAATGAGGTCAATGCCGCCCACAAGATCGTCGGTCGCGTTCCGGTGGAAAAGGAAATCGCCAAGATGGTCGAAGAGGCCAAGACGCTGCCTCCGATGATGGAGTACTAGGCGCATCTTGCAGTCCATGCGGCTGAGAGAGACCCGGGGTTCGAAGGTGAGTTCCCCGGGTTTTTCGTTTGCTGTGCCGCGATCGGTGGCTGCGCTTCGGATCCGCGGCACAGGAAAAGGCCCCGCGCTAGACGATTCTGGCGCTGAGGGTTCCGATGCGGTCGATTCCGCCCGAGAGCATGTCGCCGACCTGCACCGGCCCCACGCCCCTGGGGGTGCCCGTGAAGATGACGTCGCCGGGCTTGAGTTCCCAGAACATCGACAGGTGGGCGATGAGGCTCGCCACGCTGTGCATCATCTGTCCCGTCGAGCCTTCCTGCTTGCGGACTCCGTTCACGTCAAGCCAGATCTGAAGATTGGAAAGGTCGCCGACATCTTCGGCCTTGCGGATGGCGGTGATGGGCAGCGCGCTGTCGCACGTCTTGCCCTTTTCCCAGGGCTGCCCCTTGTCGCGCATCTTGAAGTGCCAGTCGCGCCGGGTGAAGTCGATGCCCACGGCGTAGCCGTAGATGCACGCGGCCGCCTGTTCCTCGGTGAGGTTTCTGCCGCCCGACTTGAGCGCGGCCACGAGCTCGATCTCGTGCTGGAAGTTCTCGCTCATCGGCGGGTAGGGGATGTCTGCAAGCTGTCCCTCTGGAACCGCCACGACGGCATCGACGGGCTTGAGAAAGATTACGGGATCGTCCGGGGCGCCCAGTTCCTTGTTGTGCGCCGCGTAGTTGTGTCCGATGTGGAACACGCGCCGGATGGGAAAGAGTGAATCAGGATCGCCCGCGATGGGAAGGACGGCCTGAGGGGGAGGAGCAAAAATAAAGCCCATTGTGATGACCTCCGAAGTAGTGCATATTGCCAAAGTTTAGACCCGCTCTGACCGCCCGGGGCGCGGCAACGGCTAATATTCTCCAGGCATCAGCCGCACGTAGCCCTTTTGCAGCATTCGCTGCGGATTCCAGTCCTGTTTTGCCTTGCGCAGTCCCGAGATCCCGATGTCTTCCTCGCGGTTCAGGGTTGTGACGCTCTCGGGGAGCAGGGCGGCAAAGCCGCTCGTGAGGGCGGGATAGGCGCCCACGCATTCCTTGTCGGCTTTCTCAATGTGGATTGCAAAAACGCCCGGCGCGCAGAGCGCTCCGAACGTGAATCCGTAGATCGTGTCGCCCTCCGAGAGAATCGCGCCCTGCAGGCCGAGTTCGTCAAAATGCGCAAAGGCAAATTCGATGGCCTGCTTTTCGGCCGTGAGGCCGGCGCTTGGCTCGCGCCCGGCAAGCCACTTGTCAAGGAATGAAAGGCACTCGGCCTGGCAGGCGGCGGCAAGCGGCCTGATCGAAGCACTCGGGTGCGCGGCATAGAAGCGGCGCACGAAATT
>OMXR01000042.1 GCA_900315045.1 uncultured Sutterella sp. | reverse complement strand
AAGTCTGGTCTTGACAGAGGGACGTTCTACAACTTGCGCTTTCAACCCGATGGCAGCCGCCGCGAGGATTGTGTTTTCAACAGGCCCGGTTTTGAGAAGGCGCAGATCATCGTGGCCGGCCCGAATTTCGGGTGCGGCTCGAGCCGCGAGCACGCCGTCTGGGGAC
This sequence comes from uncultured Sutterella sp., assembly GCA_900315045.1. Taxonomy (GTDB): domain Bacteria; phylum Pseudomonadota; class Gammaproteobacteria; order Burkholderiales; family Burkholderiaceae_F; genus Duodenibacillus. The sequence continues at coordinate 16,158 of OMXR01000042.1, read as the reverse complement.
TGATGCAGTTTGGCATCCGCGTCGTGATCGCCGCGGGGTTCGGGGAGATTTTCTATTCGAACTGCTTCAACAACGGGCTGCTTGCTGCGCGCGTCAGCGCTGAGGACTGTGAGGCAATCCTCGCCTATCTTGGGAGTGAGGAGCCAAGAGAGCTGACAGTGGACGTGGCGCGGGCAACGATCAGTGCGCCGGGGCACGAGTGGCGGTTTTCGATTGCGCAGCGGCACCGGCACATGCTGCTTGAGGGGCTCGACATGCTGGAGGCGACGCTTCAGGACCTGCCTCGGATCGAGGCGTTCAGGCGGGAGCATGAAAAGCGCCATCCGTGGATGGCGGGGCTTGCAGGGAAGCGAGCCCGCGAGCTTCGCGAAGAAGACGGGCGCTGAGCGGAGCTGAAAAAGAGGAAGCCCCAAGCAGCGGTTAACTGCTTGGGGCTGTCTGGTGCGCCAGGTAGGATTCGAACCCGCGACCCCCTGGTTCGTAGCCAGGTACTCTATCCAACTGAGCTACTGGCGCACATGTCTTGAACGAGTCAAGAATTTAACTATACATGCTTATTTTCCAAAAAGCAAATTTTTCGTGATGGTGCGCCCTGCTGAGAAATCGGAAATGTGCAAGATCGGGCGCGAAACCTCTATCGGATTGCCACTTGTGGCGGTCGGCTAATATGCTTTCCATGGCGCGGCGGCCCAGGCGTCAGCCCATCTGGCGATCCGCCGGGCGGTGCTTCGCGCGTATGGCTGGCAAACAGGAGACGGAAATGACTCAGGCTAGAGCCTTGCTGATGGACCCCAATGACAATGTGGCGGTTTGCACAACGCCTGTGCACGCGGGCGATGAGGTGCAGATCATCCACCCGGATGGAAAGCGCGGAATGATCCGCGCGGCTGCCGACATTGCCTTTTGCAACAAGATCGCCCTGCGCGATATCCGATGCGGTGAAGACATCATCAAGTATGGGGAATCGATCGGACTGGCGAGCGCCGACATCGCATGCGCAACGCTTGCCAACGACAGCAATATCGTCAGCCAGCCGCGCCGGTATGCCGACGAATACATTCTGGGCAAGGAGGCGGCGAAATGACGTTCATGGGATACAGAAGGGCCGATGGCAGCGTCGGCGTGCGCAATCACGTTCTCATCCTGCCGAGCTGCGCGTGTGCGTCTGAAACCTGCCGTGTTGTTGCGCATCAGGTTAAGGGATCGGTCAATGTCATTATCAACGTCGGCTGTTCGGACGTTGCCGCCAATACCGAGATGACGCAGAGAATCCTGACAGGGTTTGCCTTGAATCCAAACGTGTACGGCGTCGTGGTGATAGGACTTGGCTGCGAAACTGTCGGACACCGTGAGCTTGCCGCCAAGATTCGGACTCTTTCCTCCAAGCCCGTAGTGAGTTTTGGCATCCAGGAAGAGGGCGGAACGGTTGTAACGGCCATGAAGGCGGTTCAGGCGGCCCGGGCGATGGTTGCTGAAGCAAGCCTTGTGCAGCGTGAGCCGTGCGAGGTGAAGGATCTGTTCGTTGCGATCGAGTGCGGCGGATCGGATGCCACAAGCGGCATCGCTTCGAATCCGGCAGTCGGACACATGTCCGACATGATTGTCGATGCAGGCGGCACGACCATGATGAGCGAAACTGTTGAGTTCATTGGCGCTGAGCACATCCTGGCCCGGCGCGGTGCTACTCCCGAAATCCACGACCAGATCATTCGCATCTGCGAGGATTACGAGAAGCATCTCGCGCTGGCCGGTCAGGACTGCCGGGCTGGACAGCCTACGCCGGGCAACAAGGCTGGCGGCCTTTCGACCATTGAGGAAAAGAGCCTGGGTTGCATCAAAAAGGGAGGCACCCGCCCGGTGGTCGAGGTTCTCGCGGAAGGATGCCGGCCGAGCAAGCTTGGCGGAGCTCTCATCATGGATACGCCCGGGTACGACATCAGTTCGGTAACGAGTATGGTGGCTGGAGGCGCTTCCCTTGTTGTGTTTACAACGGGCCGCGGAACCCCGACCGGGCATGCTCTTGCTCCCGTCATCAAGGTGACCGGCAATGAAGTGACCGCCCGGCGCATGGCTGACAACATGGACATCGATGTATCGGGAATCGTGCGCGGAGAAATGTCGATCCGTGAGGCGGGACAGCTGGTTTTTGATGAAGTGCTCAAAGTCGCAGGCGGCAAGACGACCAAGGCTGAGGCATTCGGCTTTTCCGATATTGCGGTTGACCACGTCTGCCGTTACATCTGACAGCGATGACCGGCTCGCAGAAGGCTCCAAAAAGCATCGGAATGGTTTTGCGGCTTTCTGCGGGGAAAGAAAAACCCCTGTGAAATCAATACACAGGGGTTCGCATTTGGCGGAGAAGGAGGGATTCGAACCCTCGAGACCCTTAATTTTGGATCTGCGCCCTTAGCAGGGGCGTGCCTTCAGCCACTCGGCCACTTCTCCGAAGAACGGCATTCCCGTTCAGGAAGGTGGGATACTACAGCAAAGCTGAATCAATATCAACCCTTTTTGCTTATGCTGTTCATGCTGCATGCCGGGCGGCATGCCCGGCACATCTCTCCGACGCCGCCCGGGGTTATTACGAGGTTTTCTTTGCGATCTTGCTGAGCGTCCTGGCAGTTTTATCCGGCTGAACGAAAACGCGCAGCGCGGGTGCAGACCCGCTCCAGACGGTCACGCGCACATTGGCTGTTGAAGCCAGATTGCCGCGGGCAAGTTTGGACGTGGGCTTGTCAAGAACCAGCGTGTTGGCATTGCCGTGAACGTCGATCAGCTGCCTGTTGATGACCTGCGGATCGAACCAGGCGCCATGATGAATGACGATGGTGCCCGGAATGACGCGTTCAGTCACGATGGCTCCGGCCAGCACCTTGCCGCGGCGCGACTCGACAAGGCAGATGTCCCCGTTCTTGACGCCGCACTTCTTTGCGTCAACCGGGTTGATCCACATCGGCTCCCTGTCCTCGACCTGGCCGCGCTGGCGGTTGTTCGTGCAGTCGAGCTGGCTGTGCATGCGGTAGCGGCTCTTGCAGGCAACCAGGGCGAACGGATACTGCTGGTTCGCCTTGGCAACTCCTTCGGTAGCCTCGAAATACGTCGGGTGTCCCTTGCAGTCGTCGTACTTGTAGTCGCTGATTCTCTGAGAGAACAGAACGATCTTGCCGGTTTCGGTGCTGAGGGAGTTTTTCTCGGGATCGGCGCGGAATGCGGCGAAGGAAACAAAGTTCCGGCTCTCTTCGGTGACATCGAACATCAGATACTCGTTCTTCCAGAAAGTGTCGAAGTCGGGCATCTTCAATCCCTTTCTGTCGCCGAGCTTGCGGGCGTTTTCATAGAGACGGCGGATCCAGCCCATTTCATCGAGACCTTCGGTGTACTCCTTGCCGATGCCGAGTTTTTCGGCTAGCAGACTGAAGATCTCGTAGTCGGTCTTGGATTCGTACTGCGGCTCGATCGTCTTTTTCATGGCAACGAACCCGTCATTGGAGTATGAGCCGATGTTGGTGATGTCGTTGTGCTCGAAGACTGTGCAGGCAGGGAACACGATGTCGGCATGCCGTGCCGTTGCGGTCCAGACATAGTCGGTTACGATGACCGTGTCGGGGCAGCGGAAGGCTTTGGTCACCTGGTTGGTGTCGGGGTGATGTGCAAAGGGATTGCCGCCGGCCCACATCACAAGGTGAAATTCCGGGAATGTGACCTTCTTGCCGTCATAGTCGATGACCTTGCCCGGGTGCTGCAGCGCGTCGGAAATGGCGGCAACGGGCAGTACCCTGCTGCCCTTCCAGGGCTTGGTGACGGGCTTGACGGGCTGAACCGAAGTGGGGATCTGCGCAAGGATTGTCCCGTTGCCGCAGGGGGCGCCGCCCGATGAGTAGTGGTAGTTGGTGCCGAAGCCGCCGCCCGGCAGACCGATCTGGCCGAGGGCGCTGGCAAGTGCAACGCCCATCCAGTGGGGCTGTTCGCCGAAATCCGCGCGCTGAATGCCCCAGCCGAACATGATCATCGTGCGGTGCTCCTGACATTCGTGCGCAAGAGCGCGGATCTTGTCAGCTGCTACTGCACAGATCTTGGAGGCCCATTCGGGGGTCTTCTTGACTCCGTCCTCTTCGCCCATGATGTAGGCACGCAGTTGCTGCCAGCCGCTCGTGTACTTGTCCAGAAAATCGTGGTCGGCCTTTCCGGAGATCTCGAGCTCGTAGATCATGGCTGCCATCACGGCGACGTCCGTGCCGGGATTGAGTCCGACCCATTCGCTGCCGAGATATTCGGCGGTATCGGTCAGGATGGGGTTGACGGAAATCGTCCGCGTTCCCTTGGCTTTGAGAGCACGGAAGTATTCCGCGTGATTGTGCAGGGTCGTCGTCCAGTCGACGTCATTGGTGACGAGCGGATCGCAGCCCCAGAGCACTATGCGCTCGGAGTTGGCGATCACGACATCCCAGCTTGTGCTTTGCGGATCGCCGGCTCCAACGACATAGGGCATGATCGTGTTGATGGCCCCTGTCGAATAACTGTTGCGGCGGCCGGCGAAGCCTCCCATCAGGTTCAGAAGTCGTCGCTGCAGGCCGTTGGCGGCGTTTACCTTTCCCGTGGACATCCAGCCGTAGGATGAGCCGTAGACGGCCGAGGGGCCGTACTCGTCGTAAACGCGCTGGATTTCCCTTGCAGCCAGTGTGAGGGCGACATCCCAGGAGACACGGATGAACTTTTCCTTGCCGCGCAGCTCGCGGGATTTCGGGCCGGACTTCAGATAGCCTTCGCGAACCATCGGGTAGCGGATGCGGGCCGGACTGTAGGGAAGTTCCGCGAGTCCCTGCAGATTCGGGCTCGGAGCATGGTCATGCTCGAAGGGCTTGATGGCAACGATTCTGCCGCCTTTCACATAGGGGCGCAGGATGCCCCAGTGGCTCGCCGTGATGGAGGCGCCTTCGTTAATCGTGGATTTGTCAGGGTCGAAGGTGCCAGTGAGGGAAAGATCGGACTCGGGCAGGCTTTCCGGCTCGAATCTGGCGGTGCTGTTTGCCGAGGCGGCAGCAGCGGTCTTAAAGAGTGAACGGCAGGAGAAATCGGTCATAACAGGATTCCGTAAAGGGACGAGCGAGCGATGACAAACCGAAAAGGAGCGGGAAAGCGTAGCTTCCCTTCCTATTCCATGCCCGGGGAAAATCCCCATCTTTGCCACAGAGGTTTTTCTCCCGGCGGCATTGTATGAAATGGAAGGCTGATAAAACCGGAATTGCCATGGGATTTCGATGCTGGAACCGATATTCGCAAAAGCGGCCGCGGTTACCGTGCTGTGTTTTTGAAAATTACTGTCGTTCTCGTTCTGGCAATAACGAGCAAGTATTAAGCCTTATTCCGTAATAAGCGAACACCAATGTGCCGCAATGTCTGTGCGCAGGGGAGTCAATTCTTGCCGCAGGTGCAATCGGCAGACTGCTGATCCTGGACTTTTCTGGCCCTCCACCGAATCATGGCCTCATGGGAAAACTCGCACCCGCACCATTGCTGGTTATAAAAACCGTTGAGTCTGATCAGCTGGCTACGGCGCTCCTGCAGCCCGTCCTTGCGCCAGTTTTTGGCCCAGTACAGTACGCCGGGAACCAGGTTTTGGGCGCGCATGCCGGCGGCGTCCACCTGCTCAAGGCTTTTCCAGCGGCTGGAGGCCAGGCTGGTGGTGAAGCGTTTCAGGCCGAGTTCCGCGCATTTTCTGGCAGCGGACTCAAGCCGCATGTCAAAGCATTTCTGGCATCTGCGCCCTCGCTCCGGCTCGTTTTCCAGTCCTCTGACCATCGCCCTCCAAGCTTCGTGCTCCCAGTCTCCGTCAATAATGTTCAAGCCGAGCGAGGATGCATAGCGGGTGATCTCGCCCTTTCGCTTTTCGTATTCCTCCAGGGGAAATATGTTCGGGTTGTAGTAGTAGATCGTCGGCAGGATGTCATGAGCGAGCATCCACTCGATGATGGCTGCGCTGCACGGAGCGCAGCAGCTGTGCAGAAGAACGTTTTCCATAAAGGGGAGTCCTAGCGGGTGAGATCGAGCGCCTTCATGATGGCAAGAACGGTCGAGAGTTTGGGATCGCCTTCGTCCGAGAGCGCCTTGTACAAGCCGGCCCGAGTAAGGCCTGAGGCTCTGGCTACGCCCGAAATGCCCTTCGCCTTGGCGATCTTGTTGAGCGCCTGCTTGATGAGTCTGCCGTCGCCCTTGTCTTCAAAAAAGCAGGCGGCAAGGTAGAGCCTGGAGGCGCCTTCGCTTTCAAGCGCCTCGCTCGGGGCGCTGTCCGACGCTTGTTCCTGAATTGCTTGGGCCGATTCTTGCATGGGGAATGGTGATGCTTGAAAGTGGAAACCGCAGTATACAGCATTTTGACAACTGTGGTATACAGATCTGCGTTTGATAGGATGTGCAAATTTTCGTTTAAAAACAACATTGTAATCGAATATTGAGAGACGACTGCAAAGAATTTTTTCGTCCGCTGTTTACTTTCAATTTTTTTTGTGTAAGAATGCGCGTCTCGCAAATTTTCCGCCTCCTGCGGGCCTGATGGCCGCGGGGGCATAACAATAAAAAACATACAGGTATTTCAATGCCCACCATTCGCGTTAAAGAAAACGAACCGTTTGAGGTTGCTCTTCGCCGCTTCAAGCGCACCATCGAAAAGTCCGGCCTGCTCACCGAGCTGCGCGCCCGTGAGTTCTATGAGAAGCCCACGGCTGAGAGAAAGCGCAAGAAGGCCGCTGCCATCAAGCGTCACTACAAGCGTCTGCGTAGCATGATGCTGCCCAAGAAGCTTTACTAATCGGTTCAGCAGACGGCTACAGTTTCCGTCAGTGCGAACGATTGCGAAAAGCGGCCTTCTCGGATTGACTGGGGACGGCCGCTTTTATATTTTTCAGCAAGGATTGAAGAAATGACTATCAAGGAACAGATCACTGAAGACATGAAGAACGCCATGCGCGCTCACGACAAGGCCAAGCTCTCGGCGCTGCGCATGCTTCTTGCCGGCATCAAGCAGCGTGAAGTGGACGATCACGCCGAGCCGACCGACGAACTCGTCACCGGAGTGATCGCCAAGCTGATCAAGCAGCGCCGCGACTCGGTCGACCAGTACGCTAAGGCGGGCCGCCAGGATCTGGCCGACAAGGAACAGTTCGAAATCGATACGCTCTCGGTGTATCTGCCCAAGCAGATGAGCGAGGAGGAGATCCGCGCCGTCGTCGAGGCCGCAGTGGCTGAAACCGGTGCCGCCGGCATGGCTCAGATGGGCAAGGTCATGGGACTCGTCAAGGGCAAGGTTGCCGGCAAGGCCGACATGGGCAAGGTGAGCGCCATCGTGCGTGCCGTGCTCGCTGCAAAGTAATCGCGTCGCAGGCAGGAGTTCCGTTACGTGATTCCCGACAATTTCATCCAGGAGCTGCTGAACCGGGTCGACATCGTCGATGTGGTCAGCAAGGTAGTACCGCTTAAAAAGACCGGGAAAAACCTGATGGGCTGCTGCCCGTTCCATCACGAAAAGACGCCGTCCTTTTCCGTCAATCCCCAGAAGCAGTTCTTCAAGTGCTTCGGGTGCGGAGCTGCGGGCACGGTGATCCGGTTCGTGATGAATTACGACGGTCTCACCTTTCCCGAGGCCGTGCGAAAGCTCGCCGAGTCCGTGGGCATGGAAGTGCCAGAGGAGCGGCCGGGGGAAAAGGCAAAGAGGGAAAGGGCGAAAACGCTCACCGACCGCATGCAGATGGCTGCGGACTTCTACACCGAGGCCCTCCGGCAGAACGAGCGGGCGATCGACTATCTCAAGGGGCGCGGCATATCCGGCCTCACGGCCGCCCGGTACGGACTCGGATACTCTCCCGATGCCTGGCAGAGCTTGAAGGATGTCTTCGGCGATCAGTACGAAGATCCCGAGATGACCGAGGAGAGCGGGTGCGGACTTGTGATCGTCAAGGAGCAGGGCCGCCGCTACGATCGGTTCCGCGGCCGTCTGATGTTCCCGATCCGCAATCCCCGGGGGCAGGTGATCGGGTTTGGCGCGCGGACGCTCAACGGCGACGAGCACCCCAAGTATCTGAACAGCCCCGAAACGGCGATTTACCACAAGGGACTGGAAATCTACGGACTGTACGAGGCGGCGGACACGATCCGCAAGAACGGCCGTGCGATCGTATGCGAAGGGTACATGGATGTCATCCAGCTCTCCCAGGCAGGCTTTACGGAAGCCGTAGCGGCTCTCGGAACCTCGATCACGAGCGACCATGTCCGCAAGCTGCTCAAGATGGTGAGCAAGGTGTACTTCAGCTTTGACGGGGACTCCGCCGGCCAGCATGCCTTGAGACGGGCCATGGAGGCGGCGTTGCCGGTCGTCCGGGATGCTCAGGAAGTGCGCTTTGTCGTACTGCCCGAAGAGCATGATCCGGACAGCCTGATCAAGGAAAAGGGGGCGCACGCCTTCGAGGAACAGCTTGACAGGAGCCTCACGCTCTCGGAGTTTTTCGTTCATACGCTCACCGAAGGCAAGAATCTGGGAACAGCCGAGGGGAGAACCCAGCTGCTGGCTGAAGCCAAGCCGCTTTTGGTCGGAATGCGGGAAGCGCCGCTGCTGCGCACGCAGATTCTCGGAGTGCTCGGCCGCTGGACGCAGATGACGCCGGACGCCGTGGCCAGAGCGCTTGGCATTGCCCAGCCGACCGTCGCTTCGCAGGCGACGCAGGAGGGCTCCGAGAGGGTGAACTGGAAGCGGGACTGGACCCGGCCCCGGCGGGATGCTCAGCCCAGGAGAATCGTTCCCGCCGGCGTGACCGCCGACAAGAACGAGCGCATTCTGCAGTACTTCATCACGCATCCGGCGATCGCGCTTGAGTACAGCGCCATGGTGGAAGAGGAGATTGTGGAACGGGCCGAGCGCGGCGACAGCATCTGCGAGCAGATCGTCGAGGTCTGGCGGGTTCTCACCGCCATGACAACGGATCGGGTTCCGTCCCCTGCGGCGCTGCTTCTTGCACTGCGCCGCAGCGAGCACATCGCCCGGTATGAAGAGCTTGCCGCGCGCGAATTTGAAGTGGAGGCGACCGATGAGGTTGTCCGGGCCGAGTTCGAGATGATTCGCGCAAGCCTGGAACTCGAAACGCTCAAGGGGGAAATGCAGCGGGTGATGGCAGCGCCCAACCCCGACCTTGAAATCATTGGACGTCTGATTCGCCGCGAACGCGTTATCCGCGAGCACATCGAGCAGACAAAGCGCAAGCAAAGCATGCAGCAGAGGTTCTGAGAGCGTGGCCGCGAGCAAACCGTTCTTTTCCGCGGCCCCCATGGAGGGGCTGACCGGCTTTGTCTGGCGAGCCGCGCACAGCCGCTTTTTTGGCAGCGCAGATGCTTACTACACGCCATTTGTCACTCCGACGCTCGAGCCGAGATTTACCGAGCGGCAGCTGAGGGAGCTTGCTCCGGAAGTCAATGCGGGCAGGCACGTGATTCCGCAGCTGCTGACGCGGCGGCCCGCGGATTTTGTCTGGGCGGCGCGCGCCTTGCGCGACATGGGCTACCGGGAGGTCAACCTCAATCTCGGATGTCCGGCCGGAACGGTTGTCGCAAAAGGCAAGGGAGCGGGATTCCTGCGCACGCCCTCTGAACTGGCGGATTTTCTGAGAATTGTTTTTGACGAAGTGCAGGGCATTGATGTCTCCGTCAAGACCCGCATCGGATGGAGCGAAGAATCCGAATTTGAAGATCTTGCCGATCTCTATGCACATTTTCCGATCTGCAGGCTCATTGTCCACCCAAGGCTCAAGACCGATCAGTACAAGGGGGATGCCAGAAGGCACGTCCTGGAGCGCCTGTACCCGGATCTGCCGATGCCCGTCGGCTACAACGGGGACATTGTCACGGCTTTCGATGCCGAGCAGGTGCAAAGACAGTTTCCAGGCCTGGCCGAGATCATGATCGGCCGCGCGCTGATGGCCGACCCGGCCCTCATCCGCAAGGCCAGGGGCGGGATGCCGGCAGGTGCAGAGGAGATCTTTGGCTTTTCTGATGCGCTTTTCGAGTCCTATGCCAGCGCATTCGGAAGCCGCAAGAACGCGCTCATGCGCATGAAGGAATACTGGTTCTTCCAGCTTTGCCTTTTTGACAGAACGGAACCCTTCGAAAAGGCGATGTTCAAGGCCAGGAGCGAAGCGGATTTCTTTGGAGCACTCGCCGCAGTGCGCGAGAACTGCCCGCTTCGGAGCGAAGCGCGATATGGCTGGCGCAAGCCGCTTTAGGCAAAGAAAAAGGCCCGGCGGCGAGCCGAGCCTGATTTCCGGGGAGACCGTTGGTTAGACCAGCGCCTTCTCAACGAACTCCTTGAACGGAGCGATGCTCTTGGGTTCGATCAGCGTGTCGACGATCTTTCCGGACTTGATGTGAACCAGCGTGGGGATGTGCCGCACGGCAAAACGCTCCTTCACGGCCGGACTCTGCTCCATGTCGCAGGCGCAGAACTTGAGCTTTTCCCCGTGCTGGGCGGCAAACTGCATGAAAAGCGGCATGATGCGCTTGCAGTCCACGCACCAGGAAGCGCCGATCGCAAGCAGAACGGGCTTGTCGGATTGCTCGACTTCCGCGGCAAAGTTTTCGTCATTGACCATTGTTGCGGGCATGTTGTTATCCATGATAGTTCCTTGAAAAACAAGTTTGAAAACGGTTTTTGAAGCGGTCTAGTCTAAAGGAATTTTTGCGCGGTAGACTGCCTGGACTGTCCAGGAGGTGCATATGCAGAAGTTTCATGTGGAAAGTCTTGACCATCTGGTGCTGACGGTGGCCGATATCGGCGCCACGGTGCGTTTTTACACCGAGGTTCTCGGAATGCGCGAGGTGACGTTCGGCGCCGGGCGCAAGGCGCTCGCGTTCGGGCGCCAGAAGATCAATCTGCATCAGGCGGGTCGCGAGATCGCTCCGTATGCCGGGCATCCGACCCGGGGATCGGCCGACCTATGCCTGCTGACGAAAACGCCGGTGGAAGAAGTGATCGTGGCGCTTCGGGCCATGAATGTGCAGTGTTCCGAGCACCCGCTTGAGAGAACCGGAGCCTGCGGCCCCCTGCGCTCGGTTTATCTTCGGGATCCGGACGGAAATCTCATCGAGATATCCAACGAGATCTCCGGCAGCTGAAAGCTGAGGCGCGATTTTCGATTGGGCCTGTGCCGCGGCTATAATTAACCGCTTTTTGGCCGTGCGGCCGGTTTGTTTTTATTGGACATTTGGGTTTTTCCGTTGTTTTCTATCAGTAAAAAACCCGCCATCACCGATGAGTGGCGGCAAAGCAGCAAGACTCAGGAGCGGCTGGAAGCTCAGAAGGAAAGAAAGGAGCGGCTGGCGGCTCGAGAGGGAGCGCTCGCGCAGGTCCGCTCCTTTGCACGGGGTACTTTTGCCGATGCCCTGGCGCTGGTTGCTGCAGTGATGCTTTGTTTTTCGGCGATTGCACTCGGATCGTATTCGAGCGCCGATCCGGGCTTTACCTCCACGGGCACGCAGACGGCGCACAACATGTGCGGGCTTGTCGGTGCGTGGATTGCCGATTTCGGCTACTGGATGTTCGGACTTTCCGTCTGGTGGATCGTCATCGGGCTGTTTGCCATTTTGCTGCTGTGCATTCGCGGGCGCATCAAATGGAAGAGCGGCGAGCCGTTTGAACTGAGAATTTGCTCCGCGCTGATCGGGCTTCTGGTTCTGATCTGCTCCTCGGTCGGTCTGGAAACCATTCAGCTTGCATACCTTTCCGAACATCTGTCGCTTGGACCGGGCGGGCTGCTCGGCCGGCTCATGGCCGACAAGTCCGTGCCGTACCTGGGCATCTGGGGAGCGACCCTGATCTTCTCCGTGGTGGGCGCCGTGGGACTTTCCTACGTGTTCCGCTTCTCGTGGCTGGACCTGTGCGAGGAGATCGGGGAGCTGATTGACAAGTGCGTTCTTTTCATCGTCCGCATGGCGTGCAGCATCGCACAGGGATTCAGAAGGCCTGAGCCCGAACCGGTTGAGCCGGCGCTTTTGCAAGGGGCTGAGCAGGCTCAGGCGGTTCAGGAAGCCGGGCAGGGCGACCCAGCTGCTGCCGAGACCGAAGTGATTGACGTGCCTTTCAGCGAAGGCGAAGAAGCGTCTGCGGATGAGCAGGGAGGCGAGGTCCGGGCTGCGCCGGCCGAGCAGGAGCCGGCCAAGCCCCGGCAGCCGGAAGCGGCAGAGGCGCCAAAGCCGCGGCGCACCATGACTCAGGGCGAGCTTCTTGCCAAGGAGCAGGGCGGACACATCACGCCCAACATTACCGCGCTCGCCGAGCCGCCACAGGACCGCAGGGGCATTACCGAAGAGACGATCGAAATGACGAGCCGCCTCATCGAGTCCAAGCTGCGCACCTATCGGATCAAGGCTGAAGTTAAAGGAGCCCAGGCCGGGCCCGTCATTACCCAGTACTGGCTGCAGCTTGCCGACGGCGTCAAGGGAAGCCATGTCGAGGCGATCTGCAAGGATCTGACCCGAGCGCTCGCCGTCCATTCGATCCGCGTTGTTCCGGCGATTCCCAACACTCCGTACATGGGGCTTGAGATTCCGAACGGAGTCGAGCAGCGCATGGCCGTCTACCTGTCCGAGGTGATCGGCTGCCAGCAATTCAAGGAAAGCAAATCGCTGCTTTCGCTTGCGCTGGGCAAGGACATCGCCGGCAAGCCGCTCATCATCGATCTGGCGCGCATGCCCCACATGCTGGTGGGCGGCACCACCGGCTCGGGCAAGTCGGTCTGCATCAACTCGATGATCCTCTCGCTGCTCTACAAGTGCGATCCTTCGCAGCTGCGTCTGGTACTCATTGACCCGAAGACGGTGGAATTCTCCCTTTATCAGGACATTCCCCATCTGCTGACTCCGGTTGTGACGGACATGAACAAGGCTGCCAATGCCCTGGCATGGCTGGTCAACGAGATGGACCGACGCTACCGGCTGATGAGCCGGCTTGGCGTGAGGAGCTTCGACAGCTTCAATTTCAAGGTGAAGGAGGCGATCGACGCCGGCGCTCCGCTCATGGATCCGTTCGATGTGGATCCGGACAATCCCGCGCCGCATGTGCCCCTGAAGCCTCTGCCGTACCTCGTCTGCTTCATCGACGAGCTGGCCGATCTGATCCTTGTCAACCGCAAGCAGGTCGAGCTCTACATCATGCGTCTTGCGCAGAAGGCGCGCGCGGCAGGCATTCACCTGGTGCTCGCTACGCAAAGGCCGAGCGCTGACATTGTGACTCCGCTCATCAAGGCCAACATTGTGGCGCGCATCTGCTTCCAGGTTGCCAGCCGCTTCGACAGCATGGTGGTGCTCGATGAGAGCGGAGCGCAGGATCTGCTCGGCAGAGGCGACATGCTTTTCCGCAAGCCCGGCACTCACGCGCTGATCCGCGCTCAGGGCTGCGTGGTCGAGGAGACCGAAATCGACAGGGTCGTGCAGGAGCTGCGCAGCTACGGAGAGCCCGAGTATGTGGAGGGCGTGACCGATCCCGAGCCCTCCGACGACTTTGACGGAGACGCGGCGGCGGGCGGCGGCAAGACCGGAGAGAAGGATCCGCTTTACGATGAGGCCGTGCAGCTTGTCCTCGAGACGCGCCGCGTTTCGACGAGTTTCGTTCAGAGGCGCTTCAGCATCGGCTACAACCGGGCGGCAAACATCATCGAGACCATGGAGGCGGCCGGAATCGTGAGTCCCGCCAATGCCGCTGGCAAGCGGGAGATTCTGGCGCACGATGCCGGAGGCGTGTGATGCGGCGGCGTGATCTGCTTTCTCTTGCGCTTGCGGGCGGCTTTGCGCCCGGACTGCTGGCGGCTCCTTCTGCCCGCAGCCTGCTTGAGCGCTTTTCCCGGCAGGCCGCGAGGGCAACCGGGCGCTTCACGCAGCTCATGCTCGACAAGAGCGGCGCGGCTCGCGAGCCCGAGAGTTCGGGGACGTTTGCCTTCAGCCGCCCCGGGAAATTCTCCTGGATCGTAGAGAGTCCCTACCGGCAGAGCGTCATCTCCAACGGCACGAGGCTCTGGCTCTACGACCCGGATCTGATGCAGGTGACGGTGAAGAATCTGGCCGGCACCTTCTCTGCGGCTCCCGTTGCCGTGCTCTTTGGCAGCGCAGATCTGGACAAGACCCTTGTGCTGCAGAACGAGCCTAAACGCGACGGCCTCGTATGGGTGAAGGCAACGCCCAGGCAGACGGATCCCTCGTTTGCCTTCATCTCGGTCGGATTCACCGAGTCGGGCGAGCTCGCCAAGCTGGAACTCACGGATCATTTTGCACAGAAGACCGTGCTCACCTTTTCCGAAATCAAGCTGAACGGGCCCATAGCGGACGATGTTTTCGAGTTCGTCATTCCCAAGGGCGTCGATGTGCTTGAGGACCGGCAGAACTGAAACCGCTCTTGAAGGGAGGCCCCGATGGCTTTATTCGATTCGTCAACACTGAAGGCCGGAGTGAAGGCGAAGGAGGTCTGGGGCTGGGCGCTTTTTGACGCCGCCAATTCCGGCTACAGCACCGTGGTTCTGACTGCGGTTTTCAACGCCTACTTTGTTTCGACGGTGTGCAGGGACGCCTCCTGGGCGACGCTGCTCTGGACCTGTGCGGTAGCTTTCTCCAACTTTCTGGCCATCGTCTTCATGCCTGCGATTGCCAGGATTTCCGACGCCACGGCCAAAAAGAAGATCTGGCTGCTTGCGGCAACCCTGCTTTGCATCGCCGCAACCTCGATGCTTGCCTTTGCCCGGGAGGGGACGCTGCTGCTGGCATTCTCCATGGTGGTTCTCAGCAATTTCGGCTACAGCGTGGGTGAAACGCTCAACTCGGCCTTTCTGCCCGAACTGGCAAAGCCTGCGGCGCTCGGCAAGGTTTCGGGGTGGGGCTGGTCGCTCGGATATGCGGGAGGACTTCTCACGCTTGGGCTGTGCCTGGCTGTTGTGCTTCGCGGACAGTCTGCAGGCCTGTCGGAAAGTTCTCTCGTGCCCATTACCAATCTCATCACGGCAGGGGTTTTCCTTGTTCTCTCGCTGCCGTTTTTCCTCTGGGTCAAGGAACGGGCCGTGCCCGCAAGGAAGGCCGCGAAGCCAGAAAAAAAGCGCGGCATCCGCAAACAGTTTTTTCATACCGTGAGAACGCTGCGCAGCTTTCCCGATTTTGCCTCGCTCGCCCTTTGCGGCTTTCTCTATCAGTGCGGCATTGCCACGGTCATTGCTCTGAGCGCCATCTACGCTTCCGAGGTGATGGGATTCACCATGACCGAGACGCTCACGATGGTGCTTCTGGTCAACATAACCGCAGCCATCGGGGCGTTCGGCTTCGGGTACCTGCAGGACTGGATGGGACACAAGCGCTCGCTCATGCTCACACTGCTGGTGTGGGTGGCGATGGTTGTCATTGCCTGTTCCGCCACCCGGGCGACCACTTTCTGGGTGGCTGCCAACCTCGCCGGACTTGCGATGGGCTCCAGCCAGTCAGCCGGAAGAGCCATGGTGGGACTGCTCGCGCCCAAGGCGCGATCGGCCGAGTTCTACGGGCTCTGGAACATGGCGCTCTGGGTCTCCGCCATGGTGGGACCGCTCACCTACGGGACGGTGACCTGGGTCACGGGCAACGACCAGAGGCTTGCCATCGCTGTCACAGGTCTTTTCTTCGTTGCTGCGGTGTTCGCCTTGATGCGGCTCGATCTTGAACGCGGCATGCGGCTCGCAGACGCAGAGAACGAGCGGGAGAACGCATGAGTCCCCGGAACCAAGGCTCCGGCGTTCAATCGGGGCGCAGAGCGCTCATGGGCTGCATGCTGGCGCTCCCGGCTCTTCTTTTCGTCGGTTGCAGTTCCCGCAGCCAGGACGATCCGCGCACGGTCGCCGAGCGGTACCTGCGGGCGCTTTACGAGGCCGACAGCGCTCTGGCTGCCTCTCTGCTCGATGAGGGCGATCCGCTCAGGAAGGACGGGGCGAAGAACCTGCAGGTGATGAGCGAAGAACTTGCCCGGTACGCGGCCGAGAGAAAGGGGCTGAAGCGGGTGTTGGGACGCAATGTCTGGCTAAACAACTCCCTGCTGCAGCAGGAAGGTTTCCTTGGAACAAGCACTGACTTTTCCTTCCGCTCCTTTTGATCCGTTCGGACAAGAGGGTTGCAGAG
>OMXR01000015.1 GCA_900315045.1 uncultured Sutterella sp. | reverse complement strand
CATCTGGACGATCGGGCAGTTCAATATCCAAATGGATGGCGTCCGGCGCAACGGAGGAGAAAAGCCTTCGCTCGTGTCGGCAAAAAGCGTGAAAATGCTCTTTTCTCCGCCGCTCATCGGCTTTCTGATTGGCCTTCTTTGGGTAGTGGCAACGCTCCCCTTGCCTGATGCCTTGCGCATGAGCACGCGGTATATCGGACAGATCGCAACTCCCCTTGCTCTTGTCTTTGTTGGGATCACGGTCTACAAGGTAGGGTTCTCGAAATTCAGGAGAATGCCCATTGAGCTGTGGCTCGTCCTTGTCTCTTGCTATGTCATTCGCCCTGTCGTCATGTACTTTTGCTCGCTTCCGCTTGATATGGATGCGTTGATGCGTCAGGTCTTCGTGGTAAGTTCGGCGCTGCCTGTATCCTCGGTGATGGCTGTCCTTTCAAGAACCTACGGTGCTGACGACGAGTTTGCCTCTTCTGCAGTAGGCGTCTCGACTGTAGCTCTGATTTTTGTTCTGCCCGTTCTTCTTACGGCTGTGAGCCTGATCGGCTAATCGCTAAAATTCTCCGATCGTATTCGCAGGAACACTTGAATTATGACAACCGGTGATCTGTTTGCACCGATGGCCTCTGGAGGCACGTCTGTGCCAGAGAGGCAGAAGGCTTCTCCCGTCCGGCAGATGCAGCCTTTGGCCGAGAGAATGCGCCCGAAAAGTATCGATGAAGTCATTGGGCAGAAGAAACTCCTAGCCCCTGGTCAGCCGCTGAGGGTGGCTTTCGAGACAAAACGTCCCCACTCGATGATCCTGTGGGGACCTCCCGGAGTCGGGAAGACCACGCTCGCGCGCCTGATGGCGGACGCGTTCGGCCTGCCCTTCATCGCGATTTCTGCAGTTCTGGCTGGCGTCAAGGACATTCGCGACGCAGTTGAACAGGCAAAGCTTCATCTGGAAACAACGGGAAAGCCGACACTGGTTTTTGTCGACGAGGTTCATCGTTTTAACAAAAGCCAGCAGGATGCCTTCCTTCCCCATGTTGAGAGCGGCCTGTTCGTTTTTGTCGGGGCGACAACTGAAAACCCGTCCTTTGAAGTGAATTCGGCTTTGCTCAGCCGCTCAGCCGTCTATGTGCTTGAGAGCCTGGATGCGGAGGATCTCAACACGTTGATCGATAGGGCGCTCAGCGAGGAACTGCCAGCACTAAAAGTCGAACCGGCTGCAAGGCAGATACTGGTCGAACTGGCTGACGGTGATGCAAGGCGTCTTCTGAACGCTCTCGATCTTGCAGCCGGCATGGCGCACGACAGGGCCATGAATGAACTGACTGCTGAGTTCATGCGCAAGGCAATGCCGATCACCTTGCGCCGTTTTGACAAGGGCGGAGACAATTTTTACGACCTGATCAGCGCATTGCATAAGAGTGTGCGTGGATCGGATCCGGATGCCGCGCTTTATTGGCTTTGCCGGATGCTTGACGGAGGGTGCGATCCGCGCTACATCGCGAGACGCGTTGTGCGGATGGCGATCGAGGATATCTCGCTAGCTGATCCGAGAGCCACGCAGCTCGCAGTGGAAGCTGCGGAAATTTATGAGCGTCTCGGTTCGCCCGAAGGGGAACTCGCGCTTGCTCAAGCCGTTGTCTACCTATCGATTGCCCCCAAGAGCAATGCCGTCTACAACGCTTACAACGCTGTCCGAGATTTCGTGAAGAAAGACGGCAGTCGCCCAGTTCCGCTCTATCTGCGCAATGCGCCGACCAAACTGATGGATGAACTCGGATACAGTCATGGGTATCGTTATGCCCACGATGAGCCGGGGGCGTTTGCGGCTGGCGAAATCTATATGCCCGAGGGGCTGGAGGATCAGCACTGGTATCAGCCGACCGACCGGGGGCTTGAGATCAAGATTGCAGAGAAAATGCAGCGCCTGGCAGCACTGAACAGGCAGGCTGAAGTTGATGGAAAGGCACGCAAGCGCTGAGTGTTCCGCATATTTGCCTTTGTTCTCTTGCAGTTAGCGTCCAAAAGGGCGAAAATCACGAATTACGTAAAAATTTTTGGCGAGAGCTGTTTTGTGCTCTTGTCGTGTGTGAATTGAAGGAATCAAATGCTTGATATCAACATGCTGCGCAAGCAGCTTCCCGAGGTTATTGCCCGTCTGGCGACCCGTCCCTTTGCGTTTCCTGAGAAAGAGTTCAATGCGCTTGAAAACGAGCGCAAGGAAATTCAGACCAAGACTGAAGAGCTTCAGGCTCTTCGCAATCAGCTCTCCAAGCAGATCGGCATGGCCAAGAAGTCCGGCGGCGATGCTGCTTCGCTCATGGCTGAAGCCGCGGCAATTCCCGAAAAGCTCTCTGAGCTTGAGCAGAAGCTTGCCGATGTCCGCACGCGTCTGAATGATCTGCTGATGAGCATTCCCAATCTGCCGCACGAGTCGGTGCCCGTGGGCAGGGATGAGCGCGACAATGTTGAGCAGCGCCGCTGGGGAACGCCCCGCACCTTCGATTTCCCGGTCAAGGATCATGTTGATGTCGGCGCGCCGCTGGGAATGGACTTTGATACCGCTGCAAAGCTCTCCGGCGCACGTTTCTGCTTCATGAGGGGGCAGATTGCCCGCCTGCATCGGGCTCTGGCTCAGTTCATGCTCGACACGCACACCCAGGAGCACGGCTACACCGAATGCTACACGCCGTACATCGTGACCGGCGATACCATGCGCGGCACCGGCCAGCTGCCCAAGTTTGAAGAAGACCTGTTTGCCGCCAAGAAGGGCGGTCAGGAAGGAAAGGGCGAGAATCTCTATCTGATTCCGACAGCTGAAGTCACGCTGACCAATTCTGTGAGCGGTCAGATGCTCAAGGCCTCCGACCTTCCGATCAAGCTGACTGCGCTTACGCCCTGCTTCCGTTCGGAAGCAGGCGCATATGGCCGCGATACCCGCGGCATGATCCGACAGCACCAGTTTGACAAGGTTGAGATGGTGCGTGTCACACGCGATGATGACAGCTACCAGCACCTTGAGGATCTGACGCATTGTGCAGAGGTGATTCTGCAGAAGCTCGGCCTGCCGTACCGTGTTGTTCTTCTCTGCACGGGAGACATGGGATTCGGGTCGGCTAAGACCTTTGATATTGAGGTCTGGCTGCCTGCTCAGAACAACTATCGGGAAATCAGTTCCTGCTCGAACTGCGAAGCATTTCAGGCTCGCCGCATGGGCACTCGCTACAAGGATGAAAAGGGCAAGACGCATTTTGTGCATACCCTGAACGGTTCCGGGCTTGCCGTTGGCCGCACGCTGGTGGCGATTCTGGAGAACTACCAGAATGCTGACGGATCCGTGACGATCCCTGAAGCGCTCAGACCGTACATGGGCGGACAGGAGAAACTCGTTCCGCAGATCTGATCTGGATAGCGGAAGCGGAAAAATGGCGGGCGGTTGCCGGGAGTTCTCGGACCGCCCGTTTTTTGTGGGGTTTCTCGTACCGGGTTGTGTCTAGGGCAGAAGATGGCGCGGTGCGTTTTGCATCGGTTTTAGGCTTGGCTAGTATCTGACGCTGCGGCAATGGCTGCGAGGTATCCGCCGGGGAATCCGAACAGACGGCTGCATCGGGAAAATTTCGGCAAGGTTGAGAATCATGGACATCATCAGCGAGTTCAAGAAGATTGTTGGAGAGGCTAACGTACTGACCGAGGCCAGTGACAAGGCGGGGTATCTTGAAGAATGGACCCAGCGCTTTCACGGCAAAGCGCTTGCGGTCGTCCGTCCGGCCAGTACCGGGGAGGTATCGGCAGTACTCAAACTGTGCAATGACAATTCGATCAGTGTCGTTCCTCAGTCCGGCAATACGGATCTGGTGGGAGGCAGCGTGCCGGACGATTCCGGCCGTTCCATTGTGCTCTCGCTCACTCGAATGAACAAGGTGG
Organism: uncultured Sutterella sp.; assembly: GCA_900315045.1. GTDB lineage: Bacteria > Pseudomonadota > Gammaproteobacteria > Burkholderiales > Burkholderiaceae_F > Duodenibacillus. The sequence goes on along the minus strand of OMXR01000015.1, from coordinate 24,747 downwards.
AGAACATTGATCCCATCAATGACACGATGCTTGTGGAAGCCGGAGTGATTCTGCAGCGTGCTCAAGAGGCGGCTCGAGATGCCGGCCGGCTTTTTCCTCTGAGCTTTGCAGCCCAGGGAACCGCCTGCCTGGGAGGGTGCCTGGCCACCAATGCGGGAGGAACGGCGGTTCTGCGCTATGGCAATACGCGTGAACTGGTCCTAGGACTGGAGGTTGTTCTGGCCGATGGCACGGTCATCAACATGCTCAGAGGCTTGAGGAAGGACAACACCGGCTATGACCTCAAGCACTTGTTCCTTGCCAGTGAAGGCACGCTTGGCGTGATTACTCGGGCGGTTGTGAAACTCTTTCCGGTTCCGCAGGCAGTCTATGTGGCATTCATCGGTGTGGAGAATCCGCACAAAGCTGCCGACCTGCTTGCGCGGCTGAAGAGTGAAACGGGGTCTGCCGTCACGGGATTTGAGCTGATGATGAGCAAATGCGTCGAGCGCGTTGCCCGGGAGATTCCCGCGGTGCACGTCAACGTGGACGTATCCGCAGCGCCATGGTGGTGCCTGGTTGAACTGAGCTATCCTCGGGAGCCGGAGGCGAATCCGTTTGAGGCGTTCCTTGAGAAGGCTTTTGAGGACGGCCTTGTTGAGGATGCCGTCATAGCCAATTCAGTCAAGGAAAACCGGGCCATCTGGTCGATCCGCGAGTCCATTCCCAGTGCCGATGCGCATGTCGGCAACAATCTGCATAACGATGTAAGCATTCAGATCAGCGAGATTGCAGATTTCGTGGATGAAACTTTGGCGCGGCTCTATGCTAAGTATGAATGGCTTGATCCTTCCGTGTACGGGCATCTCGGGGACGGAAACCTGCATTTCAATATCGGCTCGATCCCGTATCAGCTTGCTTTTGAAAATGAAGAGGGCATCCGGGAGATTGTCTACGAGCGCGTGGCAGCGCACAACGGTTCGATTTCCGCAGAGCACGGAATCGGCAGACTCAAGCGCGCTCATTTTTTGCGCTTGAAGAATTCCGACGAACTGGCTGTGATGGTTGCCATCAAGAAGGCGCTAGACCCCAAGGGAATCATGAATCCAGGCATTTTGCTGCCGGACGAGGCCTGGCAGAACCAAGTGAGTGCTGGTTAAAAACATTTTTCCTATTGTCCCTAGGAAAAAAACCTCGGCATTTTGCATAATTGACATGCAAAGACATAAAGGAGCGAACTGTTTTTGCTGTTTTGCTCCTTTTTGTTTGCAAAAGTTTTTTAATTGCAGCTAAAAAAGCTCTTTTGTTGCGATCTCGCTTTGTTTTGTCGGCGAGGTCGGATGATATGCATGCCTCGCTTCCCCTGATTACGACATTTGCTCTTGCTTTTGTCCTGGCTCTTGTTTTTGGCTATGTCGCAGAGCGGCTGAAAAGTCCGCCGCTTGTCGGGTATCTGTTCGCGGGGATTGCGGTGGGTCCCTACACGTGGGGCCCTGTAGCCGATTTGTGGCTTGCCAGCCAGCTTTCGGAAATCGGCGTCATGCTTTTGATGTTCGGGGTAGGCCTGCACTTTTCCGTGCGCGATCTTCTCCGGGTCAAGTGGGTGGCGGTTCCCGGCGCAATTCTGCAGATGACAATTGCGACGATTCTTGGGGTTGTGTTTGCCTTCTATGTGTGGAACTGGACAGTTGCAGGCGCGCTTGTTTTCGGTCTGAGTCTGTCTTGCGCCTCGACCGTAGTTTTGCTCAAAGCGCTAGAACTGCGGGGCAAGCTCAATTCCCTTGACGGACAGATCGCGGTTGGCTGGCTGGTAGTCGAGGATATCGCTACTGTTGTCATCCTCGTGTTGCTGCCACCTCTTGCCGAGATTCTCGGCATCTCGGGACCCGAGCCCATGGGGGCGCAGGCAATTCTCATGAAGATTGGCGAGACGTTGCTGCGCGTCGTGGCGTTTATTGCGCTCATGCTTCTGGTTGGCCGCAAGCTGATTCCGCTGGGCCTGCAGATGGTCATCAAGACTGGATCCCGGGAGTTGTTTACGCTGGCCGTGCTCGCCTGCGCGATCGGGGTTGCGTTTGTCGCTTCATCGATTTTTGAAGTGAGTTTCGCCCTGGGGGCGTTCTTTGCCGGCGTGGTCATGCAGGAGAGCAAGTTTGCAAAGCGAGCCGCAGCCGATTCGCTTTCGTTTCAGGATGCTTTTGCAGTGCTGTTCTTTGTCGGCGTGGGCATGATGCTTGACTGGCATGTTCTGGTCGAGCACCCGCTGACGGTTTTAAGCGTCCTGCTCATCATCATGGTGGGCAAGTCGGTTGTTGCTGTCGCATTGGTGAACTTCCTTCGTTATCCGCTGCATTCGAGCCTGACCATCGGCGCCTCGCTTGCGCAGATCGGGGAGTTCTCTTACATCCTTGCCGCCCAAGGCATTTCCCTCAAGATGGTCGGCTCGGAGATGATGAGCCTGATCGTAGCAGCTTCTATCTTGTCCATTGCACTTAATCCCTGCATGTTTGCGGCGGTCTCGCCTTTCGGAAAGTTTCTTCAGAGGCATTTTCTCTGGGCGCGCAAGGCTGCTTTGCGTGAAAATCAGCTGCAGACGCAGCCCTCCGATAAACCGGAGCCGCTTGGCCAGATCGTCGTGGAGTGCAATGATCAAACATCGCACAGACTGGCTGTTGAGCTTTCCCGCTCGGGCTTCCCTGTCGTTTGCATCGCAACCGATCAGTCAGAAGCTGAACAGTTGCGTACAGATCGTCTGAGCGCAGTTGTGGGCAAGGTGACGGACCGGTTGACGCTCTCGGAGGCAAATGTTGATGCCGCGAAGGCAGTCGTGCTTTCTGGACTGCATTTTGTTGATGGCAGTGATGCCATTGGCAAAATCCGGGTTTTGAATCCAGGCGTTCACATCATCATCCGGGCAGCGAATGAAGTCGACAGGAAGTTTTTTGCAGAACAGACGACGGCGAACTTGGTTCTGATGGACGAACAGATGATTGCCGAGTACATGACAGCGAGCGTTCGTGAACAGTGTGCGTCTCGGATAATCGTTGCGCAATGAGCCTAAATAGCTGAAAGATATAGACCATGCATGCATCTCTCCCCCTGATTACTACGTTTGCTCTGGCGTTTGGACTCGCGCTCCTGTTCGGCTATGCGGCAGAACGATTAAAAAGCCCCGCATTGGTCGGTTATCTTCTGGCGGGGATTGTTGCCAGTCCCTACGCAGGGCTGGTAAACGCAGACCTTTGGCTCGCTAGCCAGCTTGCTGAAATCGGCGTCATGCTGCTGATGTTTGGCGTGGGACTTCATTTTTCCATTGACGATTTGATGCGCGTAAAAGCGATTGCGGTGCCGGGAGCCCTGATGCAGATGATCTCGGCGATCGCGCTCTGGGGGTGCTTCGCCTTCTTTGTCTGGGATTGGTCCGCTGCGAGTTCTCTGATCTTTGGGCTTTGCTTGTCGTGTGCCTCCACTGTGGTGCTGCTTAAGGCGCTGGAACTCAGGGGACAGCTCAGCTCCCGGAACGGACAGATCGCGGTGGGCTGGCTCGTCGTTCAGGACATCGCCACGGTGGTGATTCTGGTCTTGCTTCCGCCGATTGCGGAGATCCTGGGAACGCAGACAGGGGCTCCGCAGGATCTTCAGGATATTGCGTGGAAGATCGCAGTCACGTTCTTCCGGGTTTTTGCCTTTGTTGCGCTCATGCTTATCGTTGCTCGAAGATTGATACCGATGGCGCTGCAGCGCATTGTGAACACAGAATCGCGGGAACTTTTTACGCTCTCGATTCTGGCCATCGCAATTTGCATTGCCTTCGTGGCTTCGGAACTCTTTGAGGTGAGCTTTGCGCTGGGAGCTTTCTTCGCCGGCGTCGTGGTTCAGGAGACAAAATTTGCCAGAAGGGCGACGGAAGACTCGCACTCAATGCGTGACGCCTTTTCGGTGCTCTTCTTTGTGAGCGTAGGAATGATGCTGGATTGGCATGTCTTGCTGGAGCGTCCGCTCGACGTGCTGTGCGTGCTCGGCATCATCATGGCAGGCAACGCACTGATTGCCGGCCTGATCGTCTTTGTTCTGCGCTATCCGGTCAAGTCCAGCCTGACGATTGGTGCCTGCCTGTCGCAGATCGGTGAATTTTCATACATTCTTGCCGCTCAGGGCATTTCCCTGAGGATGGTTGGCCCGGAAGTACTCAGCCTGATTGTTGCCGCATCCATTCTATCGATTGCATTGAATCCGCTGATGTTTTGCATTGTGGAGCCCCTTGACCGTTTCCTGCTGGAGCGATTTTCCTGGGCGCGGCGTGCCTCAAGCCGCAAGCCTGAGCCGCCACGCGGAACGGTTACGGGCGTTGTCCCGAGCCTGGTTCTGGTGGTCGGCAGCGACAAAGCCGCGTACTCGCTTGCCAAGAGCTTTACCCGTGCCGGCATGCCTGTTGTCTGCCTGACCGAAAATCATGATCTTGCCGAGGAACTCAGCGACCGCTCTCTCAAGGTTATTGAAGGCAAGGCCTCGGACCGCTCCAAGCTTGAACAAGTTGATATCGCGACGACCAGCATGGCCTTTCTCTCCGGGCTGTCCTTTGACGAAGGCAGGGAGGTGATCACAATGATCAGGGAGACCAACTCCTCAATGCGGATTGCCGTTCGGACAACGCACGCTGAAGAAGTTGCCATGTACGCGGAATATTTTCCGAGCGACCTGGTTCTTTTCGGCAAGGAGCTGCAGCAGGAACAGAAGGCTGCGGCTTCTGCCTGACGGAATTCCCGGTTCTTGTCCCTGCGGTTCTTGACGCTGCCAAAAATCGCTAGACTTTAGCTGTAGCGATGAGGTTGTCGCTGTCGTTTGACGGGATAAAAAGATGCTATTAACACCACAGTGGATTTGGCTGATCGCAGGATTGATTCTGTGCGGTGCCGAAATGCTCGTAGGTACGTTTTACCTGCTGGTTCTGGGGGTGTCGTGTCTTGCCGCTGCCGGCTGTGCATGGCTTGGACTCGTGGTTGGCTGGCAGTGCCTCGCGTTTGCTGCCGTTGCCGTCACGGGCGGGCTGTTTGTGCGCCACCTGAAGGGGCAGCATAACGATGAATCCCAGGCCATTCAGAATCTGGACGTCGGACATTCGGTCCGTGTCGATGCCTGGAATGAGGACGGTACCGCTTTTGTTCAGTATCGCGGAACGCAATGGACTGCCATCGCGGACGAAACCGTGGTCAAGGCTCCTGGCGTTTTCCGCATTGCCCGAGTGGAAGGGGCAAGGCTCGTTCTCTCGCAACAATGATTTCGTTTTTTTCAGAAGGATAAAAAAATGGTCTCCAACTTTCTGATTTTTTCGATCGTTCTGCTGGTCATTGCGGTCATTTTCGTCAGCCAGTGCATCAAGGTCGTGCCTCAGCAGACAGCCTGGGTCGTGGAGCGTCTCGGAAAGTTCCACAGTGTGCTCAGCCCCGGGCTCAATGTCATCATTCCGCTCGTTGACCGCGTGGCTTACAAGCACAGCCTCAAGGAGGTACCGCTTGATACGCCGAGCCAAGTGTGCATCACCAAGGACAATACCCAGCTCACCGTCGATGGAGTGCTCTTTTTTCAGGTGACCGATCCGCAGCGCGCCAGCTATGGCACGAGCAACTACATCATCGCCATTACGCAGCTTGCCCAGACCACGCTCCGCAGCGTGATCGGCAAGATGGAGCTCGACAAGACTTTTGAAGAGCGCGACCTCATCAACAAGTCCGTGGTTTCAGCGATCGATGAAGCGGCCCTGAACTGGGGGGTCAAGGTGCTTCGCTACGAAATCAAGGACCTTACTCCGCCCGCCGTCATTCTCCAGGCCATGCAGCAGCAGATTACGGCAGAGCGCGAAAAGCGCGCGGTTGTGGCAGCCTCCGAAGGCCGCAAGCTCGAGCAGATCAATCTTGCAACCGGTGCCAGGGAAGCAGCCATCGCCAAGTCCGAGGGCGAGAAGCAGGCTGAGATCAACAAGGCCGAAGGCCAGGCCGCAGCAACGCTTGCGATTGCAACGGCTACCGCCGAAGCTCTGCGGCGCGTTGCCCAGGCCACGATCGACGAAGGCGGCATGAATGCCGTGAACCTCAAGGTTGCCGAGAAGTATGTCGAGGCTTTCTCCCAGATCGCCAAGCAAGGCAATACGCTTGTTGTTCCGGCTAACCTTGGCGACATGACGTCCATGATTACCTCTGCAATGACGATCATGAAGGGGGCCGGAGCAAAGCCGGAGCTGCCCAAGATCGCGAATGTGTCCAAGTAGCGGTCCGAGGGGGCAGATGAAAAAGTCAAAGAAAAAGCAGATGGAAATCGCCGATCTTGATGACATCCGGGTGATGTACGAGTTCTGCTTCATGTTCTTCGAGCATGTCTCCGAGCAGCACGTGGATGTCGTGAGCGGGAAGATTTCTCCGGAAGACGCCGCCAATGACAGCACTTCACTGGTTGCCTGGTTCAGTGCGACGCTGGATGGGAAGAATCCCGAAGTGGCGGTTCGCTCCAAGAGCGATCCCCAGAAGAACGATCAAAGGCTGAGGGAGCATTTTTCCAAGGAGCTTGCATCGCTTTCCGGGGAGGATGCCGCGCATTTTGCGATGCCGGGCGGAGCGACCTTTTTTGCCGTGCTCATGTTCCTGAAGGACGTCATGGAAACGCTCGAAGAACTGGCCAGTCACGCCGAGGAGAAGACTGAGGGAGACGCCCGCGAAGTGCATGAGCTTTGTGTCGAGTGGGCCGAGCTTTTCTCCAATCAAAAGTTTCCGCTGGTGGCCTGATGAGTGAAGTTCCGCAACAAGAGCAAGGGCCTGTTCACGATCTGGCTGATCCCGGTGTCGTTCGCGAACTGTTTTCCATGGCCGGCACGGAAATCATGTTTCGCGTTGCGCAGGTTGCCAGGCAGGTGATGAAGGGCGACAAAGCCAGAGACATGGATGACGCGCTTGCGCGGCATCTGGCACGGGCGCTCATGGGGGAGAATCCCCAGTTCCGTGCCGTTCCTGGATGGAGCGGCATGCCTTGCGCGCTGAGTCTTGCGTCGGTCGAACCAAAGATGTTTGCCAAGATCAAGGATGCTGAAGAGCATGCCGACATGAGCAATCCCCGGTTCGTGATGGTGGCCGCTACGAGTGCATTTACACGCGAGGTCTGCGATCTGATCCTTCAGGAGGTTCAGAAGCAAGGCGCCACGCAGGCAAGCGTACAGGCGGCAGTGAATGATCTGGCGGAGCGGTTCGCTCTTGCTGCTCTTCCCGCCAAAGGCTGAGGAGGCGGCCGATGCCTTCATGCGGGTATTGCGGTCATTGTGCAAAGGACTTCTCCAGCCGGGAGCCGGGCAAGCCTAATCTTGCGACGATCGACGTGGCGGGGGAAATTGTTTCCCAGGCCGTTAGAAATACGCTGCGGCGCATGCAGGAAGTGTCCGAAGGCATCATAAGTCCTCAGGAGGCGGCTGCAGCCGATGAGCGTCTTCTGGAGTGGCTGACGCAGACTTTCAGCGGGAGGAACAGGCACTTTGCCAGTGCAGAGGGGTGGAATCCCGCGGGGCTTGCCCAATATGTCCGGGAGGTGTTTGCGGGAGATCTTTCTGCGGCTGGGCGGCATGCACCGAGGTCCGATGCAGAAGTGATTGCATGGCTGTTCGAGCGATTTTTAAGCGGCTTTTACGATCTCATCCATCGCAGAAGCAAAGCGCAGGAGCGGTACCTTGGCATGGAAAACGCACCCGATGTGCGGGAGTTTGTTTCCTTCTGGCAGGGTGTTTTGGTTGGTGCGCCCCTATAGGGGGGATTAGTTTTCCGGCCAGGCTGGATAGCCGCCTGGATTAGAATGCGCTCGGTTGATAGCGGCGGACGGACATGCATATTCTTGTAAGCAATGATGATGGCTACATGGCTCAGGGCATCAAGGCTCTGGCTCGCGAAATGGCAAGATTTGGCCGGGTTACCGTCGTTGCCCCAGAACACAATCACAGCGGTGCGAGCAATTCGCTCACACTGAACCGCCCGCTCACGGTAACCAAGGCCGAAGAGGATTTTTTCATCGTCAGCGGTACGCCTTCCGACTGTGTGCATCTGGCGCTGACGGGGCTGCTCGATGCTCGTCCCGATCTTGTCGTCTCGGGCATCAACTGCGGCGCAAACATGGGGGATGACACCATGTACTCGGGGACGGTGGCCGCCGCTATCGAGGGGTATATCTTCGGCATTGACTCCTTTGCCTTCAGTCAGATTGACAGGGGGTGGGGAGAGCTTGATTCTGCCGCCAGGATGGCGGGTGTGATCGTGGAGCGTTTTCTGGCAAGAAAGCATTCGCAGGAGGCGGTTCTTCTGAATGTCAACATGCCCAACATGCCCTACGGGAGCATGGCAGGCATTCAGGCGACGCGCCTCGGCCGCAGGCATAACGCCGAAAGCCTGATTCATGAAATCAATCCCCGCGGCATGCCCATGTACTGGCTGGGGGCGGCCGGCTCGCCCAAGGATGCAGGAGAAGGAACGGATTTTTGGGCCACGGCTCATGGCTATGCGTCGGTGACCCCATTGCAGATTGATCTGACAGAACACAGGCTGGTGAAGCAGGCTGCCGATTGGGTTGGCAGCTAGGTGCACTCTCCGGTGAAATAGGATTTTTGGTAGGAAAGAAATGATCAAAATGAATATCAAGCATTTTTCCCTTGCGGCTTCCGCCGTTTGCGCGGCGCTTCTGGCTGGCTGCACGAGCGTCAGCCTTGCTCCTATCGATGACCGCTCGGGGCAGGGGCAGCCTCAGGCGCCGATCGTCAGCCCGGCCCCCGAGGTCACTGTCCAGACCGTTCCCGTCCAGGATGGGGGCGCCGGCAAGTATTACGCTCCCCAGACGGCCGTGAGCGACAGCGGACGCACGCATACGGTTGCCTCTGGCGACACGCTCTACAACATCGGCGTGCGCTACGGCGTTAGCCCCTCGGAGTTGCAGAGGCTCAACGGGATCAGCGACCCGACGGCGCTCTCGCTCGGACAGGTTCTGAAGCTGCCCGAGGCCAAGGTTGCCGAGCAGCCTGCAGCAAGCATTGAAACGCCTTCTGTCACCGTGGAGGATGTGTCCAGACCCATGGCCGCCTCCACGGCGCGCAGGCAGCAGGAGCAGGCCAGGAAAGCCCTGGAGGAGAGTGCGGCAACCAGTTCGGCTGTTGTCATGCCCTGGCCCGTGCGCGGGGATGTGATTTCCTCGTTCCGGGAAAACCATATGGGCATTGATATCGCCGGCAGGGAAGGAACCCCCGTGAAGGCGGTTCTTGACGGAACCGTTCAGTATGTCGGGAACAACACGCGCGGATATGGCAATTTTGTCATTATTCGCCACAACAGCCGTTTGCCGGGCAAGGGGATGACGCCCCTGGTGACCGTATACGGAAACTGCAGTCAGATTTTGGTTTCCATCAACGAGAGCGTCCGCAAAGGGCAGACGATCGCCAAGATGGGCAAGACGGACTCCGAGCGTGTGAAGCTGCGCTTTGAAGTGAGGCAGGGAAAGCCGCTGGATCCGCTTGATTACCTCGAAAAGTAGAATTCGAGCTCGCTTGAGCGGTTGTGTTTTTACGGCCTGGACTGTCTCAGTCCAGGCTTTTCTGACGAAAGAATTGTTATGAGCAGAGGCAAGATCAAGCAAAGGGAAAAATTCACGGTCGAGGTGGAGAGGCTTGACGGAGAAGGACGGGGCGTTGCGCATCACGAAGGCAAGGTCGTATTCATCGAGGGCGCTCTTCCTGGCGAGCTCGTCACATATGAGCGCATCCGAAACAAGCAGAATTTTGAAGTTGGAACGGCTGTAGCGGTTGAGCGGCCGTGCGCTCTTCGCGTTGAGCCAAAATGTCCGAATTTCGGAATTGGACCTGGAAACTGCGGAGGCTGCGCGATGCAGCATCTCGAGCCCAGGGCCCAGGTGGCGTTCAAGCAGCAGGTTCTGCTTGATGCGCTCTGGCATATCGGCAAGGTCAGGCCCGAGGGCTTGCTGCCTCCCATCCACGGACCGTACTGGCACTATCGGCACAGGGCTCGGCTTACCGTGCGCAATGTCGCCAAAAAAGGCGGTGTGCTTGTCGGGTTTCACGAGCGCAGCTCGAGCTATGTAGCCGACATGACGGAATGCCATATCCTTCCGCAGAAGATTTCCGATCTGCTCGTTCCGATGCGGGAACTGGTTGCCGGGCTTTCGATATGCGAGCGCATGCCCCAGATCGAAGTGGCGGTCGGCGGGGACGGGCACACTGCCCTGGTTTTCCGGATTCTTGAGCCGCTCTCGGAGGCTGATCGTGAGCGGTTGCTCGCATTCGGTCGTGCGCATGATTGCGCGATCTGGCTGCAGCCCAAGGGGCCGGACTCCGTGTTCCCGATGGTTGCAGGCGACGAGCAAAAACTCGGTCTTGACCTGAAGGAATTCGGCGTGCGCATCGTGTTCAAGCCGACGGACTTCACCCAGGTCAATCATCAGCTCAACGAGACGATGGTTTCCCGTGCAGTGAGGCTGCTCGGGGTTCAGAGCGACGAGAGCGTTGCGGACTTTTTCTGCGGGCTGGGGAACTTCACGCTGCCGCTTGCCACACGTGCAAGGCAAGTGATTGGGATCGAAGGCAGCGAGGGGCTTGTCGAGCGGGCAAGGCTTGGCGCGAAAGACAACAATCTCACGGAAAAGACGGAGTTTGTCGCCCGCAATCTGTTTACCTGGCAGATGCAGGACTGGGATGCGCTCTGGGAAAAAATGGGAGGCATCGACCGGGTTCTCATTGATCCGCCCAGAGAAGGCGCTCAGGCGCTGGCTCAGACGCTGGCGAAGACGGATCGCCGCCCCAAGAGGATCGTCTACGTGTCCTGCAATCCGGCAACGCTTGCCCGGGATTGCGCCATTCTGCTGCATGAAGGAGGATGGCGCGTGCGCAGAGCCGGAGTCATGAACATGTTCCCGCATACAGGGCATGTCGAAAGCATGGCTGTGCTCGAGCCTGGTCCCAGACCGCAAAAGAGCGAGCCTGCAGTGCCGGGTGGAGAGGAGCAGAGTTTGGAAGCTCCGATTCCGCAGACTTTGGTTCAGACAGAGGACTGAGCAAAGAGTCTTCGTTCGCGGTCGGGAATGAGGGGACGGCTCTGCTAAAATCAACGGTTGAGTTTTTTTGGCTCAGGTTTTTTTGTGCCCTTAGAAAAGCCTCATGGCTGTGCGCGGACACCTTGTCTGAAAAATCCTGAGCCTGTGCTTTCCCTTCCGCCCGTTAATAAAGGGCGGGCTTTAACTTTCACTAAGAGAAAAGAAAATGGCTATTCAGCGTACGCTTTCCATTATCAAGCCCGATGCCGTTGCCAAGAACGTGATCGGTCAGATCTATTCCCGTTTTGAGACCAATGGTCTCAAGATCGTTGCCGCTCAGATGCGCCAGCTCTCCCAGGCCGAGGCCGAAGGCTTTTATGCCGTGCACAAGGATCGTCCGTTCTTCAAGGATCTGGTCAAGTTCATGACCTCCGGTCCGGTGATGATCCAGGTTCTCGAGGGCGAGGAAGCCATTGCCAAGAACCGCAAGCTGATGGGCGCAACCGATCCGAAGAAGGCCGAGCCGGGCACGATCCGCGCTGATTTTGCCTCCTCTATCGACGCGAATGCCGTTCACGGTTCCGACGCTCCTGAGACGGCCGCCGTGGAGATCGCCTACTTCTTCCCCACGCTCGCGATCTGCAGCCGCTAATTGGGTAAGTAGCAAACTCTTTGCCACAGAGGGGAACGGGTGATGACCGATCAGTTGATTCAGACCGAGCGTGTCAATCTGCTCGACATGGATGTCGAGCAGATCAAGTCGTGGTGCGCACAGCACGGGGAGAAGCCTTTCCGTGCCATACAGCTTGCCCGATGGATGCACCGGTTCCTCGTGGACGATTTCGATCAGATGACCAATCTGGCAAAGAGTTTCCGGGCCAAGTTGCATGACTTGGCCTACATCAAAGCGCCTGAGCCGATCACCGAAAAGAAGAGTTCGGACGGTACGCGCAAGTGGCTCTTTGATGTAGGAAACGGCAATGCGGTTGAATCCGTTTTCATCCCGGAGGATGATCGCGGCACGCTTTGCATTTCAACGCAGGCAGGATGTGCGATGGGCTGCCTGTTCTGCTCAACCGGCAAGCAGGGTTTTAACCGGAATCTGGCTACAAGCGAGATTGTCGGCCAGCTTTGGTACGCAGAACGGGAACTGCGGCGGGAAGCAGGAATTACCGATCCCAACGACAGAATCATCAGCAATGTCGTCCTGATGGGGATGGGGGAGCCGCTGCAGAATCTGGACAACGTGATTCCGGCGCTCAGACTGTTTCTTGACGACAACGGATACGGCTTGTCCAGACGTCGTGTAACGGTGTCCACGTCGGGGCTTGTCAATCAGATGGACAAGCTCGCGCAGGCCGCGCCGGTAGCGCTGGCTGTCAGCCTGCACGCGCCGGACGATGCGCTCAGGGACAAGCTGATGCCTGTGAACCGCAAGCATCCGCTCGAGCAGCTGATGGGCGCCTGCAGACGCTATCTGAAGGTTGCGCCTCGGGATTTCATAACCTTTGAGTACCTGCTTCTTGGAGGGGTGAATGATGCCCCGGAGCAGGCCAGAGCACTGATCCGGCTTGTCAGGAATGTCCCCTGCAAGTTCAATCTCATTCCCTTTAATCCTTTTCCGGATTCGGGGCTGGCCAAGCCTGATCGTGAGCGCGTTCTTGGGTTTGCCAAGATTCTCAATGATGCGGGCATCGTGACAACGGTGCGCAAAACGCGTGGGGATGACATTGATGCGGCATGCGGCCAGCTTGCCGGAGAGATCAAGGACAGGACGCGTCGCGCCCAGCGGCTCGTTGTGCAAAAAGAATTGGCCCGGGACGTTCTAGCTGCCCGGGACGAATAAATTGCCACAGGAGTTTTTTTTCATGACCAGGAACAATCAAGAAAGCGCAAGAGAGGAAGATCAGCTGCCCGTGGCGGGATTTGGCGCGATGCTGCTTTCTGCTCGAGAGGAGCAGGGATTTTCAATTGGAGACATGGTCGGCAGGATCCATATCTCGGTGCGTCAGCTTCGCGCACTGGAAAGCGAGACGATGGAGGAATTGCCCGAGCCCGTTTACATCCGAGGCTTCATTCGTTCCTATGCGAAGGCGCTCGGACTGGATCCGAAACCGCTCGTGGCGGATTTCAACAATCGCTACGGGGACAGTTTTTCGATCGGCTCGCACCAGATTCCCGAGATTCCGTATTCCTCCGAGCAGATACTGCAGGGCAAGGATTCGTCTCCGTGGTGGCGCTTTGCCGCAATCCTGATTCTGGTGAGCGCGATCGCTGCCGGCGTCTGGGCGATTGTCAGTCAGGATCTTGTGAGAAATTTCATGGGATCGGGCGACAATCTGGGCTCCCCTGCGGCCCCGGCGGCTGAAGTGACCAAGGTCGAGCCGAAGAAGGCAAATTCCGGCAGGGTAGCTCCCGCGCCTGCCGTGAGGCCGGCGCCCAGAGTTGTGGCTCCCGCTCCCGCACCCAAGCCTGAACCGCCTGTCATCAAGGCGCAGGAAAATGTTCCGGGCATCACGCTGCGGCGCGATAACAATTCGGCGGCAGGCACGGCCACTGACAACAAGGAAGTCAAGATTCGCCTGATCGTGAAGCAGGATTGCTGGGTTCGCGTCTCGCGGCTCGGAAACGACAGCACTGTGTTCGAGCAGGATATTCCTGCAGGCGCCACGCGTACGATTCGCGGCAACAAGCCCCTGCGCGTGCTCATTGGAAACTCCGACGCCCTGGAGATTGAACTCAACGATACCCTGCTGGATTTCTCGCGTTTTGTCTCTCCGAGGGAAAAGACCGTCCGCTTCAGGATGTACTGACGGGGGCGTCTGAGAGATGGATGTCTACAAAAGCCGCCGGATCTCCCATCGGGTTCTGGTTGAGCACGAGTGTTGCCGGGTGGAGATCGGGGGCGGAATGCCCGTTGTCGTCCAGTCCATGACCAATACGGCAACCGAAGATGTTGAAGCAACGGTCGGACAGGTGCTTGATTTGGCGCGGGCGGGCAGCGAGCTTGTTCGGCTGACCGTCAATACGCCGGCGGCGGCGCGCGCGGTTCCGAAAATCCGTGAGAAGCTCGATGAGGTGGGCTGCTTTGTTCCGCTTGTCGGGGATTTCCATTACAACGGGCACAAGCTGCTCGCCGAGGATCCTGCCTGCGCCCGTGCGCTTTCCAAGTTTCGCATCAATCCGGGAAATGTCGGCAAGGGAGCGTCGCACGAAAACAACTTTGCCACGATGATCGAGATTGCCGCCCGACTCGGCAAGCCGGTCAGAATCGGGGTGAACGGAGGCAGTTTGGACAAGGAGCTGCTTGCGCAGCTGATGGATCGCAACCGTCAGAGCGACAGTCCGCGTGAGCCCCGGGAAGTGCTGCTCGACGCAATCGTGCAAAGCGCGGTTCAGAGCGCAAGGCAGGCCGAGAGTCTCGGACTGGCTTCGGACAAAATCGTTCTGTCGGCAAAGGTGAGCGACGTTCGGGATCTGATCAGCGTTTATCGGCAAATGGCTCAGAGCGGCAGCTGGGCATTGCATCTCGGCCTGACCGAGGCAGGCATCGGCAGCAAGGGGATTGTTGCCAGTTCTGCGGCTCTGGCCGTTCTGCTTGCTGAAGGCATCGGAGATACGATTCGAATTTCCATTACGCCGGAACCGGGAAAGAGCAGGCAGCAGGAAGTGATTGTTGCTCAGGAGCTTTTGCAGACCATGGGGCTGCGGGCCTTTGCGCCGATCGTTGTCTCCTGTCCCGGATGCGGCAGAACCAGCAGTGACTTTTTTCAGCACCTGGCCCAGCAGACGCAGGACTTTCTGAGATCGCGCATGCCTGAATGGCGGCGCGAGTGCCCGGGGTGTGAAGCAATGAAGGTTGCCGTGATGGGGTGCGTGGTGAACGGTCCCGGAGAAAGTTCCGCAGCCGATATCGGAATCAGCCTGCCTGGCCGTGGCGAATCGCCCGTGGCGCCCGTGTTCATCAACGGACGCAAGGCGGCTTCGCTCAAGGGCGAGGCGATGAGCGGACAGTTTCAGTCCATGATCGAGGCCTATGTGCGCGAGCGCTGGCAGAAGAAAACGGAAGAATAGGAAATGGCAAAAAACAAGATACTTGCGATCAAGGGCATGAACGACATGCTGCCCGAGCAGAGCGCCATCTGGGAAAAGTTCGAGGATGCAGCCAGACAGGTTGCCACCCGCTATGGCTTCAGGCAGATCCGCACTCCGATTCTGGAGTCAACGGCGCTTTTCTGCCGGGGTATCGGAGAGGTGACGGATATTGTCGAGAAGGAAATGTATTCCTTCGAGGACAGCATGAATGGCGAGAAGCTCACGTTGCGTCCGGAAAACACGAGCGCTGTCGTGCGCGCCGCGATTGAGCACAATCTCACGTACAACGCTCCGCAGAGACTGTGGTATTTCGGACCGATGTTCCGGCACGAGCGCCCGCAAAGAGGCCGCTATCGCCAGTTCTATCAGTTTGGGTGCGAAGCCCTCGGATTTGCCGGGCCTGATATCGATATCGACATGCTTGGGATGCTTGCCAGACTCTGGGCGGAGCTCGGCATCAGCGCCAGGCTTGAACTGAACAGCCTTGGGCTGCTCGAAGAGCGCGTCAAGCACCGCGAGGCGCTGATCGCCTACTTTGAGCGGAACATGGATGTTCTCGACGAGGAGGCTAAGCGCCGCCTGCACACCAATCCGCTGCGCATTCTGGACACCAAGAATCCGGACATGCAGCAGATGGTGAACGACGCACCGCGTCTGCTTGACTACCTCGGGGAGAAGTCGCTCGAGTTTCTGCGCCGCCTCGAGAGCGGGGTGAGCGCTCTGGGCATTGACTACACGATCAATCCTCGGCTGGTGCGCGGCCTTGACTACTACAACAACACGGTCTTCGAGTGGATCACAGACAAGCTCGGAGCTCAGGGCACGATTTGCGGAGGCGGACGGTATGATCCGCTCATCGAAATGCTGGGAGGCAGGCCGACGCCCGGCGTTGGCTTTGCAATGGGAGCTGAGCGCGTGATCGAGCTCATTCGCGAAACGAGCGGCGATGTGACGCGGGCCGACTGCGATGTGTATGTCGCCCATTTCGGCGGAGAAACCGAATTCAAGGCCAGAGCTCTTTGCGAATCGCTGCGCGACAGCGGACTCAACGTCATCCTGCATGCCGGATCCCTTTCGATGAAGAATCAGATGAAGCGGGCCGACGGATCGGGCGCCATGTGGTGCGTGATTGCCGGCGAGAGTGAACTCGCGGCCGGACAGGTTGCCGTCAAGCACCTCAGGAATGCCGCGGGCGATCAGCTTTTTGAGGATCAGAAGCTGGTTGCGGTCGACTCTGTCAGGGAAATGCTTCTGGCCAGTTAATCAAACAAGGAAAGACAGTAAACATGGCATACGATCTTGAAGAACAAGAATCACTGGAACAATTGAAGGCCTGGTGGGACAAGTGGGGCAATCTCACGCTCACCGTGATCACCTGCGGCTGCCTCGCGTTTGCCGGCTGGAATGGCTGGAACTGGTACAAGCGCAATCAGGGGGCAAAGGCGACGGCCGCCTACGTGCAGCTGCAGAATGCCTATGTCCAGGGTGACCAGAAGAATATGAAGTCGCTCGCTGACGGCCTGATGAACGAATATCCCCGTCACGTGTTTGCTTCACTTGCAGCCATGCTCAAGGCCTCAGAGGCCCAGAAGGGCGGCAAGCTCGACGAGGCGCGCGCGGCCCTCAGCTGGGTGCTTGAAAAGGGCGGCCATGAAGAGTACGCGACGATTGCCAGAATCCGTCTTGCAGGCGTGGAACTTGATGCCAAGGACGCAAAGAAGGCGCTGGCTGTTCTGCAGGCTGCAAAAGTCCTTCCTGGCCAGCAGGCCTCCTATCAGGATCGTCTGGGGGATGTGTATTTCGCCCTCGGAGACAATGACAAGGCCCGTCAGGCGTGGCAGGCCGCGCTGCAGGCTGACGGCAATGTGCAGGCGATCAGCTCGCTTGTCAGCCTGAAGCTGGCCTCGCTGCCAGAAACGGCAAAGTAAGCCCGGACCAATCCACAGGAAATTCAAAATGAAAAGATTCGAACGCTTTGTCCTTGCCGCTGCCGCTGCGGCTACGCTGATTCTGACTGGCTGCAGCTCGACAACACGCGAGCCGGTCGATCTCAAGAAGATCAACGAGCTTGTTCGGGTTGAACAAGTCTGGTCCGCCAGTCTGGGTGAAAGCATCAATGGGCTGCTCACACCCGTGATAACTGAGAACGGGATCTTTGCCGCCGGAGGCGATGAGGTGTTCAAGATCGATCCCCGCAACGGCGAGAAACTCTGGCGTGCGCAGGCTCAGGCCGAGATCAGCGCCGGCGTCGGCAGCGACGGGAACTATGTTGCCGTCGTGAACGCACGGGGCGAGCTGGAAGTGTTTGATGCGCAGGGCAAGCCGCTGTGGCACACGAAACTCTCGAGCGCTGCCACGGTGCCGCCCCTTGTTGGTTCCGGGTTCATCATCGTGAGAACCGATGACACCCGCATCAGTGCGTACGATGCGGCTAGCGGCGAACGCAAGTGGCGCTACCAGTCCAACGTTCCGGCGCTCACGGTGCGCGTGGCCTCTCAGATGCGCTTCTCGCCCGCCGGCGTGCTGGTCGGGCAGTCCAACGGAAAACTTCTTGCTCTTGGGCCTGACGGCCGTCAGGTGTTCGATGCCGTGATCGCCCAGGCGCATGGCATTACCGAGGTTGACCGCCTGTGCGACGTGGTCGGCACTCCTCTGGTCGATCAGAACATGATGTGCGCTGCGGCATTTCAGGGCAATGTTCTTTGCATGAGCAGCCAGAACGGGCGCACGATCTGGCATCAGCCTGCCGACGCCGTTTCGGGACCCGTTTCCGACGGTGTGACGGTCTTTGTGACCACGGCGAACGGAAACATCAAGGCCTTCGACTATACGACGGGCAATCCCGTGTGGACAAACGAGGATCTGCGCTGGCGCTCTCCGAGCGCGCCCGTGATCGCCGGCGTCGGTCTGGTGGCCGTGGCCGACTATGACGGTGTGATTCACGTGCTTGACAGCAGCTCCGGCGAGATCATCGGCCGCAGGAGCATTTCCGATCAGGTTCTGGCAGCCCCAATTCCGATGAACGAAGGGGCGCTCTTCCAGACCAAGGACGGCGAGCTCGTTCTCACGCGCATGGTTCGATAAACACAAAGAGGCGAGGGTCTTTAGGAATGCTTCCTGTAATCGCACTGGTTGGCCGTCCGAATGTCGGCAAATCGACACTCTTCAATCGACTGACGAGGAGCCGGGATGCGCTCGTAGCGGATTTTCCCGGCCTGACGCGCGATCGGCAGTACGGCGAGGGGCGCGTCGGCTCCCGTCCCTATCTTGTTGTGGACACGGGCGGCTTTGAGCCCGTCAAGAGCGAGGGGATTGTTCACGAAATGGCCGGTCAGGCCGAAGCGGCCATTGACGAGGCCGATGTCGTGCTCTTCATCTGTGATGCCCGTTCCGGGATGACCCCGCAGGATGAACGGATTGCCCAGCATCTGCGCGTGATCGGTCGCCCTTGCTACCTTGTGGTCAACAAGTGCGAGGGGCTCTCCGAGGTTCATGTTGCCGAATTCCACGAGCTGGGCATGGGCGAGCCGATCAGGGTGTCCGCGGCGCACGGTCAGGGGGTTGCCGCGCTGATGGATCTTGTCCTTTCGGAGCTGCCCGCAGTGCAGGCGGATGATGAAGAGTCCGAGGCAAAGGATGAGAATGCGCCTCAGCGGATCAAGGTAGCCGTTGCCGGACGGCCGAATGTCGGCAAAAGCACGCTGATCAACGCCTTGATCGGTGAGGAGCGCGTCATCGCATTTGACATGCCGGGAACGACGCGCGACGCGATCAAGGTGGATTTTGAGGTGGACGGACAGCCGTTCCGCCTGATCGACACGGCGGGGCTGCGTAAGAAAGGGAAGGTTTTCGAGGCGATTGAAAAGTTTTCCGTCATCAAGACGCTGCAGGCCATCGAGCAGAGCAACGTGGTGATTCTCGTTCTGGATGCGATCGACGGCATCAGCACCCACGACGCGCACATCGCCGGTTTTGCTCTTGAAGCGGGACGGGCGCTTGTGGTTGCGATCAATAAGTGGGACGGTGTTGACAGCTACAAGCGCAAGCTGGTTGACACCGATCTGGAAACCAAGTTCCATTTTCTCAAATGGGCCCGGTTCATTCACATTTCTGCTCTGAAGAGAAACGGGCTGAATCATTTGATGAAGGCGGTGAGGGATGCTCATGCGGCAAGCTTTGCCAAGCTCTCCACGCCCAAGCTCACGCGTGTCATGATGGCGGCGGTCGAGCAGCAGCAGCCGGCAAGGAGCGGGCGGCTTCGTCCGAAGCTTCGCTATGCCCATCAGGGAGGCATGAATCCGCCGGTGATCGTGATTCACGGCAACAGCCTGCAGGCGGTCTCTGACAGCTACAAGCGCTATCTTGAGGGCGTGTTCAGAGACGCCTTTGATCTTGCGGGAACGCCGCTTCGGGTTGAGTTCCGGACCAACAAGAACCCTTATGCTGAAGCGCAGGAGAAGCACTAGCAAAGAGAAGGTTCTGCCGCAAGGGGATGGCGGGAAATTGCATTATGATTAACGGGTCGGTCCGCAAGGGGCGGCTATTGCGTCGCTTGTTTTGTCTTGGCAAATGACGCACGAAGCAAAGCAGCCTGTTGTGCGCATTCTGCGGAACAGGTTTACAAAGTGACTGGAGAATAATAAAAATGGCAGGCATGAACAAAGGACAGCTGTTACAAGATCCGTTTCTGAACGCACTGCGCAAGGATCACATCCCGGTTTCCATTTATCTGGTGAACGGCATCAAGCTGCAGGGGCAGGTTGAATCGTTCGACCAGTATGTCGTTCTGCTCAGGAACACAGTGACTCAGATGGTCTACAAGCATGCCATCAGCACGGTGGTTCCGACGCGCGCGGTCAATCTCAATCTTGCCGAGCAGGACGAGTAAGGCTTGACCAAGTTCCAGTTTGACAGTGCGCGGGAGGCTGAGCCCACCCGCGCATTTCTTGTCACAGTTTCCATGGGGCGTTCATCTCCGGCCGATGCCGGAGAAGAGCTCAGCGAGCTCGTGCGCTCGGACAATATGGCTCCGGTGGGTTTGATGAGCGCCCGGCGCGACAAGCCGGATCCGGCCACCTATCTGGGTAGCGGCAAGATCGAGGAGATCGCAGAGCTCGCCAAGGCGGCCGGGGCGCACGTTATTGTCTTTGACGCCGCCCTTTCGGCTGCGCAGGAAAGGAATATCGCGCAGGCGAGCGAACTTGCGGTGATGGATCGCACCGAGCTGATTCTTCAGATTTTCCAGCGCAGGGCCAAAAGCCGCGAGGGGCGTCTGCAGGTTGAGCTTGCCCGGCTCGAACATCTGGCGACGCGCCTTGTTCGAGGCTGGACCCACCTTGAGCGCCAGAGAGGCGGTCTGGGGAAAACCGGCGGACCTGGCGAAAAGCAGATCGAGCTCGACCGGCGGATGATCGGCAAGCGCGTGAAAATGCTTCGCGAGCAGCTGAAGAAATTGCAGCGGCAGAGAAATACGCAGAGAAAGGCTAGGGAGACGGGAGAGGCCGTGACGGTTTCGCTTGTCGGCTACACCAACGCGGGCAAGAGCACGCTTTTCAACGCGCTCACGCGCTCTGAGATCTATGCCGCCGATCAGCTTTTCGCAACGCTTGACACAACGGCCCGCAGGTGCTGGGTGAGCGAGGGGCGCACGGTTGTGCTCTCCGATACCGTGGGCTTCATCAGAGGGTTGCCGACGCAGCTTGTCGAGGCGTTCAAGTCGACGCTGGACGAGACCGTCCATGCCGACATCCTGCTGCATGTGGTGGACTCGAACTCTTCAAGCCGCGACGAGCAGATCGCCTCGGTCAATTCGGTTTTGTCTCAGATTCACGCTGATGGCATCCCGGTCATCATGGTGCTCAATAAGATTGACGCTTCAGGGCTGCCCCAGCAGACGCTTCGCCATCCGGACGGGACGGTGAAGTCGGTGGCCGTGAGCGCGGTGACGGGGCAGGGGCTTGACGAGCTCCGGTGCGCTCTGGATGAGGCTGCTCAGCTGATTTCCGAGCAAAAGGCTAGCGTGCCCAGAGAGCTTGAAGACTGGGAGATGGAAACGCAGCGGGAAACCGTGAGCGACGAGCAGGCTCTGCGCGATCTGGAAGCGCTGCTCTGATGAGGGCGCATCTGAGCGCAGACAGGCGGTTCTCTTGGTAGACTCGAGAACTCGCATTGAGAGGCCCCGGATTTCAAGCGTGGGCTGATGGATATATTTTTGACTAGTACGAGGACAGACACATGCCTCTGAATGACCCGCATTGGGGACGCGGACCGGCTGAGGACTCCAAGGAGCAGGGCCGCGAGCCGCAGGCGCAGGATGACGGTGCCAAGCCGCAGCAGAATCAGCCTGATCAGCAGCCGGCTTCCGAACAGCCGCAGGACAAGCGCAACGATCCCAGAGCCTCCGATCTGGACGAACTCTGGAACGAGTTCAACAAGACGCTTCAGGGCATTTTGACAGGGGGCAAGGGCGCCCAGCAAAGCCCCCGGTCGCAGGAGCGGCCGGCTCAGGATTTCAGCGAGCAGGAACGCGGCGAACAGCAGGGCGGGGACGACGGCTCTCTGCCGCCCTCTGCCGGAGGCGGCCACCGTGGCTATCAGATGCCCCTCGGCGGCTCCCCCGTGAAAGGCATCATCGGCGCGGCCGTCCTCGGGCTCATCGCCTGGATGGCAAGCGGCTTTTACATTGTTCCCGAAGGCCAGATCGGCGTGGTGACGACATTCGGCAAGTACACGAAGGATGCATCCGCAGGTTTCAGCTGGCGCATGCCATGGCCGATTCAGGACGCTGAAATTGTCGATATTTCAAGCGTGCGCAAGGCTGAAATTGGAATCTACGGCGGGGCTCAGCGTCTGAAGGAAGCCCTGATGCTTACCGATGACGAGAATATTGTGGACGTCCAGTTCAATGTCCAGTACCGCATCAAGCCAGGGTTTGCCAAGGACTACCTGTTCCGCACGAGGGCGCCCGACGAGTCGGTGAGGCAGGCCGCGGAAAGCGCAATGCGCGAAGTGGTAGGCCGTAAGGCGATGGACTCGGTTTTGTTCGAGAGCAAGCAGGAAATCGCCCAGGATGTGCGCCGGATCATGCAGGACATGCTCGATCGCTATCACACGGGCATCGATGTGATGAGCGTTGCCATCCAGAACGCACAGCCTCCCGAACAGGTCCAGGCGGCATTCAACGATGCCGTGAAGGCCGGGCAGGACCGCGAGCGCCAGATCAATGAAGGCCAGGCTTATCAGAACGCCGTAGTGCCCATTGCAAGGGGTAAGGCATCGCGTCTGAAGCAGGAGGCCGAGGGCTACAAGGCACGGGTTGTGGAAACCGCAAAGGGTGATGCGGAGCGCTTCTCTCGCGTGCTTGCCCAGTACCAGCAGGCTCCCCGCGTGACGCGCGACAGAATGTACATCGACGCGATGGGCGACATTCTGTCCCGCACGCGCAAGATTTTTGTCGATTCCGGCAATGGTAGCAATCTGCTGTATCTGCCGCTTGACAAGCTCGTCGAGGGCACGGCCGCCGATGCTGCGGCCCAGGTGAAAGAGGCTGCCGCCGAGTCGGGGGCAGCAAGTTCTGCAGCAGCCGGCCAGAAGGCTGCTAGAGCGCGCGCCGAGAGCCTCGATCCGCGACAGATGCTCCGCAATCGGACACGCTAGAAAAGGGGAGAGGACAAATGAGGAAAATGAATGCATTGATGATCCTTGCCCTTGTTGTCGTGGGGCTCGCCAAGCTGTGCCTGTACACCGTGGGCGAGAGGGAGTACGCACTTGTCTTCATGCTGGGCGAGCTCACCGAGGTGGTGTCCAAGCCCGGACTGCGCGTCAAGCTTCCCGCTCCGCTGCAGAACGTGGTGTATCTGGACAAGCGGATCTTGACCATGGATACGCCCGAGGCCGATCTTGTTCAGACCAGTGAAAAGAAGAACCTTCTGATCGACAGCTTCGTGAAGTGGCGCATTGAGGATGCGCGCAGCTACTGGGTTTCGTTCCAGGGCTCGGAGCGTGCTGCGGAAGATCGTCTGTCGGCTCTGCTGCGCGATGCGCTCAACCAGACGGTGAACCGCCGGACGGTGAATGCAATCACCTCGCGCGAGCGTGACAAGGCGATGCAGGAAATCCGTACGTCGCTGCAGGAGCGCGTGAGGGCGGTCGGCATCGAGATCGTTGATGTGCGCCTGAAGCGCGTCGACTTTACGCCGCAGATTTCCGAATCCGTGTATCGCCGCATGGAGGCCGAGCGCAAGCGCGTTGCAAGCGAAGAGCGCAGCACGGGTGCGGCTGAGGCCGAAAAGATTCGCGCCAGCGCTGACCGACAGAGCGAGGTCATTCTGGCCGAGGCTTATCGCGATGCCCAGAAGATCAAGGGCGAGGGCGATGCCGAAGCAACCTCCGTGTATGCCAAGGCTTTTGGCGCTTCTCCTGAATTTGCCCGCTTCTACCGGAGCCTTGACAAGTATCGCGAAAGTTTCGGCAAGCCCTCCGACATGATGGTTGTTGATTCCAACAGCGAGTTTTTCACGTATCTCAAGAAGTCTGAGCAATGAAGAGCATTTTGCTTGCCTTGGGGTTCATGGCCGTGTTTGAAGGGCTGATGCCGATGCTGGCGCCCGGGAAGTGGCTGGAGATGCTGCGTGTGATCTCGCAGCAGCCGCCGGAAGCCGTTAGAAAAATGGCCATGGCGGTGTGCTGCCTTGGCCTGGCGTTCATATGGTTTGTCATGGAGATGATCAAATGACTGTCTGGTTACTGCCCGACAACATCGCCGACATGCTGCCGCGCCAGGCGCGCACGATGGAGCGCATGCGCAGAACATGCCTCGATCTGTTCGAGGTCCACGGATTCGAACTGGTCAAGCCGCCGCTTATCGAGTACGCAGATTCACTGCTCACCGGCAGCGGACGCGATGTCACCAACAACACCTTCCGGTTCATGGACCAGACCAACGGACGGGTTGTCGGGATTCGCGCGGACATGACGCCGCAGATCGCCCGAATCGATGCGCACATTCTCAATCGCAGGTACGTCACGCGCCTTTGCTACGCCGGCAGCTGTCTGCACGCGCGTCCGATGCATCCGCTCGCTTCTCGGGAGCCGGAGGTGACGGGGTGTGAGCTTTTCGGCGCCCAGGGCATCGAGGCTGACATCGAGATGCTCAGCCTCGCGGTCAAGACGCTCAGAAAGCTCGGAGTCAAGGATATCCATGTCGATATCGGACACGTGGGCGTTGTCCGCTCGCTTCTGGACGGTTGCGACCTCTCGGACGAACAGCTGCATGCGATACTGCGTGCGCTGCGGCAGAAGGATCCCGTGGCGCTTGCGCAGGCTACGAGCATGATCGGGCGCGATGTCGCCCAGTCGCTCGAAACGCTGCGCGTGAGTTTCGGAGGCTTGAAGGAGATCCAGGCGCTTTCGGAACAACTTCCCCGCACCGAGGAAATCCGTTCTGCTTTGGATGACGTGCAGAAGGTGGCGCGCCATTGCGGCGCGGACCACGTGAGTTTTGATTTTTGCGACGTGCACGGATACCAGTATCTGACCGGGGTGTCTTTTGCTGTTCACGTACCTCAATATACTCAGGCGGTTTTGCGCGGCGGGCGCTATGATGGTGTCGGGCTC
>OMXR01000039.1 GCA_900315045.1 uncultured Sutterella sp. | reverse complement strand
GACAGGCGCGTCAATATTGTCGAGCTGATGAACATGACGCTGCAGCAGGCCTCCGAGCGGCTGGCTGCTCTGGATCTCGATCCGCAGACCGGACAGATCGCCGCCGGTCCCCTTGATGCGATACAAAAGAGGATCGGATTTCTCTGCGATGTCGGGCTCGGCTACCTGACGCTCTCCCGGCAGGCGAGGACGCTCTCAGGGGGCGAAGCGCAGAGAATTCGCTTGGCCGGCCAGATCGGCTCGGCGCTCACAGGCGTGCTGTACGTGCTTGATGAGCCGACGATCGGCCTGCATCAGGCGGACTGCGCAAAACTGATCTCTACGCTCAAGAGTCTTGTTGACAATGGCAATACGGTTGTTGCCGTGGAGCATGACGAGGAGGTCATCCGGGCTGCCGACTTCGTGCTTGACATGGGACCGGGAGCCGGGGAGCTTGGCGGCGAACTCGTTTCGAGCGGCACGCCTGATCAGGTGATGGCTGACGCGAACTCCAAAACCGGAGCGTATCTGGCAGGACTGAAGACGGTGACAGCTCCAAGCGAGCCGCTTGACAATCCGCTTGCTCGGACGCTTCGCATCGTCGGCGCCAGCGGACACAATCTCAAATCGGTCACCTGCGACTTTCCGGTCGGAGCGATTTCGGTCGTGACGGGGGTGTCTGGATCTGGCAAGTCCACCCTGGTCAACGACACTCTGGCGGTTGCCCTGCGCGCGCTTTACCACAACAGCCGGGAAACCGCTCTAGCCTACGACAGGCTGGAGGGGACGCAGTTTTTCGACAAGGTCATCATTGTTGACCAGAGCCCGATAGGCAAGACGCCGCGCAGCAATCCGGCGACGTACACGGGGCTGTTTGCGCTGATCAGGGAGGTCTTTGCACAGACTCCGGCCGCAAAGGAAAGAGGGTACGACGCTTCGCGTTTTTCCTTCAATTCAAAGGGGGGAGGCCGCTGCGAGGCATGCGAGGGCGACGGGCAGATCAAAATTGAAATGGGAATTCTGCCCGCTGTGTACGTGGTCTGCTCCACCTGCCAGGGGCTGCGCTACAACAGGGAAACTCTGGAAGTCAAATACAAGGGCAAGTCGATCGCCCAGGTGCTGGATATGACCGTGAGCGAGGCACTGGAGTTTTTCTCGGCCTGGCCCATGATCGTACGCAAGCTTCAGACTTTGGAGCAGGTCGGCCTGGGCTACATCCGGCTCGGTCAGTCCGCTTCGACTTTCTCAGGAGGAGAAGCGCAGCGAATCAAGCTCGCAGAGGAGCTGGCCCGTCCCGACACGGGGCGCACCGTCTACATTCTGGATGAGCCTACGACAGGACTTCACTTTGAAGACGTGAATCTGTTGATGCGGGCTCTGCGCCAGCTCACGAAGCTGGGGAACACGGTCATCGTGATTGAACACAATCTTGACGTGATCCGCCTTGCCGACTGGATCGTTGACATGGGACCGGAAGCGGCCGAAGGGGGCGGCCGAGTGCTCTGCCAGGGGACGCCCCGCCAGGTGTCGCTTTGCAAGGAAAGCCATACGGCGAAGTACCTCAGACGGGCAATGGAGCGGGCGGAAGGCTAGCGCGTGCGCCTGGCCTCAAGCTGGATTCCGGGACAGTTGTAGTGCCGTGACTCGCTCGCCATGAGCAGGTTGCCGGCTTCATCGTAAAAGCGGCGCAATACCGTGAGCACGGTCTTGTGTCTGGGGTCGGAGTCCTTCAGTTCATACTCGTTGCAGGGAGCGGCGCCGATCAGAACCGTTGTGCGCGCGATGTCGATTCCGAGCTGCCTGCTCAGAATCTGTTCCGGAAGCACTTGTCCAGCGTGTTCGGAAAAGTCCCGGAGCTCCTGGGCAAGTGCGGTGTTGACGGATTCGTAGGGACCATTGACGGGAACGTAGTAGCGCATGCGGCAGGTTACAGGCCAGACGTCCGAAGATCTGACGGAGTAGCCGACAAATGCAAAGCAGAAAAGCGCCGTGCCCGAGTCAAGGCCAATCTGCGAGGCAAGCGATCTGTCGGATGTGACAAGTGAGCTTGAGGAAAGCCGCAGAATCTGATCGGGGGTGGCTGGCAGAATATCCGAGGGAGCCGAAAGAATGATGGAATGACGGGTATCCGGATCGGCGCTCAGAACGACGCTTCCGATTTTGGGACGCCGCCTGATCAGCCCCTGGTCAGACAGATGCTGCAGTGCGGTGCGGATGGTATGGCGCGAGCAGCCGAACCTGGCCTGAAGCTCGGCTTCCGTCGGCAGAACCTCGCCAGGCTTGAAAGCGCCGCTGCGGATCGAGTCGGTAAGACTCGACTGGACCTTGAACCAAAGAGCGGTTTTGGACATGCCGCGGCGGCGCAATGGGGGATCAGGGCTTCACGGCAAGAACAATCAGGCGCGGACTGTCGGCGGTGAAAGGCGCAAATCCCGGACCGAAGAAGCCGACAAGGGAAAGCCCTGCGGCTTCAAGCATCTTCTTGAATTCGTCCGTCGAATAGACGCGTACGCTTGCCGACACGGGACCGCGGAAATCCGTGGCGGGGAAAATCACGGTTGCCCGGTGTGTCACATTGTTCCAGTGCTCTTCGACCTGATCTCCGCTTGCAATGATGCGTGTGGCTTTTCCTGCGACAACCAGATCGGGATTGGCTACTTCAATGAGAAGGCGTCCGCCGTGGTTGAGCGCCCCGGCAAAACGCTGCAGAAGATCAGAGTTTCCTTCATCGGAAAAGTACCCGAAGGAGCTTCCCCAGTTGATCACGACATCCATGTCTGTCGGCAGATCGCAAGTGCGCATGTCGGCAGTCTTGAAGGAACCTTCCAGCGCAGCGCGCTGGAACTTGTTCTTGGCCCCGATGATGAAGTGGGAGTTGAAATCGATTCCGGAGACAATAGCTCCGAGGCGTGCAAGGGGGAATCCGAGATCAGCCTTGCCGCAGGGGCATTCGAGAACCTTGACGCCGGCCTTCAGTTCAAGCTTGTCCCAGATGAACTTGGCATCCGCCCGGCACGCAGCGGGGTCGCGAAGCCATTTGTCCTCAGGAACGTGGCGAAACCATTCGGTCAAAACAGTGGTGTTGCTCATACGGGGAACCTCGTGCTCAAAAGTGTCTGACGGATTGTAAACATCCGGCGATTATTGCGGTAGCGTGGAGCGCCCTCGTGACCATGAGGCTGATTCAGCTGGAAGCTGATGATCCGGCAAAGTACAATCGCCAGCGTTTTTTGATGAGTACGAAATGGTTCGGCATATTCCTTTTGAACTGTCCGAGTTGGATTACACGATTAAAGCCGTGAGAAGCTGCGGCCCTGGAGGCCAGCATGTCAACAAGTCATCCACGGCCGTTCAGCTGTTCTTCAATGTGCGGGACAGCTCTCTGTCCGCGGAGCTCAAGGCGAGGATGCTTGCACGGTACGAAAGACGCCTGAGTGCCGACGGCTGCATTGTGCTGAAGGCTCAGGGCGAGCGCTCCCGGGAGCTCAATCGGAGAGCGGTTTTGTTAAGGCTGCAAGTCTTGATCGAGAAAGCCGCCGAGGTTTCCGATGCCAGAAAGCCGACGCGCCCGACACGCGCGAGCCGTGAACGGCGCTTAAAGCAAAAGAACGCGCGGGCAGCGGTCAAGAAGATGAGGTCGGCGGCAATCCGTGACGCCGAGTAGGACTTTGTAGAAGGTGTATTTGCTGTGTTGACAGGTTTTCTCTTCGGACTCGCTGCCACAATGATCTGGGGGCTGGTGTACCTGATTCCTCTGGTGCTGCCCGGTTACGACCCGATGATGATTTCATCTGCCAGATACGTTGCATTCGGCCTGGCGTGCATTCCCCTTGTGTGGCTTGAACGGGAGGAATTTCGCCACTATTCCCTTTCGGACTGGTGGTTCGTGACAAAGCTGAGCGTTGTCGGGAACATCATCTACTTCTGGCTCTTGTCAGTCTGCATTCAGCGGGCGGGGGCTCCGTTTGCAGGAATCTGCATGGCGGTGATACCGGTTCTGGTTGCTGCCATTGCCAATATCAGGGATCGCAGGAAGGGAAGGCAGGCTCTGCGCTGGAGCAAGCTGCTGCCGGGACTGGCACTGATTGCTGCCGGGCTGGTGTTTTCCAACTGGGCGGAGTTTGATGCAATTGTCAATATTTCCGGTGGCAGTGAAAGCGATTTCTGGATTGGCTCAGCGGCCGGTGTTGCCGCGCTGCTGCTTTGGACTTGGTATCCCATCCGCAATGCCGACTGGCTGATTGAGAATCCCCAGCGCTCGCCTAAGAGCTGGTCGACGGCCCAGGGCATTACGGGGCTGCCCGTTTCGCTGATTCTGTTTGCTGCAGTGTACGCGGAGCAGCCAGCCGGGACTCCTGTGCTGGGGGCGACGCCGGTTTGGTTCGTCACGGTGATGATAGGCTGCGCACTCCTTTGTTCGTGGGTCGGGATCCTCTGCTGGAATGCAATGAGCCAGAGACTGCCTACGGCGCTATCGGGCCAGATGATTGTGTTCGAAACCATTTTTGCCGTGACATACGCCCATATTCTGCGCTGCGAAATTCCCAGTCCGATGCTCAGCCTCGGGGTGGTGAGCCTGATTGCCGGAGTGCTGGTTTCTCTGAGAGCATTTCAGCGTTTCGGGCACAGCGAACCCGTGTAAGATAAACAGATCGGCTCTCAAAGCCGCCCTGCAACACAATACGAGGGAAATACAACAAATGGATCGCCTGATTATCTTTGACACGACCTTGCGTGATGGTGAGCAGAGCCCCGGCGCTGCGATGACCAAGGAGGAAAAGCTGCGCATCGCCCTGCAGCTGGAAAAGCTTGGAGTCGATGTGATGGAGGCGGGGTTTGCCGCCAGTTCCGAGGGGGACTTCGAGGCCATTCAGCAGATTGCCCGGCACGTCAAGAACACGACTGTCTGCTCTCTGTCCAGGGCTGTCGCCCGCGATATCGAACGCGCCGGCGAAGCGATTCGCGAGGCGAATACCGGCCGCATCCATACGTTCATCGCGACAAGCCCCGTGCACATGGAAAAGAAGCTGCACATGACGCCGGAGCAGGTTCTTGAGAACGCCGTCCGGGCAGTGAAGCTGTGCCGCAATTACACCGATGACGTGGAGTTCTCGGCTGAGGACGCCTATCGCTCCGATCCCGAGTTCCTCTACAGGATTTGCGAAGCCGCTATCTCTGCTGGAGCAACGACCATCAACCTTCCCGACACTGTCGGATATGCCATTCCCGATCTCTACGGGGCGTTCATCAGGGATATCCTCGAGCACGTTCCCAATTCGGACAAGGCGATCTGGTCCGTGCATTGCCACAATGACCTCGGCATGGCCGTAGCCAATTCCCTGGCCGGCGTGAAATTTGGCGGAGCCCGCCAGATCGAATGCACGATCAACGGCCTGGGTGAGCGTGCGGGCAATACGTCCCTTGAAGAAGTCGTCATGGCCGTCCGCACGAGAAAGGAATATTTCGGCCTCGAGACAAGGATTGACACCAAGCAGATCGTACCGGCGAGCAAACTGGTGAGCTCCATCACGGGCTTCCCGGTGCAGCCTAACAAAGCCATTGTGGGGGCCAATGCCTTCTCGCACGCCTCGGGCATTCATCAGGACGGGGTGCTCAAGAGCAGGGAAACATACGAAATCATGAGCGCAGAGGATGTCGGCTGGGCCCAGAACAAGATTGTTCTGGGCAAGCTCTCCGGTCGCCGCGCGTTTAGCCAGAGATTGCGCGAATTGGGCATCCCGGTTGCGTCCGAAGCAGAACTGAACGAAGCGTTCAGCCGCTTCAAAAATCTTGCCGATCGCAAGAGCCAGATCTTTGACGAAGACATCCAGTCGCTCTTCAAGGGCGCCGAGGCTGGCATGGCGCAGGATTCCTACCTGTTCGTGAGCATGCTTCAGCAGTCCGAGACCGGAGAGCGTCCGCAGGCTACGGTCGTCTGGCAGCATGACGGGCAGGAATTTAGTTCGACGTGCGATGGCAACGGCCCCGTGGATGCCGCGTTCCGCGCCATTGAATCGCTCGTCAAGAGTGGTGCCGAACTGCAGCTCTACAGCGTGAATGCCATTACGACGGGAACCGAGAGCGTGGGTGACGTGACCGTGCGCCTTGCCAAGGGCGGCCGGATTGTGAATGGCGTTGGCGCCGATCCCGACATCATTGCAGCCTCTGTCAAGGCGTACCTGAACGCACTCAGCAAACTCGAGTCCGATGCTCCGCTTTCGGCTCAGCATGCGGTATAGCCTCTTGCCTCGGCAGTTCCTGGTGGGGTGCCGAGGTACTTGATTAATCTTGGGGTTCCTGTACAATCCCGCTTCTTTCACGGCATGGGACATGACACCTGTGCCGCATGTTTTATCTTTCACAAAAAGGAATAACAATGTCTGTCGAAATGAATAAGGCTGAAGTCGTTGCCAAGTTCCAGCGCGCTCCTGGCGACACGGGCTCTCCCGAGGTTCAGGTTGCTCTTCTTACCGCTCGCATCAACGGTCTGACCGATCACTTCAAGGCAAACCCGAAGGATCATCATTCCCGCCGCGGCCTGATGAAGATGGTTAGCCGCCGCCGCAAGCTCCTTGACTACCTCAAGGACCGTGACGTTGCCGCTTACCGCAAGCTGATCGACGCACTTAGCCTGCGCAAGTAATTCGAAAGATTTGGCGGCCTGTTTGCCACTGAAAGCAAACAGGCCGTTCCTTTGCAGGGGTAGCCCTGCTGATTTTTTATTAACTATCGGGCGGAGTACCAGGTTCGGACTGCAAAAACGGTTTCGCGCGTTGCGACATGAGCGCTTAAATGGCTTGAACGCTTATGCCGCAGCGTGCCTGGACGCTCCTAAGGAACGTACCGGCAGTCGCCTGCTTTTTTCTTCACTCTGTCCCGAACTCATCAGAGGACAACTCTCATGACAATGTTCAACAAAGTGAGCAAGACCTTCAAGTTTGGTGATCACGATGTGACGCTCACCACTGGCGAGATCGCTCGTCAGGCCACGGGGGCCGTGATCTGCCAGATGGACGATACCGTTGTGCTGGCAACCGTTGTTGCCAAGAAGGAAACCAAGCCTGGCCAGGACTTCTTCCCTCTGACGGTCGACTATATCGAAAAGGCCTATGCCGCCGGGAAATTCCCGGGCGGCTTCTTCAAGCGTGAAGGCCGTCCCTCCGAGAAGGAGACCCTGACCAGCCGTCTCATTGACCGCCCGATTCGTCCGCTTTTCCCGGATGGATTCTTCAATGAAGTCCAGGTCATCATTCACGTTCTGTCCGTCGACCCCGAGGTCGATCCTGACATTCCTTCCATGATCGGCGCTTCGGCAGCGCTCTCGATCTCCGGAATTCCGTTCCGCGGTCCGATCAGTGCCTGCCGCGTCGGCTACATCAACGGCGAATTCGTCTGCAATCCGCGCGTGAGCCAGATGTCCGAGAGCCGTCTGGATCTGGTTGTGGCTGGTACCGAGCGCGCCGTGCTGATGGTTGAGTCCGAGGCCGACCGCCTGCCCGAAGAAACGATGCTCAACGCCGTGATGTTCGGTCACAAGCAGATGCAGGTCGCCATCGAGGCCATTCATGAGCTCGTTGCCGAGGCCGGCAAGCCCGCCTGGGATTGGCAGCCTCCCGCTAAGAACGAGGCGCTCATTGCCCGCATCCACGAGATCGCCGATGCCGGTCTTGCCGAGGCTTACACCATCCGCTCCAAGCAGGCGCGCAACGACAAGCTGCGCGAGGTCTACGAGCTCGTTGAGAAGACTCTGACCGCCGATGCTGAGGCCGCCGGCGTCGAAGTGGCCGACATGAACGAGGTTCACGGCATTCTCTTCGAAATGGAAGCGCACATCGTCCGCTCCAACATCCTTGAGGGCAAGCCCCGTATTGACGGGCGCGACACCCGTACGGTGCGCCCGATTGAAATTCGCCAGTCGCTGCTTCCCCGTACGCATGGCTCTGCCTTGTTCACGCGCGGCGAAACGCAGGCCTTCGTGCTCACCACGCTTGGTACGAAGCAGGATGAGCAGATTGTTGATTCGATCATGGGCGAGAGCCGCGATCGGTTCATCATGCACTACAACATGCCCCCGTTCGCAACCGGCGAGACTGGTCGCGTTGGCAGCCCCAAGCGTCGTGAGATTGGTCATGGCCGCCTTGCCAAGCGCGCACTGAAGGCGGTTCTGCCTTCTGCCGAGGAATTCCCGTACGCCATTCGCGTCGTTTCCGAGATTTGCGAGTCCAACGGCTCCAGTTCCATGGCTTCCGTTTGCGGCGGCTGCCTGTCCATGCTCGATGCCGGTGTTCCCCTGAAGGATTACGTTGCCGGCGTTGCCATGGGCCTGATCAAGGAAGGCAACAAGTTCGCGGTCCTCACCGACATCCTTGGTGACGAAGATCACCTCGGCGACATGGACTTCAAGGTGGCTGGTACCGAGAACGGCGTGACTGCTTTGCAGATGGACATCAAGATTGAAGGCATCACTGCCGAGATCATGCAGGCCGCTCTGGCCCAGGCTCATGAGGGCCGCATGCATATCCTTGGCAAGATGCACGAGTTCGCTGGTGACGGAGCCAAGGAGTTGTCCGTCTGGGCTCCCCGCCTTGTGACCATCAAGATCAATCCGGAGAAGATCCGCGATGTGATCGGCAAGGGTGGCGCAACCATCCGTGCTCTTTGCGAAGAGACCGGCTGTCAGATTAATGTCGAGGAAGATGGCACTGTGACCATCGCTTCGAACAATCCGGAGATGTCCGACATCGCCAAGAAGCGCATCGAGGAGATCACCGCTGAGGTTGAAGTCGGCCAGATCTACGAAGGCACGGTTCAGCGTCTGCTGGACTTCGGCGCCATCGTTGGTCTGCTCCCCGGCAAGGACGGCTTGCTTCACATCAGCCAGATTGCCAATGAGCGGGTCAATCAGGTTTCCGATTACCTCAAGGAAGGCCAGAAGGTTCGCGTCAAGGTCATTGAGGCCGACGAAAAGGGGCGTGTGCGTCTTTCCATGAAGGCCCTTCTGAACGAAAAGGCCGATCAGGAGAATGTTCGCTCCGAGTAGGTTGTGAACGAGTAGCTGACGCCTGATTCGCAAGAGGACGGGCGTCAGCGTGCTGTACAATCCGAATTCATTTTTTATCGTCTTCCTTATGCGAAAAGCTCTTGTTGCTGCCAACTGGAAAATGAACGGTTCGCTTCAGGCCAATCAGGTCTGGCTTGATTCGTTTCTCCCCAGGACGGCTGAACTGCAGTGCGATGCCCTTGTCTGTGCTCCTGCCGTCTATCTGGCTTCTCTTTGTGCGGCCAGAGGTAGTTCGAGCCTCATGGTGGGGGCAGAGGACGTAAATGAAAATGAGAAGGGAGCATTCACGGGAGAAGTGAGTGCGCGCATGCTGGCTGATATCGGCGTTGAATGGGTCATCATCGGTCACTCCGAGAGGCGTGCCATGTTCGGCGATTCCGATGAGCGCGTGGGCGCCAAGTGCCGTGCTGCCGTTGGTGCAGGGCTGAGAATTCTGCCCTGCGTCGGCGAGACTCTTCAGGAGCGAGAGCAGGGCAGGACGCTTGAGGTGGTTTGCCGTCAGCTCAATGCGGTGCTGGCTGCCGTCGGGCCTGAGGCGCTTGCTCAGGGGGCTCTTGCTTATGAGCCTGTCTGGGCGATCGGTACGGGCAGAACCGCCACTCCGGAACAAGCCCAGCAGGTTCATGCCGCATTGCGTGCCTGCGTGGCGCAGCGCTCTGCAACGGCAGCGCAGCAGTTGCGGATTCTGTACGGCGGAAGCGTGAAGCCCGCCAACGCCCGTGAACTTTTTGGCATGGCCGACATTGATGGCGGCCTTGTGGGAGGAGCAGCCCTTAAGGCTGACGATTTTTATTCAATCTGCGCCGCAGTATCGGCGTAGTGACAAACAACTGGAAGACAAGAAATGCAGATGTTGATGAGCATTGCAATCGTTGTGCAAATCATTGCCGCGGTTGCTGTGATTATTTTGGTCCTGCTGCAGCACGGCAAGGGTGCTGATCTGGGCGCAGCCTTCGGTTCCGGGGCGTCCGGGTCGCTTTTTGGCGCAACGGGTTCGGCCAACTTCCTGTCGCGTTCCACGGCTGCTGCCGCTACGGTGTTTTTCTGTGCAACGCTGGCAATCACTGTGGGATCTGGCGCTTTTCATAAGCGCGCAGCTGCCAAGCAGGGCGGCGTTCTTGGTACGGTGACTGAGCAGACTGCTCCGGCAAATGCTGGCGCAGGTGCGGCAGATGTGAACAAGGACTTGCAATCCAATCAGGTTCCGCGATAGAATCGCGCCCCGTCCGAGGTGAATTCGGACAGAAAATTTGAAATGCGGTCGTGGCGAAATTGGTAGACGCGCAGCCTTGAGGTGGCTGTGGCGAGAGTCATGAGAGTTCGAGTCTCTCCGACCGCACCAAATACTGGGGTATCGCCAAGTCCGGTTAAGGCAGCGGATTCTGAATCCGCCATTCGTAGGTTCGAATCCTACTACCCCTGCCAGATTTTTCAGACGGCTTTCTGTTTCGACGGAAGGCCGTTTGTGTTATTCGGCATGCTGGCGGACGAGTCTTTGCAAGAATTTTTTTGTGTTGTGTTTTGGGACTTGCTTTTTTGGGAAAGCATCCATATAATGACGCACTCTCACAGATCGAGAGAAATGTGAGGGAAAAATCGAGATGCGGTCGTGGCGAAATTGGTAGACGCGCAGCCTTGAGGTGGCTGTGGCGAGAGTCATGAGAGTTCGAGTCTCTCCGACCGCACCAGATACTGGGGTATCGCCAAGTCCGGTTAAGGCAGCGGATTCTGAATCCGCCATTCGTAGGTTCGAATCCTACTACCCCTGCCAGATTTCGAAAAAAAGTTGCCGCAAGGCAACTTTTTTTTCGCCTATACGCCGTGCTGCGGAGTTCCTGTGGCTCCGTGCTCCCTAGGTCTCCTGAAATACAGCAAAGCAACGAGAGGGAAGAGGAATGCACCGGCCATGGCCACAACCATCTGATTGCTGATCCACGTAGCCATCGCGCCGCCAAGTATCGGTCCGATAACACTGCCAAGCTGCTGAGCGGCGTACGAGTAGCCGAAGACTTTGCCCCGGTCTGCAGGATCCGTGCTCTGTGTCAGAACGGCATTGACGGCAGGGAAAATGCCGGCAAAAGTCAGACCGCCCACAAAACGCCAGGCGGTAAATGCAGTGAGATCCTGCGGGATCGCCTGTATGACGCCAAAAATGCCGGACAGCAACAGGGCAAGGTACAGAGCTGGTCTAAAGCCCCATCCTTGACCGACGATTCCCCATATTGGAGAAGCGATCACTCCGGAAATTCCGATGATCGAAAAGACGATGCCGGAAATCAAAACGATCTGATCCATCGATCCCTGCAGTTCCGCAATGTAGAGGGGGAGCACGGGCTGCGTCATCAGAATTGTCATCTGCACGATGCATGCAGCAAAAAGCATCCGCTGAACAGCCGGGATGCTGAGCACGCTCGGCTTTTCTGCAGAATTTCCGGATTCAGACGTTTTTTTGCTAGGAACCCGGGGAGTTTCGTGAACAAGAAAAATGATGGCAAGGGAGATCAGAAAGAGCGCTGCACCCGCAATGATGAAAGTGGCTCGCATTGTGAAGAGCTCTGCAAGTACGCCGCCAGCAAGCGGGCCAAGAACATGTCCGGCTGTCAGCCCCGCCTGCATGACACCCATGCAAAACCCAAGGCGCTTTGGCGGCGCTTCTCCGCTCATGATGGACAGCAGTGCGGGCCAAAGTCCGGCGGCAAATCCCTGAAAGACCCTCATGGCAAACAGCTCCCAGGGAGTCGTCACAAAGCCGCCTAGGATATAGGAAATGGACAGACACAATGAAGCCCGGATTGCCATGAGCTTGCGGGATTTTTTGTCTGCCAAAGCCCCCCAGACCGGTGCCATCAGGCCGGAAATGAGAAACGAGACCGAAAAGATGATGCTGCTCCACCAATTGACGTTGGCTTGCTCGACGCCCAACTCCTGAATGAGGTACATCGGCAGAAACGGGATCAGCATGGTGTAGCTCGAGGACATGAGCACACTGCTGGCGGCAAGAATGGTCAGGGTCAGCTTCCAATTTTTCATGGTCACACAACGGAGTTCAGATCTTTAAAAACAGTTTACCCCTGCAGTCTGGGCTTTTTGCTTATGCTGACAAGACAAAAAGGCCGCCTGATCAAGGCGGCCTGTTATCCCGTACAGAGATTTTTTAGAGCAGGTGAGCTCTGAGCTGCTCTCCGGAAAGAGGCGAGAGGTAAGCCGGAGCGACATCAAACACCGTACGGCAGCCGCTTTGCCCTTCAGCGGAAAGGCGCGCTACGGCACGGGCATAGGCCACAATGACGCTTGCTGTGAATTCAGGGTTGGAATCGAGTTTGAGACTGAATTCTATGACGTGCTTGTGTTCGTTGTTCCAGCCGGTGCTCCCTGTGCGGAAGACAAAGCCGCCGTGTGCTAGACCGGAATGATTCTTCGCAAACTCATCTTCCGTGATGAAATGCACGGTGGTGTCGTAATCGGCAAAATAGTTCGGCATCGTCTTGATCTGCTGCTCGACACGTTCGGGATCCGCTCCCTGCTCAAGCACGACATAGCAGTCGCGAAGGTGCTTCTGCCGAGTCGACAGTTCGGGATTGCTCCCGGAGCGGACGGCGTCCACGGCGTCCTGAACCGGAACCGTGTACTGCTTGGCGTTTTTCACGCCTGGGATGCGGCGGATTGCGTCCGAGTGGCCCTGGCTGACGCCTTTGCCCCAGAAGGTGTAGTCCTTGCCGTTCGGAAGAATGCAGTTTGCGTAGAGGCGGATCAGGGAGAACATCCCGGGATCCCAGCCGGCAGAAATGAGAGCAACCTTCTTGCCGCTCCTGGCTGCGGCATCCACATTGGAAAAGTGTTCCGGGATTTTTGCGTGCGTATCAAAGCTGTCGACGACATTGAAGAGTTTTGCGAACTCGGGAGTCTGCGCGGGCAGATCTGTGGCACTGCCGCCGCAAAGGATCAGGACGTCAATCTTGTCGGCCCACAGGGCGATATCGCTGACGCTGACAACGGGAACGCCTTTTGCCTTGATGGAAATTGAGGATGGATCTCGGCGGGTGAAAACTGCAGCAAGCTCCAGATCGTCGCAGGTCTGTATGCTGGCCTCAATGCCGCGCCCGAGGTTGCCGTATCCGAGAATGCCGATGCGGATGGTCATATGAATCCCTTTCCTGAAGGTAAGTGTGTGTAAAAGCTAGGCAATTTTAGACAGCACATGCACTGAGGCATGGGCACGGACGGTTTCTTTGTTCTCGGTGCTGTTCGGATTGGGGCATTTGGTTAGAAGCCGGCAGGGCCACTAATTCGGCAAGCATTTGTATTTGTTTGCGCATGTAAGATCTTGAGACAAGCGATAGGAAGTCACTGGCGTTTCCGTTAAACTTAACCACTCATGTCCGCTCATGAAAATATCCCGAGAAGTGCTATGAATCGATTTGTCATTGGGCTTGCAGTCTGCCTGACTGCTCTTCCCGCTTTTGCCTTCAGTCCTGATTTCAAGGCGATTGAGGATGATCTTGTTCCCAATCGCTACCCGGATGGTTCCATTCGGTCGCGCAGTGTCGCCGAGCAGGCCGTTGCTGATGTCAAGCAGGCGCGCACCAAGCTCAACGAAATTTCCGACTACTCGACCCGCCGCTGCTACAGCAATTTCTTTGTCAACAGCTGCATTGACGATGTGCGCAAAGCAAAAATGCGCCAGGAAGCCCGGTTGAGAAAAGTTGAATCTCAAGCTAAAGGTTTCATTCACGAGGATAAGCATCG
This sequence comes from uncultured Sutterella sp., assembly GCA_900315045.1. Taxonomy (GTDB): domain Bacteria; phylum Pseudomonadota; class Gammaproteobacteria; order Burkholderiales; family Burkholderiaceae_F; genus Duodenibacillus. The sequence goes on along the minus strand of OMXR01000039.1, from coordinate 3,214 downwards.
CATTGAGATCCGCAAGCAGGCGGAGCGAGACCGCAGGGCGGCCGCCAGACACTCAGAGGCAGTTCGCCCACCCAAGGCGGAAGCCCCGGCACCGAGATCTGTGCCTCAGAACTTGAATGCTCAAAATGCCAAAGAGCGTACCGCACAGAGGCAAGCTAGGCATGACGAAGCTGTTGCCAGAGCATCGGCCGAGCAGGCCGCCCGAGAAAGGAAGGCCGCCGAGAGGCGTGCCAGAGCTGAGCAGAGGGCAAAACGTGCGCAACAGAATGCCGCCAAACAGAATGCGCGGCATGAAAAGGCGGTTGCTGATCAGAAGCATGATCGAAAAATGCGTGACGAGCGCATGAAGGAGCGCAGCAGGAAGCAAGCTGAAAATGCCAACAAAAAGCCGCAGCAGGCGGCCGCGAAACCAGCAATCCCCCCGAAGGCAAATAAGTGACGGTTCCGACTCAAGTGCCGTCTGATGTGCAGGAATCGTCAAGCGATTTTGTGCAGCAGGTTGAAAAGCTTTTCGCGGAGAATGGGCCGCTCAGCCGAGCGACGTCCGGGTATGTCCGGCGTGAGGGGCAGGTTGCTTTTGCCAGGACGGTTGCGCGGGCGATTGAGTCTGGATCAACGGAAGTTGTTGAGGCGGGCACCGGGACGGGCAAGACTTTTGCGTATCTGACCCCGGCTTTGGTAGCGGGAGTAAAAGTCATTGTCAGCACGGCCGGAAAGCCTTTGCAGGATCAGCTTTTTCACAAGGACCTGCCGGCAGTCGAATCGGCGCTGGGAATTCACGCATCCGCATCCGTTCTCAAGGGGCGGGCAAACTACATTTGCAAATATCGCTTGGCAAACACGCTTGCCGAAGGGATGCTCCCGTCCCCCCAGGCGGTCAAGTCTCTCAAAAAGATCAAGATTTTTTCCGAAACGGACATCATTGGGGATCGAGCCAATCTTGCAGGAGTTCCTGCGGATGATCCGGTCTGGCCTTATGTGACCAGCACTCGGGACAATTGCCTCGGTCCGCAAAAGTGTCCGTTCAAGGAAGACTGCTTTGTCTACAACGCCCGAAAGGCGGCCAAGGCTTCCGATGTTGTCATCGTGAATCATCACTTGTATCTCTCTTCGCTCTCGATCAAGGACAATGATCCGGACGCGGAGATGCTTCCCCAGGCGCAGCTGGTCATTATTGATGAAGCGCACAAGCTGCCTGAAATTGCCAGCAACTTCTTTGGTTCTGAGATCTCAACTTTTGCGGTCAAGGACACCATGCGGGAGATCAAGAGGCGGACGCTGAGCAAGTTCAAGACACGGGCTCCAAAGGAAACGAACTGGGACAAGCTGACTGATGCTCCCGTGCATATTCTCATGGACATGGGAATGTGGTTCCATGAAATCGGTCTGCACGAAGGGGATGCAAAAAAACTCCCTGACATTGCCCATGTCGAGGATGGCGCGTCATTCCTTGCTGATGCAGCGGATGCCATAGAGCGTCTTTATAAGGCGATCGAGCCGCTCGTGAGCGAGGATGAGGAAATTGCCAATTTGGCCGAGGTAAGCCTTGCAATGAAGGAGGAGCTGTCCAGGTGGAGCTTGTCTCTGAAGCAGCCGAATGCAGTGGGGAAGACCGATAGCGGGGTGCCAGTTGTCCGCTGGATAGCCAGAACGGCTACGGAAGCAAGATTTCATGAAACACCTTTGAGCATTGCGCAGGATCTTGCGCGACTGAGGAATAGCCAGACGGAAACCGCCTGGGTGATGACTTCGGCCACGCTAGCCACTGGCAACAATGATTTTTCGCATTTTCTCAGTGAAACCGGACTAGCCGACCAGGCAAACACCCATGTATGGAAGAGTCCGTTTGATTATCCGGAACAGGCAATGCTCTACGTCCCGTCGGGGATGCCCGATCCCAAGAAAGTTGACCGAGACGATTTCATTGACCGGCTGATCCGCGAGAGCTGGCCTGTGATTGACATGGTGGGGGGAAGGACATTTGTTCTTTGCACCAGCTACCGGGCCATGCAGAGGGCAACAGATGTGCTGCGAAGCTATGTGACGGAAAATGGCAGGGATTATTCCGTGTACATGCAGGGAGAGGACAGCCGGCGCACGATTCTTGACAAATACCGGCGGGATGGCAACGCCATTCTCGTGGGCTCCATGAGTTTCTGGGAAGGTATCGACATCAAGGGAGAGAACCTCTCCGTGGTTGTTATCGACAAGCTTCCCTTTGCCCCCGTGGGGGATCCCGTGCTGGAAGCCAAGTCAAAATGGATTGAAGAGCAGGGAGGAAAGCCTTTCTTCGATCACCAGATTCCGCTTGCTGCGATTGCGCTCAAGCAGGGGACAGGACGTCTGATCCGAAGCGAGACGGACAGGGGCATTCTGATCATTGGCGACCCACGCGTTCTGCCCAAAGGGGCGGGTGGCTCCAATTACGGGGAAATCTTTTTGAGTAGTCTGCCGTCGTACAGCCGCACCAGGAGGCTTGAGCGTGTCATAGACTTCTGGGAGCATCCCGATTCATGGCAGTAGGTTTTTAGGAGATTTTTTATGAAAAAGATGGTGATAGCCACTATGGCTGCTGTTCTTGCCCAGGCTAGTTTTGCCGGACAATACGCAACGGCTTTTGGAGAGTGCTTGTACAAGAACATGTCGGATGCGGACAAGGATACGCTCACGCAGTGGGTGTTTGTCACGGTCGGCAGAACGTCGGCTGCTCAGCAGATTGCCACGATTCCGAGTGCCAAGACTTCCGCAACCGATGCCAAGATGCGCAGCCTCATTCAGGAAAAGACGACCGGGGCGTGCCGCAATGAGGCTCTGAAACTTCTCACCAATGAGCCAAGGACTGGCTTGCGCGATGCGGTGACCGCCGTGGCAATCAAGATGGCCGAAGAAAAGATCTCTGCAACTGCGCTCGGTTCCTTCCCGACATCGATGCTCGGAAGCGAAACAACTTCCAAGGCGCTCAAGAAAGCGGGAGATGTTCTGTCGGGCTTTCTGAAAAAGTAGTTTTGCATCAGGGCAGTGCATGGCACTGCCCATTGCTAATTGAGAGGTGCATCAAAAAGGGGCTTGACAAAAGCGTTTAGCTTCTTCATAATGCGCCTCCGCTTTGAGGGACACGTCCTTCGAAAGCTGAGCGAAGAGCGGCGGAAACGCCGTGACTTGCAAAAAGAAAAAGAGTTTGATAAACTCCTTCTTCTGCGCTGTTGAAAAACAG
>OMXR01000055.1 GCA_900315045.1 uncultured Sutterella sp. | reverse complement strand
GGCATCGTCCGTCATGGCGAGACACTGTAAGACCGGCATAAGTCGGCAGGTGTCGCTTGAGCCTGGAATCCTCTGCCTCTAGGCAGGGGAGGATGTCAATTCGTTGCGCATCGGCTCCGCTTAAGCCTGGCGGGAAATTTGCCTGGCGGGAACCGAGGGCGGCAGAAAACGGCTTCTTCGTCCCGCCCGGCTGGCAGCGGGCGCTGCCGTGCGCGGCTGTAGCGCCCGTGCCTTTCTTCCAGCTCCTATTCGATCCGCTCGCCATGCAGGGCAAGATCGAGTCCCTGCATTTCCTCTTCGCCCGTCACGCGCAGGCCCATGATCCTCTTGATGCCGAGCAGGATCAGCGCGCTCATCAAGCCGCCGTACGCAATCGTTGCCGCCACGGACAGAACCTGTATGCCGACCTGCGTCCACATCCCGGGCAGTGCCGAGCCAGTAACGGCGCTCGTAGCGAAAAATCCCGTAAGGACGGCTCCGACAACACCGCCCACGCCGTGCACGCCCCATGCGTCAAGCGAATCGTCATAGCCAAGCCTGAACTTGATGACCGTTGCCGACCAGAAGCAGACGACCCCCGTCACCGCGCCGATCAGCAGCGCCGGCACCGGCAGCACGAATCCCGATCCCGGCGTGATGCCGACCAGCCCGGCCACGGCGCCCGAGATCATGCCAAGCACCGAGGGCTTGCCGCGGAAAAACCACTCCATGGCCATCCATCCCACCAGACCGCCCGCCGCGGCAATCTGCGTCACCGCCATGGCCATGGCCGCACGCCCGTTCGCCTCAAACCCGGAGCCGCCGTTGAATCCCATCCATCCGACCCAGAGCACACAGGCGCCGAGGACGGCGAACGTGAGATTCGAGGGCTGCATCGGCACGCGCCCGTAGCCGTCGCGCTTGCCAAGAATCAGAGCGCCCGCCAGACCCGCGATGCCCGCATTGATGTGCACCACCGTGCCGCCGGCATAGTCAAGCGCTCCCATTTTGAAGAAGAATCCGTCCGCCGCCCACACCCAGTGGCAGACCGGCGCGTAAACGAGAATGCTCCAAAGCACCATGAACACGAGCATCGAGGAAAACTTCATGCGCCCCGCCCAGGCGCCCGTCACAAGGCAGGCGGTGAGAACGGCAAACGTCATCTGGAAAAGCGCAAAGAGCATTGAGGGGATCGAGCCCGAGACGTCCGCAACGCCCACCCCGGCAAAGCCCGCCAGGCTCAGCCCGCCGATGAACGCGCAGTTCTCGGAAAAGGCAAGCGAGTACCCGATCAGGAACCAGACGATCGTGATCACGCCGCTGATGCCAAGATCCTGGGCGATGGTTCCCAGAATGTTCTTCTTTCTGGCCATTCCCGCGTAAAAGAGCGCGATTCCGGGCACCGTCATGAAAAGCACCAGAACCGTGGCAACGAGCATCCATGCCGTGTCGCCCCTGTCAAGCGTATCAGCGGCGGCCGCAGGCATCGCGCAGCCAAGCAGGGTCGCCCATGCAAGAGTCTTTTTCATGACAGAGCCTCCTCGTCGGTCTCCCCCGTGCGGATGCGCACGGCCGCCTCAAGCGGCGTCACAAAAATCTTCCCGTCTCCAACCCGGCCGGTACGCGCGGCCCGCTGCACCGCCTCAAGAATGTCCTCGAGCCGCGCATCCTCAACCGCCACCTCAAGCTTGACCTTGGGCAGAAAATCAATCACATACTCCGCCCCGCGGTAGAGCTCCGTGTGTCCGCGCTGCCGCCCGAATCCCCTGACCTCAGTGACCGTCATGCCTGAGACGCCGCAATCGGCAAGCGCCATCCGCACCTCGTCGAGCTTGAATGGCTTGATGATTGCTGTAACGAGCTTCATTTTTCCGTCCTTTCATCGTGGGAGTTTTTCCGAGAGCCCCTGCGGCTCCCTCCACCCGAAGCAGTGCACAATCCGTGCCAGTTTCCAAAATCCCAGAAAAAAGGCGGGAGAGCGCCCTTTTTAGGAACAAGTCCCTAGCCGCTCATGCCTATACGGGAGGCCTCCTTGTGCACCAAGAGCGGACACACCGCAGGAGCCGCCCCAAAACAGGGCGGCATGTCAGGCAGGACGGATAGCCATTTATGAATCGCATCATGAGTTACAAATCATGGACAGCAAAGACTACAATCACCGATTGACACCACGGCTGTGCGGTTTTCCCGGTGCAAACATTTTTCTCTTCAAGGATGCAAGCCATGCCCTCCTTTGACATCAGCAATTCCAATCCCCTCACCGACCCCGAGCCATTTGCCGCCGACGTCTCCTTTGACGACATCGATCCGAGCGGCGGGGAGCAGGCCGAAGGCGCAAAGCGCCTCTCAAGCCGGCCCAGGCTGACACTGGCCTCGGCTGAGAACAACGAGGCCCGCACCGAACTGCTCAAGAACCTTGGCAAGCAGCTCGGACTCTCGGGCGTGACCGAACACGACGGAAAGGTTTCCTTTTCCTCCGACTTCATGGACAAGCTCGAGCTGCTGATCGGAAAGGATGTCCTCAACCGGGAATCCTTCGGCATCGACTCCGAGAACGGCGTCGTGAACTCGGGCAAGCCGCTCAAGGAGCGCCATCTGCAGGCCATTCTCGACAAGGCGAACCTGTACACCGACGATTTTGCAACCTCGGGCATCTACCGCGAAAAGCTCGCGCTCATCAAGGCCGGACTTTCCGGCGAGAATGTGCCTTGAATTCATCAAGAATCTCGGCAAGACTTTGGCCGCACCCACCGAGGACAAGGTCAAGGAAGCTCTCGAAGAGGACGAGAAAAAGAGGGAAATGGAAAAAAGGAAAAAGGCGCTCGGCGCAGGAAAATCCGGTGCCTCGCGCGCCGCGGCAAAACAGAGCCTGCTCGACGAGCTCAAGAAAAGCACCGGCCTTGAGATCAAGCCGAGCAGCATCAAGGGCTTTGACAACCTGTCCACGGCTGCGCTGCGCAAGCACCTCAGGCTCGCGCTTCTCTCCTACGTGAAGCTCACCTGCAATGTCGGTGCCGCCGCGCTCGACCGCGGCAAGCTTGACGATTTTGTCCAGAATCTGCACAAGAGCGGACAGGACATCGACATGCGTACGCGCAACCTCGTGGAAATGGAAGCCAAGCTGCGCACCCAGTAGACCCGCCCCTTCCCATAGAAAAATAAGGATTCATTCAAGTGACTGACTATTTTGATCCCGGCGCGCTCAAGCGGTTTGAGAACGTCGATTTCGGCAATGCAAACACCATCGCGAATCTTGAAGGTTCCGGACTGAAGGCTTCGGGCACCTGGAGCAGGTTCTCCGCCATAGGCCGTCAGGATCCCGAAAAAGCCGAGAACAACAAGGCGCGCACCGAGCTGCTCAAGTCTCTTGGAAACGCGTTCGGCCTGCAGGGCATGAGCGAGAAGAACGGCAAGGTTACCTTCACCAAGGGGTTCATGGACAGTCTTGAGAAGATCCTCGGCCGCGATGTCTTCAAGCGATCCGACTTCGGCATCTCGGGCGCCGGCGGAGAAGTCTCCTCGGGCCGCCCCCTCACCCAGCGCCGCATCAACGCGATCATGACCCAGGCCGTCAGGCATGGTGTCATTTTCGGCAAGCACATGGGCGAGTTCGATCCGAAGGTGTACCGCCAGAAACTTGCGTTCATCAAGAATGACATCGCCACTCAGGGCAGGAAGTTCGAGGCCTCGACCATCGCGAAAGTGAATAAAACGTTCGACTACGTCGAAAAGTGCCTCGACTTCATTGAGAACGAGTCCGGCTTTCTTGAAGACAACGACATGCCCCATCTCTTCGACGGCTGCAAGTTCCTGATGCTGCCCGAAAAGACCACCAGCAACGGCGAAAAGTATCGGACCCAGGTCGGCCTCACGGGCAAGGATGCCGTGAACGAATACATCCAGCAAAAGACGGGCGGACTGTACCTGCACCTTGAAGAACTGCCCCGATTCAGTGAAATGAAGAGCATCGAGCCGCTCAGGAAGTATGTCCTGTTCATGCTCCAGTCGTATGTGCGGCTCTCTGCCGATCTCTACACCGATTCGCTCCAAAAGGGAACGCTCGGGGAGTACTACAGCCACCTGAACCACCCGGGACTTTGCCTTGACGACCGGGTCAACCAGCTCACAGTCATGGAAACCAGAACGGCATCCCACGATGAGAGCATTTCGCTTGACAAGTGCATCGGCAAGGAGATCGGCATCATTGCCGAAAACGGAGATCCAGCCGACACCTGGGCCGATGTCGCAGCCAAGGTCAAGGAAAAGCTCGTCGGCACCAAGCGCCCGATCATGAACGCCGTCAAAACCGCGGGCGGATGGCAGTTCGACCCCGTTCTGGAAAACGGCAAGCCGCTCGTTCGCCCCGTGACCGCTGCCGACATTGATAGAATCGGCCCTGCCTGCATGGACATCATCAACGGCGACGCCTAGCAGTTCCGGGATCAGTTTGGAAGGATTTTTGCACCTGTCATGGAAGCGTCTGAAATCATCAGGGGGTTTTGCGAGAAGCTTGACATCGCCGCCCTCCCCGAGGACGGCGTGTGGTCGTTCGAGTTCGACTCGATGCCCGTCACCATGTTCGCCCTTGAGCAGATCCGCGCGATTGCCGTTCAGGGCGATCTGGGGGAGCCCCCTCCCGAGCGGCTCGAGCAGCTCTACAAGCTCATGCTCGAGGGCCAGCACCTTTTCAAGAACACGGGCGGAGCGACGCTCTCGCTCGATCCCCTGCACGGACATTTCTTCCTCACTCTGGCGCTGCCCGAAGCCCTGGTTGACGTCGACTCGTTCACCGCGAGCGTCGAGCATTTCATCTCGACCCTGGAGGCCTGGCGCAAGATCATCGTCAACTTCCGCGCCTCCAGCCATCGTTCTGAGAACGAAGACGTTCCGCTCTTTGGCAGCGACGTCCTGAGGGTCTGACCTGGGCGCGCCCGGCCGGGCACGGCGGCCCGGCCTTTGCCCAGAGCGCCGAGCGGAAAATCCCTCCTCCCATTGCTCTACAATCCGAGGATGCCTTTGTGCAAGGCGCCCTGCGCCCTGCGCAGCCATTCCAGACACATTGAACGAATTCCCATGACCAGAAAAGCCTTTTACGACACCCGTGCCGGATACGACGAAGAAGACGAGGACGAAGACCTCGGCCCGTCCAAGTCCGAACTCAAGCGCCAGAGCGAAGCCATGCAGAAGCTTGGCGAGGAGCTCACGCGCATGCCCCCCGAGCAGTTTGCCCGGATCGATCTGCCCGAGGACATTCGGGATGCGATCGGCGAATACGCACGGATGAAATCCTTCGGCGCCAAGCGGCGGCAGCTGCAGCTGATCGGCAAGCTGATGCGGCGGCTCGATGGCGCCGCCGTGCGCGAGGCGATCGAGCGGGCGACGGGCGAGTCGCACGCCGCCGTTGCCGCGATGCACCGCGCAGAAAAGATGCGCGAGGCGATGCTTGCGGGCGACGCGCCCGTGACCGCCTTTGCCGAAGCGCACCCGCAGGCCGACATCCAGAGGATCCGCCAGCTCGTGCGCGCAGCCCGCAAGGAGGCGGCCGAGGGCAAGCCTCCGAAGAGCGCCCGCCTTCTGTACAAGGCGCTCTACGAGCAGGAGCTGCCCGCCCTGAATCTGGAGAAGGCGACGGAAAGCAATTCAGAAGAGGAATCCTGATCATGCGCGCAGTCCGCAATACTCCGAATGAACTCATTCTCGGCCTGGTGTCCGTGTCCGACCGCGCAAGCCGGGGCGAGTACCGGGACGAAGGCATTCCCGCCCTGGAGGCCTGGTGCCGGGACGCCATCACGACCCCCGTTCAGATCCACACGCGGCTCATTCCCGACGACCGCTGCCAGATCGAAGACACGCTGCGCGAGCTCGCCGACAACGTCGGCTGCGACCTCATCTTCACCACGGGCGGCACGGGTCCGGCGCGGCGCGACGTCACGCCCGAGGCGACGCTTGCCGTTGCCACGCGCGAGATGCCGGGCTTTGCCGAGCAAATGCGCCGCATCTCGCTGCGGTTCGTGCCGACCGCCATTCTCTCGCGCCAGGTTGCAGTGCTGCGCGAGATCGGCGAGCACAGCACGCTCATCGTGAACCTGCCCGGCCGGCCGAAATCGATTTCCGAAACGCTGGGCGGCCTCAGGAGCGACTCGGGCGAAGTGCTCGAAGCCGGGCTCTTCGCCTCGATCCCCTACTGCATCGAGCTGATCGGCGGCCCGTACATCGAAACCGATCCGGAGATCATCGAGGCGTTCCGCCCGAAGAGCGCCAGAAAGCCCGCGGTGCAAAAGAGCGTTCCGCCCGAATACGAGCAGGCCGCCAGGGCGGCCGAGCGCCAGATCGCCGAGCGCAAGGCCGCTGGAGCCCCGCTGCCCGGCTTTTCCGCGGATGAAATGCGGCCCGCGGGCAGGGATCAGGGCGAGGCCGCCGCCCAGCAAGACGTCCACCCCGCGCAGCCCGCCGCCGACGAAGCGCCCGCGCAGAAGATCATCACCGCCCGCAATGCCGAGCGCGGCGTCCCGCTTTACGCGGCAAATCCGAGCACAAGGCTCGAGCCCCTTGACGTGCTGGTGCGCGATCCCGTGAACGGAGCCGATCCGGCCTGCACGGTCATCTTTCTGCACGGCATGGGCGCCTCGCCTGAAGACTTTGCCTCGCTTGCCCAGGATCTCTTTGCCTACGGCGGACCGGCAGCCCGCTTCATTCTGCCCTATGCGCCGGAAATTCCGGTCGACTGGGTCAACCGGGAGATTCTGCCCGCATGGTTCAACATTCCCAAGAACGTCGCCCTGAAGGATGAGGACGTCAAGGGGCTCACGTCCATGCACCTGCGCATCTCCCAGGTCATCAACGAGGTGATCTCCACGGGCACGCCCGCCGAGCGGATCTTCCTCGGGGGCTTCAGCCAGGGCGGCGCCATGTCGCTGTACAGCGGACTAAGGCAGGCAAGAACCCTCGCCGGCGTCTTCAGCCTCTCGGGGTATCTCCCCGCCTCGGCTTCGCTCGAGCATGAAATCACCCAGGCCGCCCGCTCGACCCCGGTCTTCATCGCGCACGGCACCTATGACAGCGTTCTGCCCGTCACGCTTGCCAAGCACGGCGCCAAGGCCGCCGCCGAGCATGCCCGCACCGTGATCTGGCGCGAGTACGGCATGGACCACGAGCTGGCGGCGGACGAACTCTCCGATCTCGTCAAGTTCATGAACGCGGCGCTTGCCCCCTGATCACTCTGCAAAAACCCAGAGGAGTCCCTGCAATGAGCATCGAAAAGGTTGTCATCATCGGGCGCGGCGCCCTCGGCATCATGTACGGCGAAGCGCTTGCTAGGAAAATCGGCTTTCGCTCCGTGGCGTTTCTTGCCGACGCCGAGCGCGTGCACCTGTACCGCAGCCAGCAGGTGCTCTCCAACAACAGGCTCTGCCCGTTCCGCTATGAGACCGCGGAGTCCTACCGCGACACGGCCGACCTCGTGCTCTTTGCCGTGAAAGGCACGCAGCTTGAGGAGGCGATCAGCATCGCCCGCCCTGTCGTGCGCCCCGACACGGTCATCGTCTCGGTCCTGAACGGCATCGTGAGCGAGGAGATCATCGAGGAGCGCCTCGGCTCGGGCCGGGTCGTGTGGTCCGTCGCCCAGGGCATGGATGCATTGAAGCGCGGCACGCAGCTCGTGTATTCCCACATCGGCGAACTGTGCCTGGGTCTGCCCCCGGGGCGCGAAGCGAACCGGCCCGCGCTCAAGGAGCTCGAAGCCTTCTTCACCCGCGTGGAGCTGCCCTTCCTGCACGAAGAGGACATCATGCGCAGGATGTGGGCCAAGTGGATGCTCAACGTCGGCTGCAACCAGACGGTGATGGTCGCCAGGGGCGACTTCTCCACCGTCCAGAAGCCGGGGCCCGTGCGCGACCGCATGATCGGCGCCATGCGCGAGGTTCAGGCGCTGGCCCGGGCAAGCGGCATCTCCATCACCGAGGATGACGTCAAGCTCTACGTCGGCTTCATCGACACGTTCCTGCCGAACGGCATGCCCTCGATGCGCCAGGACGGACTCGCAAAGCGCAAGAGCGAAGTCGAGTTCTTCGCCGGAACCGTGATCCGCAAGGCGCGAGCCCTGGGAGTCCCCGTCCCCATCAACGAAGCGCTTTACCGCGAGGTAAAGGCGATCGAAGCCACCTATCAGGACGCCTGAGTCCCGCCATCCGCCGCCAGCCCGCCGCTCTTCCTTTGCGCGGCGGGCTCCTCCGGCAACTTCTCCCAAAGAGAAAACACAAGAGAAGTTCAGAGAACCTGCCCATGGATAGGTGCTGTGCAGCCAGCCTTGCCTCTGGAGAGTCCAGTATCGAAGCGCTCGACGGCGCCGGTGTTGCGTCATAGCAACACAAATACGCAAGCAGGCGACCATGCGGGCATCGCTTTGAAAACCAAGTACTTTCTTGATTCATAACGATAATCTTCCGTTTGCATCATCTCCAGTCCGCAATAAAAGGATTCTTTTCCCCTATTTTTCTTGAAAATACAGCAACTACCGCCTAAGATGCCCGCCTAGGAGCGCCCCGTCCATAGAACGGGACGGAGAATTTTCTTTCATAAGCACTTTTGCGACAACACCAATGAAACTTACTAAAACTCTTGCCACTCTCACCTTTGCCTGCATGGCCGGTGTCGTTGTGGCTGCAACTCCCGCCCAGGAGGCCGTTGTTCAGACGTCCAATGGCCAGTCCCTGAAAGTTGTGACGAGCAATGACGGCACGATCACGGTCGTGATGCCTGACGGCACCGTTCTGACCGGTCAGGCTGCTCTCGATGCACTGACCAACGCCGGCGTGACGGTGACCGTCTCGCCGCTCGGCACCATCACGGGCGTCAGGGGCGCCAGCTCCGTCTCTCCGGTCACCCCCGTTTCGAAGGCCACGGCCGATCAGATTGCTCCGGCTGTGTCCCAGACCGTCGAGGAAACCGTGCCCGGGTCCTCCGGCAGCGCTTCCGATGTTGCACTTCCTGGATCCACTGCTGGCGTGTCTGCTGGTGCCGTCGCCGATTCCGTGCGCGAGGCACTGCCTGCCACCGGCAATGAGACCACCCTGAACGAGGTCCATCAGCGCGTTGAGGAAGGCAAGGCCAACCCTAGCACCGACCCCAGCGCCAGCAAGTAAGAGAACAACGAGGTATCACTAATGAAAAAGACTGTTATTGCGTCCGTTGTCTCTTCGACGCTCGCACTCACCGCTGTCGGCTCCGCCGCTGCTGAAGACATCAAGGAATCCATTTACCCCTCCGTGAACGGCTCTCCGGTCACGCTGATGAACCAGAACCTGATCACCCAGAAACTGGGCGGACGCCTGTTGAATCTGGACATCTGGGCCGGCGAGTTCATCCGCCACGATGACAATGTGTTCAACACCAAGAGCGAGAAGAAGTCCGACACGATCTACACGACGGCTGCCGGATTCCTCCTTCAGGCCAAGCAGGCCGAGCAGTGGTCGCTCAAGGCCGAAGGCCAGTTCCAGCGCAACAACTACAAGTCGCTCAAGGCCTACAACGGCAACGAGGGCTTCTTCCACGCGAACGGCTCCTACACGTTCAGCCCGGCTCTGACGGCCCGTCTGTCCGCCGGCTACGACCGCTCCTACGACCGCGTGCGCGAGGAGAAGGACATCTACTCCAACTCCCAGTACAAAGCTGGAGCAGGCGTAACGATCAGCCCCTCTCCGTTCTTTGATTTGGATGCCGACTACCGCTTCTTCGCGCAAAGGCGCAAGCAGGATCTCGTGAAGTACACCGAGTACGACGATCACACCTTCGCTCTGCGTCCCAGCTATAAGATCACCCCGAACACCAAGGCCTATTTTGAGGCTTCCGTGTCGAAGGTTGACACCAAGGGCAGCTGGTACACCGACAGCACCAACTACGGCGCTGTGTTCGGCCTGGCCTGGCAGTATCGCGATACGGCGACCGTCTACGGCGAAGCCGGCGTCGTGTCCATGCACTTTGACAACAACAGCAACGCGGGCAGCCTGCTCGACTATCAGGACAAGTCCAAGACCCTGCCGAAGATTCGCGTCGGTGGCACTCTGGCCATCAACACCGACTGGAAGTTGAATGGTGAAATTTCCTACGCTCCGCAGGTCGGTGCAACGACCACGAGCGCCAGGAACTCCGCCTACGTCAAGAGCCTGACGGTTGCTGGCGGCGTGCTGTACTCTCCGGGTGCCGGCCGCTTCACGGCCAAGTTCACCCCCTATGTGTCCAACACCAAGCCGTCCAACTCCATGAACGAGGAATTCCGCGAGTACGGCGCGACCCTTGGTCTGTCCTACAGCGTGTTTGACTGGCTGAACGTTTCGGCCGGCTACCGCTATACGAACACCAAGTACAAGAACGACAGCAGTTACGATCGTCAGCAGTTCATGCTCGGCGCAGCGATCACGCTCTAAGCCGGCAGAACTTCTGCTTTCGGTTAGCTCATAGCAGGCGGGAGCCAAATGGTTTCATTGGCTCCCGTTTTCATTGGTTCCGCATAGCTAGAACATCTATAATTTAGAGGTTTTGCCGATTGTTCAGCTCTTCACTGCTGTCGAGCCGAACAATCTGGTTTTGAACGATAGGTGATTACCGATATGACTCTTCTTCGCAAAATTTCAGCCGCTGTGATGCTTTCCGGCGCCATCGGCCTTTCCCTGGCCAGCACCCAGGCGCTTGCCGCCGCCTATGACATCGCTCCGGGCGACCTGCTGATGGTCAACGTGTACCGGCAGGAAGACATGACGCTGCGCGTTCGCGTTGATACCCGCGGCTATATCCGCTTCCCGATGGCAGGACGATTCTCCGTTGCCGGCAAGTCTGCTGATGCGATTGAGCGCGAGATTTCCGCAGCACTGCGCCGCCAGGGCTTCAGCCAGCCCGAGGTTGTCGTGTCCGTTGACACCTACGCCCCGCGCAACGTCTACGTGCTTGGCCAGGTGAAGAACGCCTCCGAGTCCTCCGACATGCAGATCCCGCTCGGCGGCGAGATGAGCGCCCTGCAGGCGATCTCCAATTCGGGCGGTCTTACGGATGACGCCGACATCGACCGAATCATCGTGCGCCGGTATGAAGCTGGCAAGATCCGCACCATTCCTGTTCCCGCACGCGACATCCTGAACGGCAAGCCCATTGCCGACGTCCAGCTCAAGCCCTCGGATACGGTGGTCGTACCCAAGATGCCCGCCATCTCAGTACTGGGAACCGCCAAAAAGCCCGGCCAGTTCTATCCCACGCCTGAAGCTCCTCTCACCGTAAGCCGCGTGCTCGCTCTGGCGGGCGGCGTCGATCGTCCGAATTCGCTCTCTGAAATCCGCATCACGCGCGGCAAGCAGACATTTGAAGTCGACGTTCGCTCTGTTGTGGAAAAGGGCAAGGACGGACAGGATCCAGAACTCAAGCCGGGTGACATCGTCTACGTTCCCGAAACCCGCTGGTAATTCCCCGCGATACAGGACACCGCTCATGATCGATGCGCACGCCCACTTTCTGTTTGGGGTCGACGATGGCCCGCAGACAATCGAAGTCTCGCTTCAGATGTGCCGCATTGCTGCTAGAGACGGCGTGCGCACCATCTACTGCACCTCGCACCTGAATGCCGAGGATTACACATCCGAAGCGCTCCGCATGGAGCTTGAGCGACGCGCCAGCGTAAGAGGTGATCTCGAGCAGGTCGCCAAAGCAGAAGGTCTTGACATAACTCTCAAGTGCGGCGCGGAATGGATGCTTACACCGGATCTCATCGACGCCCTGCCCGCCTGTCCCGAAGCAAGATACGGCGGCTCGCGCGCCTTTCTCTTTGAGATTTCGCGCTTTACCGAGGCAGCATTTGTTCCGCAGTTTGCGCAGCTTGCAGTACTTGAGGGCTGGAAGCCTGTGTTTGCACACCCCGAGCGTTATCCCTCGCTTGATGAGCGCAATATGCATGCAGTTCTCGATCCGCTCGCTCAGCTCGGGATCCCGATGCAACTCACTGCGGCAAGCCTCACCGGGCTTTTCGGACCGCGCCCCCAGAACCTCGGCAGGCTGATCGCACGCACCTATCCCGATTGCATCGTGATTTCAAGCGACGCGCACGAGAATCAGGTGCGCATTCCTGGGCTTTCAGCCGGATATGCGGAACTTGACCGCATTCATGCAGGCCTAGCCGTGCAGGCCCGGCAACGACTTTCCAGCTATCTGAAAAACGCAACTCTTTAATTATTTACCGAGATTTTTTCATGGCGACACTACCCAAGCAACAGCCTCAGGTACAGGAAGAAGAGCAGGACGCTCTGGGAAAGGAACTGGCCGGCCAGGCGGATCAGACGGTGGACGGCCTGCTGTCCGATGCCCTGGGTATGGAGGAAGACTTCCTGAATAAAGTCACCGGAGAAATGGACCTGTCGGGATCCTGGGATGATGAGGTGAGCCAACGCGCTTCGATGGATGTTACCAGAAATGAAGACGGAAGCTATAATATTCTCGTTCACTGGGGCGGCAGCGCGACTGAGACTGCGATCTGGGAGATTCATGGAGTATATGACGAGACTTCCGGCATGCTCACCTATGATGACGGCGCGTATTCGATCCATACTATTACAGATGACAATCAGGAGACCGTATCCGATCAGGAGACGACCAAAGGCTCTTTCATGAAAGAAGGGGATAAACTTCGCTGGAGCGATTCGAAGAACAGTGAAGACGGTATTTTTGTTAAGGTGCAGTAAACAGGAGGAGACAGAGAACCGTCCCCTGTCTCCAATGAAAGGATAAGATGAAAGCTCTGGGATGGATCACCACGATCGCTATCAGCATCTTTACGGGTGCAGTGCTGGAACTGAATAAGAATACTTTGCTTGGCTGGTTTTTGTTTGTCCTTGCACTTGCCGGAATGGCTGCAATCAGCAGGAAGTACATGGGCCTTTGGAACAGGGGGAGAAAGGCGCTCTGTATTTTGGCGTATCTTGTAGTATGCGCAGGCATCGTTCTCATCACATGGCCGCCGCTCCGTAAGGTGCCGGCAGCGGATACGGCGAATCCGGACAGGACAGAAGTGTATTCTACAGCTTATGGCGATGTCAGGGGAGTGGTCTTGGACAGCGGCGTGGAGCTGTTTGCCGGAATTCCTTACGCTGCGCCGCCGGTCGGCGAGCTGCGCTGGAAGAAGCCGCAGGATCCCGAGCCGTGGCCGGCCGTCATGGAATGTGATACCTTCGCGCCCATGTCCATGCAGACGCAGAACCTGCCAATCTACAATTCTTTGGCGCAGATCATCGGGTACCACGACTATCAGGTCTCGCTCAAAGACAACTATCGTGAGGCGTTTTCAGAGGACAGCCTCTACCTCAACATCTGGAAGCCGGCCGGGCGCGTGGAGAAAGCGCCGGTGGCCGTCTATATCCACGGCGGCTCTCTGAAAACGGGGCAGCCCTGGTATCAGGATTACAGCGGTGAGGGCTATGCAAAAGACGGCATCATCTGCGTCAATATGGGCTACCGTCTCGGTGTTTTCGGTTTTTTGGCAACTGAGGAGATGCAGAATGACGAGGGCACGGCCGGCAACTTCGGACTGCTGGATCAGATCAAGGCACTGGAGTGGGTCCGTCAAAATATAGAGAACTTCGGAGGTGATCCCGACAATA
>OMXR01000023.1 GCA_900315045.1 uncultured Sutterella sp. | reverse complement strand
CTTCAGGCGGTGGTCGGGGGCTCGGCCGACGTGGTCTCCGGCGCCTTCGAGCACACCATCAAGATGCAGCTCAAGCGCCAGCCGATGCGCGCATTCGTGCTTCAGGGACGCGCTCCGCAGGTTGTACTTGCCGTGAGCAACAGGACGATGCCCAACTTCAAGAGCGTTGCTGATCTGCGCGGCAAGAAGATCGGCGTGACGGCTCCGGGCTCGAGCTCCCAGGTGATGGCCAACTTCGCGCTTGCTCGTGCAGGCGTCAAGCCGAACGAAGTGTCCTTTGTCGGTGTGGGCGCCTCTTCGGCCAGCGTTGCCGCGATGCGCTCGGGCCAGATCGACGCGTTTGCGAACCTCGATCCCGCGCTTGCCACGGTGGAGAAGGACGGGCTGGTGACGATCGCCGCCGATACCCGAAACGTCGAGGAGAGCGACAGGATCTTCGGCGGACCGATGGTTGCCGGGTGCCTCTACGCTCCTGAAAAGTACATCAGGAAAAATCCGGAAATCATCCAGGGGCTGACCAACGCCATCGTGCGCGCCGACCGCTGGCTTGCCAAGGCAACGGCAGAGGATATCGTGAAAGTCGTTCCCGAGTCCTACTTCCTCGGCAACAAGGACATCTATGTCGCTGGGTTCCTGAAGAAGCGCCCCAGACTTCGTTCAGGGCTCTGCAGACGGTTGATCCCAAGCTTGCCAGCGCAAAGCCTGACTTCGAGGCCGTCTACACCAATGAGTTTGTGAAGAAGGCGCACAAGAAGTACCCGATGTAATTTTCGGGTGACTGGCTTTGGATTTGGGTTAGAGCATCGGAAAGTTGAAAAATGACGAGACCGGCCATTGAATTGACGGACATCGCCTGCACCTTCCTGAGCGAAGACGGCGGAGCTCTGTCGCATTACACCGCAGTGAGCGGGGTGAACCTCACGGTGGGAACCGGAGAATTTGTCAGCGTCGTGGGACCGACCGGGTGCGGCAAGTCCACGCTCCTGAATATGAGCGCGGGACTGCTCGAGCCCAGCCGGGGGACAGTGCGAATCTTCGGCGAGCCCCTGGCCGGGCTGAACCGTCGGGCCGGGTACATGTTCCAGGCCGACAGCCTCATGCCCTGGATGAGCGCTGTTGACAATGTCTCGGCCGGTCTCGTTTTCAATGGGATGGACAAGTCCCAGGCCCGCGAAAAGGCCTCCGAGTGGCTGCGCCGCGTGGGGCTTTCGGGGTTCGAGAACAGCTACCCGCACCACCTCTCGGGCGGCATGCGAAAGCGCGTGGCCATGGCTCAGACCCTGATCATGGATCCGGACATCATTCTGATGGACGAACCGTTTTCGGCTCTCGATATCCAGACGCGGCAGCTCATGGAAAATGAGCTGCTTGCGCTCTGGGCCGCCAAGAGAAAGGCCGTGCTTTTCATCACGCACGACCTTGACGAGGCGATCGCCATGAGCGACCGGGTGGTGGTAATGAGCGCAGGGCCCGAAAGTCACCCGATCGGGCAGTTCCTCATTGATCTTCCCCGTCCGCGAGATGTGGCTGAAGTGCGCGTGACGCCGCGCTTCATCGAGCTGCACACGGCGATCTGGAGTGTGCTGCGCGCGGAGGTTCTCAAGGGCTATCAGCGCACCAAGGGAAAATGAGAGACGGAGGCAAGCGATGGACGCAATCAGACAGGCAAGAAAAATGATGTTCAGGCTCAGGGCCTGGCAGATCGGGCTCCTGGCCATGATCTTCGTGTTCTGGCACGTGATGACCAAGCCGGGGCTCATGCCCGCGCTGGTGTTTGACAATGATGCTCAGGCGGCGTTCTTCTTCGGCGAGCCGCTGGAGATCTTCGCCCGCATCTGGGAATGGTTCGTGACGAACGCCGACATCTACGTGCACCTCTGGACAACTCTTGTGGAAACCGTGCTCGCCTTCCTGATCGGCACGGTGACGGGCGGCGCGGTCGGCATGTGGCTGGCGCTTTCGCCCTTTGCAGCGGCGGTTGCCGACCCCTTCATCAAGGGGCTCAACTCGATGCCCCGTGTGATCCTTGCGCCGATCTTTGCCGTCTGGTTCGGCCTGGGCATCGCAAGCAAGGTGGCCCTCGGCGTGACGCTGGTGTTCTTCATCGTGTTCTTCAATGTCTACCAGGGCGTGCGCGAGGTCAATCCCAACGTGCTTGCTTCAGCCCGCATGCTGGGTGCCAGCAAGGCGCAGCTCATGAAGTATGTCTACACGCCTTCGGCCATGAGCTGGGTGTTTTCATCCCTGCACACATCTGTCGGCATGGCGTTCGTGGGCGCCGTGGTGGGCGAGTATTTGGGATCGTCCAAGGGCGTGGGCTACCTCATCCTGCAGGCTGAAGGCGTCTTTGACATCAATACCGTGATGGCGGGCATTCTCGTACTGACGGCCTTTGCCCTGGTGCTTGACTGGGGGGTGGGAATCATCGAGCGGCGCGCCATGCGCTGGCAGCCGAGAGCCGGCACCTCCGTCACTCTGAAGGGCGGCATATAGGCTCGGAAAAAATGCTTTTTTTTCTGGATCCCGATGGGTGGCGCGAGACCCCGCGGGATCCTTTGCCGGTTCCGTTTCCATGCGTTGCGGAAGCAATCCGGCAAGGCGTTCCGCGGGCGAAAAACCGGAGTATGCTCTGCTTGCTGTGCTGGTTCCGGGGGTGCGCCGTTCGCCTTAAGTGAGAACCCTTGGCCGAAAGCTCTCCCGAACCAGGATTGCGGTTTTGTGAAGGAACGCAAATTTGACTCTCGAGGAGAAACCGAAATGGCAATGTCTTCCTACTACAAGCAGCTTGTTGAACAGCGCCGGGAACTGCACAAGTGGCCCGAGCTGGGATGGACCGAGTTCACGACGACAAATTACCTGGTTGAGAAACTGAAGGCCTGGGGGTACGAAGTCCTGATGGGCACAAAGGTGGTCAATCCCGAGGCTGTCTTCGGACGCGACCAGAAGGAAGTTGACGAGGCCATACGGATTGCGCGCTCACGCGGCGTTTCCGAGGAATTCCTCAAGGCAACCGAAGGGTATACGGGGTGCGTGGGCGTGCTTGATACCGGGCGTCCCGGCCCGACGCTTGCGCTGCGCTTTGACATTGACTGCATCCCTGTGCAGGAAACGGACAGCCCCGATCATCTTCCCAACAAGGAGGGATTCCGCTCCGAGCACGACGGCTGCATGCATGCCTGCGGGCACGACACCCATATGTCGGTCGGACTGTGCGTGGCCAAGTGGGCGGTCGATCACAAGGATCAGCTCAAGGGCCGTCTGAAGATCGTCTTCCAGCCCGCAGAAGAGGGCGTGCGCGGCGCCAATGCGGTTGCCGCCTCGGGCGTGCTCGATGACTGCGACTACTTCCTCGGCTCGCACATCGGCATGGTGAGCCCCTACGGCGAGATTGTGATTGATCCGTGGGGATTCCTCTGCACGGTGAAGTATGACGTCACCTTCAAGGGCAAGCCCGCCCATGCCGGCGTCGAGCCCAACGCGGGGCGCAATGCGCTTGCCTGCGCGGCATCGGCAACATTGCAGCTGCTCGGCATTCCGCGCCACGGCTCTGGCATGACGCGCGTGAACGTCGGCGTGCTGCGCGCCGGCTCCGGACGCAACGTGATTCCCGCTTCCGCGACCATGGTGATGGAGGTGCGCGGCGAAACGGCCGCGATCAACGACTACATGGCCGAACAGGCCCGCAACATCATCGAGGGCTCGGCAAAGAGCTACGGCTGCGAATATGACATCCGCACGATGGGCGCGGCCTGCGACATGACCAACGATCCGGAGATGGTCGACATGCTGCGCGAGGTCGCCAAGACCATTCCCGAGTACACCCAGATCGTCGAACGCAAGAATTTCGGCGGTTCCGAGGATGCTTCGCTTCTTGCCAAGCGCGTCAAGGACCACGGCGGCAAGGTGGCCTTCTTTGTGAATGGCGCCAATCGTCCGGCAGGCCACCATCAGTTCAATTTCGACGTGAACGAGGAGGCGATGGATACCGGCTTCAGGATGTTCGTCGGCATGGTCGGCAAGATCATGGGTTGATGCTCCATGGCGGCAGCGACCTGAGAGAGGGCTGAGCCGCACTCTTTCAGGCCGCTTCGCTCAAGGGCGCGCTTGTGGGGATTACCCTGCAACGGGCGCCCTTTTGCTTGGGGAAAATCAAAAGCAGGACAGGTTGGATACTCCCAACGGACAATCGGGAAGCATAATTCGAAAGGAATATGCGCAATCCCTATTTTTGGGTATGCTCAGTATCAGACGAAGGAGACGAAATCATGGCAGGAGACCTGCAGCGAGATGGCGTGAAGTTTTGCCAGAGGATTTTTGATCATGTCCGCTCGATGAGCGTTGACGGCATCGGAGTTACCCGTCAGGGGTATAGCGTGACCGAAAACGATGTGATCGATTATCTGAAGTCGATCGGCGTTGAGCTCGGGCTGGAGATCACGACGGATGCTGCGGGAAACGTCTGGATGCGGATGCCCGGGCGCGATCGCTCGCTGCCTGCGGTCGTGGCCGGCAGTCACACGGACAGTGTTCCCCAGGGGGGCAACTATGACGGTCTGGCCGGCATTGTGGCCGCGCTTGCCACGGCCTGGTGGATGCGCCGTATCAACTTTGTGCCCCAGCGCGACTACGTCGTGCTCATGATGCGTTGCGAGGAGTCGAGCTTCTTTGGCAAGGCCTACGTGGGGTCTCTTGCCTTCACCGGGCAGCTGACCCTTGCCGACACGGCTCTCAAGCACCGTACGCTCGACAAGACGCTTGGCGAGTGCATGTCCGAGTGCGGGTTCAATCCGGCTGAGATCACGGCAGGCAAGCCCCTGGTGGATCTTTCCAAAATCGCCGCATTCATCGAATTGCACATTGAGCAGGGGCCAACGCTTGACTCGAGCAAAACCGAGAGGGTCGGCATTGTGACCGGCATCCGCGGCAATGTGCGCCACAAGGTCGTGAAATGCATCGGCCAGACGGCGCATTCGGGCGCCGTGGACAAGCAGTACCGCCATGACGCGGTGATGGCAACGGCCGAGCTTATCAGCCGCATGGACCGTCACTGGGACGAGTGGCTTGAAAAGGGCGAAGACCTTGTCTTTACGGTCGGCGTTCTGAAGACGGCGGCCACCGCTGCGATCAGCGTGATTCCTGGCGAGACGACTTTTACTGTCGACATGCGCGGGCTCAAGCTCGATACGGTCGAGCGCTTCCATGAGCTTCTGCTCAAGGAGGCTCAGGCCGTTGCCGAAAAGCGCGGCGTGAAGTTCGAGTTTGACAAGAAGCTCGTGACGCAGCCGGCCAGCGTCGATGAGTCGCTTTCCAACCGGCTTGCCGCCACCGCTGAGAAGTGCGGCATCCCGGTGCGCCGGCTCGCGAGCGGCGCCGGACACGACTCGGCCGTGATCGGAAACAAGGGGGTTCCGGTTGCCATGATCTTTGTGGCCAACCAGAACGGTTCGCACAATCCGTATGAAGCCATGGAGATCCGCGATTTCATGATCGGGGCGAATCTGCTCTGGCGCACGGTTGAACACTACGATCAGGAACTCTGAAGCGGCGTGCGGGGGCAGGCTTCCGGCCCGCACCCAGCGCAGGCAGACAAGGCAAAAGCAACAGGAGAAGCACCATGTTGAGCCGTAGTTCCTCAGTGGTATCGCGGGTTGTCGTCTTTGATCTGAGTCCCCTCTTTCGGCATGCTCTTGCCGAGCTTGTCCGTCTGACGCCCGGATTTGATCTTGTCGGAGAGACAGGCAGAATCGATGACGTGCCGATCATGGCCGATGCCGCGGACGCGAATTTCTTCATTCTGGATCTGGATGCGGGGGCGCCTGCGCTGGAACTCCTTGAAAAGCTGAAGGGCGGCCGCGAATGCCGGTGCGTCATGACGATCACGGTGGGACGGGAGGCTGAGCTTATGGCGGCCATTCGCACCCAGGCCGACGGCTTCCTCACCAAGCGCCACACGGCCGATGAGTTTGTCCGACAGCTCGCCAAGGTTGCGCGCGGCGAGATGGTGATCAGCGACATTCTCACCAATGCGCTCGCCATGACGCTGCGCACGGCGCCGTTTCCGGATGAGTCAAGAAATGCTGAAGCGCTCAGTCCTCGCGAGGTGGAAGTACTCCAGTGCATCGCGACGGGGCTGAGCAACAAGCAGATCAGTGAGCAGCTCGGAATTTCCGACGGAACGGTGAAGGTGCACGTCAAGCACGTGCTCAAAAAGCTGCGGTTTGCAACGCGCGTGGAAGCGGCGCTCTGGGCGAGCCAGAAGGGACTTCCCCCCGCCCGCTAGCGAGCAGGGAGATTTCCGCCAGGCTGCTCAAGGCTCGGCGAAGAGATCTCCCGTGTTTGCACCGTGGGGCTCAATCAGGCCGAAGTGCCGGTAGGCGTGCGGCGTTGCGATGCGGCCGCGCGGCGTGCGCTGCACGAGCCCCTGCTGGATGAGGTAGGGCTCGACAACGTCTTCAAGCGTATCCCTGTCTTCCCCCAGAGAACTCGCCAGGTTATCGATGCCGACAGGGCCGCCGGAGAACTTCTCCATGATTGTCGAGAGGAATTTGCGGTCTACCAGATCCAGTCCGATGGGATCGACGGCGAGCATTTTTAGGGCGGCGTCTGCGATGTCTTTGGTGATGGAGCCATCATGGCGGACTTGGGCATAATCGCGCACCCTCCGCAACAGCCTGTTTGCAATTCTGGGTGTCCCGCGGCTTCGTTTGGCGATTTCCTGCGCACCTTCGGCATCGATCTGAACGTTCAGGAGCCGGGCGGAGCGGGAAATGATGAAGGCCAGATCCTTTGCGCTGTAGAACTGCAGCTGGTTGACGATGCCAAAGCGTGCGCGCAGGGGATTGGTCAGGGATCCGGCACGGGTGGTGGCGCCGATCAGCGTGAAGGGGGGCAGATCGATCTTGATTGATCGGGCGGCTGGTCCCTCGCCGATCATGATGTCGATCTGGTAGTCCTCAAGAGCCGGGTAAAGGATCTCTTCGACAACCGGGCTGAGCCGATGGATCTCATCGATAAAAAGTACGTCGTTCTTTTCGAGGTTTGTGAGAATTGCCGCAAGGTCTCCCGGTCGCTCCAGAACGGGGCCTGAAGTCTGCCTGAGATTCACTCCCATCTCGTTTGCGACGATGTGCGCAAGGGTCGTTTTACCCAGCCCAGGAGGTCCGAATACGAGCAGGTGATCGAGCGGTTCCCGGCGCTGCTTGGCTGCGGCAATGAACACTTCGAGCTGGTCGCGCACCGCAGGCTGCCCGACATAGTCGCGAAGCAGCTTCGGCCGCAGCGCTCGGTCGATGTTATCTTCGTTTGGACTGGCCGAGGATGCGGCCACAATGCGTTCAGTTTGCTCAGCCATGATGCAGGGATCGGGAAAACACGTTTAGCGAGACAAGGATTGTAGGGCCTGCCGGATGCCTTCGGAAACAGAGACGTCTTCGGGAAGCTTCTTGGCGGCGGCAATGGCCTCGCGCTCGGAGTATCCCAGAGCGACCAGCGCGGAGACGATGTCGCTCTTGGCTTCGCTGTGCTCGCCGGCTGCCAGACTGATGCCTTCAAGGTCGGCGCCGAGCTTGCCCTTGAGTTCGAGCACGAGCCTCTCGGCTGTTTTTTTGCCGATGCCCGGGATGCGCGTGAGCATGGCGCAGTCCTGGGCGGCAATAGCCTGGGCGAGCATCTGCACGGTCATGCCCGAGAGGATGGACAGGGCCGTTCGGGCGCCGATTCCGGAGATCTTGATGAGCATCCGGAAAACAGAGCGCTCGGCGGCGGTGAGAAAGCCGTACAGGAGCTGAGCATCCTCACGCACCACGAAGTGCGTGAGCAGAACAACCTGCCCGCCGATTTCGGGAAGGTTGTAGAAGGTTGACATGGGTACGTCGATTTCATATCCGACGCCGCCCACATCCACCAGGATTTGAGGCGGGTTTTTCTCGATGAGCTTTCCGCTGATGCGTCCGATCATGATTGCTGTTTCCTTTGTTTGGCAAATTGCTCCCAGGCTCCGCGTCGGTGCGCGCGGCTGCTTAGAGAGCGCACGCCGGTGCGTGAAGCGGGCATGGCGCTCTCATGCAGGGCCTTGAGTTTCATTGAGTTGGCGCAGGTGATGGCGCAGGCCAGTGCGTCGGCCGCGTCGCTTTGCGGAACTTCCTGCAAGCCGAGCAGCCGCATCACCATGTGCTGGATCTGAGACTTGAGGGCGGCTCCGGTGCCGACGACTGACTGCTTGATTTCCGACGGGGTGAACTCATGGACGTGAAGCCCGTGAACGGCGGCGCATGCAATGGCAGCTCCTCTGGCCTGTCCGAGCAAAAGAGTGGTTTTTGGATTGATGTTCAGAAAAATAATCTCCGCCGCGGCGCAGCTGGGGTGCGTCTGCTTGATGATCCGCGAGAGTTCCTCGTGGATGAACGCCAGTCTCTGGCAAAGATCGCCCCGGGGTACGTGGATGCAGCCGGCTGCAACGAGCTCAAAGGAGCTGGCGGCTGCGTCGATGACGCCGTATCCGGTGTGGTTCAGGCCGGGGTCGATGCCAAGAATGCGAAGGGAGTCAGACACGGGAAAATGCAAGGAGTAAAGGCGGAACAGCGGCGGATTGTACCGAAGTGGAAAAGCGAAAATGCGCATGCCGGGAGCATGCCTGCACGGGTACAATGGTTAACGTAGCCTTCAGAATGGGAGAGGTGTTTCTGGCGGGCTCCCGTTTTGACCGATGAGAGAGTGAGGTGCTCCCTTGAAAGTCAGCCGAATGATACGAAGACTTCTGTCGCCCCTGTTTTGCCTGGCCGCACTTTTGTCCGGTTTGGGTGGAGTCGCTTTTGCCGCCGGGCAGCATGGCGATCCCCCGTCGCTCACGGTTGGCGTGCCGGCTGACCGTTGCCCGGTTTTTTATCAGGACAAGAGGACAGGGGAGGTCACCGGAATCGGTGTCGATCTGATGCGGATTGCCGCTGAAAAAGCCGGCTACAAGCCGATATTCAAGATTGTCCGCGAGCGCACGCTCAAGGATGCGCTCGACAATGAGTCCTACGATGTGGTCATGCCTTTCGGCGGCGTGATCAAAAGCACCGCCGGCGCCGGGATGGTAGTCTCGGACAATCTGATTCAGACGGCTTTTACCCTGGTTGTCGTGAACAGGGAGCTCACGCCGATGCAGGACCTGCGGGTGGGAATGCACCGATCCATCGCCACGGCAGCCGAGATCGTCCAGAAGCTGTATCCCGGAATCCAGATCACGCTGTTCGACTCCATGGATGCCGGAGTCAGGGCGTTGCGCGCAGGCAAGGTGGATGCATTGCTTCACAACTCCTATGTCTGGAGTTATGTGCTGCAGAAGCCCTCCTATTCCGATCTCATCGTGCAGCCGGCGGCGATGTTTGCCATGGATTTCCGCGTGGGAGCGCGCGACACGGAGGCGGGCAGGGAAATTATCTCCCGGCTGAACGGCGGAATCCGCGGACTGACGGACACCCGCCGGCATGCCATAGTTCTCGATCACACCTCGCGCAGACTGTATGAGTTTGATTTTGCCGACTACCTGCATCTGTACGGGCGCATCCTGCTTCTTGGCGCACTGCTTTTCGCCGCCCTCATCGTGATTGTCCTGCTCAAGCAGCGCAACTGGCGTCTCGAGCAGGATGAGAAGATGCGGCAGCTTCTGGACCACGATCCGCTCACCGGCGTGCTCAGCATGAAAGGATTTCGCAAGCGGGTGGAGCAGATTTTGCGGGCGCATCCGGAAAATGCATACCTGATCTCGTACAACAACATCAAGAATTTCAAATACATCAACGACAGTCTCGGCATGGCGGCCGGGGACGAGATACTGCGGTTCTGGGCTCAGAAATCCATGGAGGTCCTTTCGGAGAATGAGGCGATCGGCCGCATTGAGGGGGATCATTTCGTTGTCTTGCGCCTGGCCGGAAGCGATGAGCAGATGAAAATCGATGAGCGGCATGTCTTTGTGCCGCTGCAGAACTATTTCATCAATAAGGGCACCAAGTTCCGGGTTCAGATCTGCAGCGGCATATATGTGCTCACGCCTCAGGATTATGCGTCTCCGGATGTGGATCACATGCTTGATTTTGCCCGCGTAGCCGAGGAGCGGGTTCGTCAGACTCGCAATGAGGGTTTTGAATTCTACAACCCGGAGCAGTGGGAAAAGGGAAAGCGCATTGCCGAGATCGTCAGCCATGTGTCCGAGGCGATTCAGGCGGGGGAAATCAAGGTCTGGTATCAGCCGCAGGTGAATTTCGCAACAGGGAAGATTTCGGGCGCCGAGGCCCTGTGCCGATGGAAACACAGTGAGATGGGATGGCTCCCTCCGGTCGAGTTTATTCCGCCGCTAGAGGCGAGCGGTCTGATCTACGAACTCGACTGCTACGTTTGGGAAACTGTCTGCCGGGATTTGCAGAGGTGGAATGCCCAGGGCAAGCGCCGGTCCGTTTCCGTCAATTTGTCGCGCAGTGACGTGCGCGAGGATCGCGACATACCCAAGCTGTTCCTTGATCTGGTTCGCACCCATGGGCTTTCGGCCGATCAGCTTCGCATCGAAATTACGGAAAGCGCCTATGTGAAGGATTCCGCTCTCCTGCTTCAGACGACCGCGAAGCTCCGCGAACTGGGCTTTCAGGTTGAGATGGACGATTTCGGAAGCGGATATTCGTCTCTGCACATGCTTAAGGACGTTCCCGTTGACCGCATCAAGCTCGATCTGAAGTTCCTCACCAGAACGGGCGACATTGAGCGCGGGCGGGTGATTGTCCGGTTCATGATCCAGATGGTCAAGGCTCTTGGCATGGACCTGATCGCGGAAGGAGTTGAATTCGCCAGGCAGGCCGAGTTTCTGATGAGCCACGGATGCTTTGAGATGCAGGGTTATTACTTCTTCAAGCCCATGCCGGTTGAGGAGTTTGAGCAGCTGCCCGAGAGTATTTCGGAGTCCCGCTCCTAGGTGTTCGGACATTTTTCAGCCGGCTTGAGGTATGGCCTGAATAGTGGACAAGGGCTTCGAGCAGTGGAAAAATGTCTTAAAAAATGAGATACTTGCCTTGGTGTTTTCATATCGAAGCATGATTCCTAATTTTTTTGATTTTGTGTGTTGGCAATTGAAAGTTTCTCAGAGGAAGCGTTAAGAAAGAGCTTTTGCAGTCTGAGGGAGATTGGCGTGAATTTGCGATACTTTGTCTGGAGTATCTGTTGTCGCAGCCGCACCCTGGCAGCCCGGGTGGCGCTTGTGCTTGCCTGCCTGCTGTGCGCGGCACTGCCGGCCATTTCCCATGCAGAGGACGATTACAGCGACACCAAGATTGTGCGTGTCGGCTACTACGAGGATGCGGCGTTTCAGGCCGGAGCGGTGTCTGGAGCGGTCAGATCCGGCTACTCCTATGAATACCTGCAGCGTCTGAAGCGCTATACCAACTGGGAGTACGAATATGTTTACGGCGACTTTGTGGAGCTGTACAACAAGCTCAGGAGCGGGGAGATCGATCTTCTGACGGGGCTCGCGTACAAGTCCGACCGTGTCGATACGATCGGATATCCAACCCTGCCCATGGGGCACACGCCTTACTTTCTGCTCAAGCGCTCATCGGACAAGTCTCTGTCCGAAGATCCCCAGAGTCTGAACGGAAAGAAAATCGGGGTGCTCGATGGCAACATGAAGAGCATGCTGCAGGAGTATCTGGAAGGTCGCAAAATCCAGGCCCAGATCGTGATATTCAACGATCCGCCGGACAGAAACACGGCATTGCGGATCGGCTCGGTGGATCTCATTCTCATCGAGGATCTGTCGTCCGAGGCCGATGAAGGGCTTGAAGTCTATCTGCAGCTGGGGTCAAGCGACTTTTATGTCTGCGTCGCCAAGAATCGGCTGGACATTCTCAATGATCTGGAAAAAGCTCAGGACCGGCTTTTCAGCGTGAATCCGAAATTGCTCTCGGACCTGAGTACCCGCTATTACCGCCGCACCGCGCTCAGCAGCCTGCTCAAGAGCAACGAAAGCGAATGGGTTGCCAGTCACAAGAAGCTCACCATCGGCTATCACACGAATTACCTTCCCTACTCGGGCAATGATGAGCAGGGAAATGTTACCGGGCTGGTCAAGGACATCGTCGCCGAAATCTTCCGGCTGCTTGGCATCCGGAATATTGAGGTCGTTTACAGGGGGTATGACGATTTTGCGGGGCTGCTCAAGGCGATGCATGACCGGGAGGTTGACGTTGTCTTTCCCGCCCATGTCAATTTCTGGGTGGCGGAAAATGAGAAGTTCATTCCGAGCGAACCT
The DNA here is from genome assembly GCA_900315045.1 of uncultured Sutterella sp. Taxonomy (GTDB): domain Bacteria; phylum Pseudomonadota; class Gammaproteobacteria; order Burkholderiales; family Burkholderiaceae_F; genus Duodenibacillus. The sequence goes on along the minus strand of OMXR01000023.1, from coordinate 11,485 downwards.
GTCGTCACCACCTATCTGGATCTGATCTATTTCGGCGAGCCCCCGAATCTGGATCATGCGGTATTTGCCATTCCCGCCGCAGACCTGATTCTTTCGTCGTACAAAAAACTCTGGTTCCCGGACAACAAGGCCATTTACTACAGCAGCAATGACGAGAGCCTGCGGGCGGTGCTTTCCCACGCGGCAGACGCCGCCTTCATCAATGGTTTGAGGACGGACTACATTCTCCGCAGCAAATTCAGGTACCGGAATCTCTCGGCCAATCAGGTTCGCGGAGACATTCCGCTCGGGTTTGCGGCGCTCAGTTCCAACAATGACCTGCTTCAGATTATCAATCACGGGCTGAAACTGGTTGAGCCGGAATTTGCCCTGCATCACAGCCTGCCTTACCAGAAGAACCATCGTGCGACCTTTGCGGACATCCTCTTTGACAATCTCCCGGTAACGGTGCTGGTCATCATTTTGGTCGGTTTCCTTTCCATTGCGCTGATTGCAAGAATTGCCCTCAAGCGCAAGGAAACCGCTCTGCTTGCGGCCATGGCGCGCGTTGACAAGATGACAGAACTGGGCAATCGGCGCGCCTTTGACGAATACATGGACAGCCTCAAGGGGCAGGAGATGCCATCGGATTTTGTCTTCGTGCAGATGGACTTGAACGGGCTCAAGCGCATGAATGACGAACATGGGCATGTTGCCGGCGACGAGATGATCGAAATGGCGGCTAGGTGCATGCGCTCGGTTCTTTCTCCATTCGGCAATGTCTACCGCATTGGCGGTGACGAATTTGCCGCGCTGATCCGGGTGCCTGGCGATCAGGTTGAGGCGCTGGTGCGCCAGCTTGAGACTGCGTTTGAGCAAGCTAAGGGAGCGCATTGCCCTGAGGTTACGGTCTCCGTCGGCTGGGTACGCGCCGAGGATTGTCCAGACCTCTCTTTGGAAGAGATGGGGCAGGAGGCAGACCGCCGCATGTATGAGGATAAGAGGCTGTACTACAGGAAGCGGGGCATGCCGCCTTCCTGCATTCGCTGAGCTCCCGGGGCGCCGACTTGAATCTCGGGGAATTTCTTCAGGGATGTTGTAAAACGGAAACGAAAAGTTACAATTTCATGAGCCGCAGAGTATCGCGTGCGGCAAATGCTCTGTGTGCATGTAAACAGTACATATCTTGACGTCCGGAGCAGTAAAAGGTGTCATTTATGCGCAAAATCAAGAACCTGTGGTGGGTGTTGTGCGTGGCGCTGGTCATGCAGATGTTGTCAGCCTTTTCGGTGAGTGCAGCGCCAGAACCCAAGATTGTCCGTGTGGGCTGGTACGAGTCGGCCTGGCACCGGACTGATCCATTCGGACGCCGTTCAGGCTACGGCTACGAATATCAGCAACGCGTGGCTACCTACACAGGATGGAAGTACGAATATGTGTACGGAAGCTGGTCGGAACTCTTGCAAAAGCTTATAGCCGGGGAGATCGATCTGCTCAGCGACGTGTCCTACACCAAGGAGCGGGCCGAGAAACTGCTCTATTCCTTTCACCCCATGGGTTCAGAGGACTATCACGTTTTCATTTCTCCCACCAACACGCAGATCCGCCCTGACGACTATTCAACCATGAACGGCAAGGTTGTGGGCGTGAACAAGAGCAGCATACAGGAGAAGCTTTACCGTGACTGGGCTGAGAAAAATGGTGTTCAGGCAACGGTGCGGGAGATGACGGAGAAGACGCCCGTGCTCTTGAACATGCTTGCCCACGGCGACATCGACATGCTGGTGACGCTGGACACTTATGGCAATTCTGCCAACGTGATTCCGGTAGTCAAGGTTGGGTTTGCCGAGTCTTATTTTGGCGTCAACAAGAATCGCCCGGATTTGAAGCGGGAGCTCGACGTAGCCATGAGCCGCATCCTGGAAAGCAGCCGGGATTTTAATCAGCAGCTCACGCAGAAATTCAACAGGTCAAGCGCGGTGAACAGCTTCCTCACGGCCGAAGAGCGGGATTGGGTTCAGAAGCACGGCGTGATCCGTATTGGCTATCAAGACAACTTCCTGCCATTTTGCAATAAGGACGAAGCCAGTCAGCAGCTGACAGGCGCTCTGAAGGATTATCTCGGCTTTGCGTCGCATGCCCTGAAGAATGCAACACTCAGTTTTGAGCCACGGGCCTATTCGGATACCCGTGAGGCTCTGGCTGCATTGACTAGAGGGGAGGTTGACTGCGTATTCCCGATCAACCTCAGTCCGTTTGACGGAGAGAAGGCAGGGGTTCTGGTCTCCGATCCGCTGATCGATACGGAAATATATGCGGCTCTTCGGGCCGGTGACCGCAAGGGAGTTTCTCTGAACCGGGAGATGGTGGTTGCTGTTCCCAGGTTCAATGCCGGTTATGAGACCTTCATCAAGGACAACTTCCCCAACTGGCAGGCTGTAACGTACGACAGAAACGAGGGGGCTTTCCATGCGGTGACTGGACACAACGCAGATTGCCTGTTGGTCAGCAGCTTCCGCGTGAACCGTGTCAACAAATATCTGAGAAAGCACAATTTCCAGTTGTTCACGACGAACAGGTCGATGGCCATGTCGTTCGCCGTGCGGCGGCAGGATACGAACCTGTATTCGATTATCAACAAGATCAACCATCTTGTGAGCAGACCTGCGCTCAATTCCTCGCTGATCACCTACGGCGTGGATGACACGAAGCCCACGCTTATGGACTTCCTGCTGGAGTACTGGTCCTATCTGCTATTGATCCTGCTGATGGTTGCCGGCTTCTTCCTGCTGATGGCGAAGCGCAACGCTGTGGTCAAGGCTGTGGCAGAGGAGCGCAGCAAGATCATTGCAGAAACCGAGCGCGATGACCTGACCAAACTGTACACATGGAAATTCTTCCTGTTCTATGTCAATCAGTTGTACGCATCAAAGTCCCGTCAGCCGATGGATGCCGTGATTCTCAACGTGGACAGGTTCCATTCCGTGAACGCTCTCCACGGCCGTGAATTCGGAGATCGCGTCCTCAAGGAGCTGGCAGCAGAGATTCAACGGTTTGCAGATGAGACCCAGAGCAAGGCAAGCCGCTCGAGTGCCGATCGCTTCAACATCTACAGTCCGCATCGAGAGGATTGGCAGACTCAGCTCAATCGCTTCCAGACTTTCATGGACAAGCTGTTTCCCAACGCCAACATACACCTTCGCATGGGGGTGAAGCCCTGGCAGGAGGACATGCGTCCTGAAGTTCAGTTTGACTGCGCCCGCATCGCTTGCAACAAGTTGCGCGGAGCATTCAGGGATGAGGTGGTCATTTTTGATACCGAAATGGGAGAGAAGGAGGACCGCGATCAGCGGCTGCTGAACGACTTGCCCAGAGCGCTGGAAAAGGGAGAGCTGGAGGTGTACTACCAGCCCAAGTACGACATCCATGACGAGAAGCCCAAGCTTTACAGCGCAGAAGCGCTTGTGCGCTGGCGGCATCCCGAGCTTGGGCTCATTCCACCCTGCGACTTTATCCCTCTGTTTGAACAGACGGGGCAGGTCAGCGAGCTTGATGTTTATGTGTGGAAGGAGGCTGCGCGGCAAATTGCCACCTGGCGCGACCAGTACGGCGTGACTTTGCCTGTGTCCGTCAATCTTTCCCGAGTGGACGTGTTTGCTCCCGGGCTAATTGACACGCTCGATGAGATCGTGCGCCGCCACGAACTGAAGGCCTCGGATATGAGGCTGGAGGTGACGGAATCGGCCTATACGGATAACCCGGAGCAGCTCATTGAGGTTATCAAATTGCTGCGCAGCAAGGGCTATGAAATTGAAATGGACGATTTCGGCTCTGGCTACTCCTCGCTCAACATGCTCTCCTCCATGCCGGTTGATGTGTTAAAGATGGACATTGCTTTCATCCGGAACATCGAACGCAATGAGAAGGATTTCAAGCTTGTGGAGCTGGTCGTGGATATTGCCCGAAACCTGAAGGTTCCTGTAATCGCCGAAGGTGTGGAGACGGCCGGGCAGCTCAAGCTGCTGCGCAATGCAGGGTGCTTCCTGGTGCAGGGGTACTATTTCTCGCGTCCGCTGCCTGCAGCCGAATTCGAGCGCAAGGTCCTCAAGGGCCAGAGCGGAGAGGAGGCTTAGGGGCTTGTTGCTGCCGGTCGCGATTGCGCACGGCAGTCGGAGCCCAGCCGGAAGGCAAAAAAAAGCAGCCCGCGGGCTGCTTTTTCATGAAATCTGGTGCGCGATACTGGGTTCGAACCAGTGACCCCCGCCGTGTGAAGGCGATGCTCTACCGCTGAGCTAACCGCGCGATGAGGTTCGCATTCTACACAGACTTCATCGGTTTTGGCAATACCTGACAGGAGAAAAATCTTCGAGAGGGAGAAATTGCGGTCAAACAAGCCATAATGGCAACCGACATGTCCATTGAGAAACAGAGACCATTGTGATCCAGACTCTCATTGCGCACCTGCTGCCCATTGCGTGCGTGTTTACAGCGGCTTTTCTTCAGGCAATCACCGGTTTCGGGCTCGTGATCATTGCCGCGCCGCTGCTGATGTTCTTCTACGATCCAAAACTTGTCGTGCTCATGATGGTGTTTCTGTCCCTGTGCTCGAACACCTGGCAGAGTATCTTTGTTTTCAGGCAGGCGCATCACCAGACCGTGTTCTGGATGATCGCAGGCGCCCTCATCGGGCAGCCGCTGGGATTTTTCATCTATGATGCAATCACGGCGGACGGACTGAGGCTTTTCATCGGCGTGTTGCTGCTTGTTTCGCTCATTGCGATGCAGACATTCAAGGTCAAGTTTTCCATCACGCCGCGCAATTCGGCCGTCACTGGCGCCGCGTGCGGGCTGATGTCGATCACGACGGGCATGGGCGGTCCGCCGCTCATCATGTACACGGCCTACAGTGATTTCACGAGCAGCCAGGTCCGCGCAACTTGCATTCTCTTTTTCTTCTTCAACAACATCGTTTCCATCAGCACGTACCTAGCGGGGGGCGCCGACATGGCGGGGGCAATTGAAGAGGCGGTCTGGCTGCTTCCGGGAATCGTGCTCGGCGTCGGGCTTGGCTCCTACGCATTCAGGCATGTGTCGGCCCTGCTTTTCAAGCGGATCATCTTCGCGATGCTCCTTGGAATGTGCCTGTACATGATCTGGCAGGGGCTCAAGCCCCTGATCGCCTGACTGCCAGTTCGGTTTTTGCCAAGAATGGGCAGCAATCTGGCAAAAAATGGCCGGGATTGCTGTCCCCGTCCTGTCATACTCATATCTGTGTTGGAATAAGGCCTTGCGCCTGGCAAGGCAGTCGGGAGGGGGAACTCCATGAGTCAGACAATTTCGCGCCGCGCGCTGCTTGCTGCCGGAGCCGCAGCGATTCCTCTTCAGCATGCGATGGCCGGCGGACAGGGAGAACGGAAAATGACGGGAAATCCTAAGAACGCAGATTTTGGCAGTCCCGCAGGGGTGTTTCCGAATAACCCCGCAATGCGGGAAATTCAGAACAGGCTTGCCAGCGATGCAAGAGGCAAGGCCGGAGCGATTTCCGCGCGTGAGCGGTGCATCGTGCTGGTGGCCGCCGCTGCGGGCACTGGTTGCGAAGCGGCTTTTTCCGCGAACCGGCTGAAATCGCTCTTTGCCGATTCCGTTTTTTCGCCCGAAGACGCGCGCGAGTGCCTGTACCAGGCGACTGCCTACATCGGAGCAGGCAGGAGTGCGGGGCTCTTCGCCGCATTTGAACGCGCTTTGCGCAAGGCCGGAATCAACTCTCCCGACCGCACGAAGGCCGAGCAGGGAGACCGCCGCCGCAAGGGGAACGATCTGCAGATTGCCGGTTTTGGAGAGGGTATCCGCAACTTCTGGGAGAAGGGGCCGGCGGACACGGCGCCAGTGCGGGAGTTTCTTGCCGAGAACTGCTTTGGCGACTATTACGCACGGCCGGGGCTTACCTGGGCCGAGCGGGAACTCTTCACGTTCAGTCTGCTGGCTTCTCTGGGGTTCGTGCCGCCGCAGCTTCTGGCGCATGCAAAAGCCAACCTTGCGTGCGGCAACGGCCGCGGCAAGCTGCTCGCGGCGATCTGGACTCTGCTGCCCTGGATCGGCTATCCGTCCACGCTCAACGCAATCGGCGCCGTGGACAAGGCCTGCGCGTAGCCTTTGTGGCCAGCCTCAGGCTGTGGCCGGAAGACGGGGGATCTTCAAAGTGACCTGCTAAACTCTGCCCCGAACTGAATCGCCTTGGAGCCTGGCGAGGGGTTTCCCTTGCCGGCCTCCGGGGCAACCTTCGAAACTAGAGTTACGCAAAACATATGTCACTCTCTCAGATTCTGGCTCTTGAGGCCATTCTCGAAGGCGCCTATCGGCGCGAAGAGTATCCCGCGACCAGCTATCAGGCTGATCTGTGGTCTACCGGGCGGCCCCTGGAAGGCCTGGTCATTCTTGATGCAACCCCCGTCTACCGCAACACGCTTGCCAAATACCGCGCGCTTCTCACGGCGGGCGCCGAACTCGTTGTCGGCATCGGAGATGTCATGCCCTGCGACGAAAAGATCGTCGCCAAGCTCCGGGAGCTGGAGATCCCTGTCGTTCGGGCCGAGGATCCCAGACTGGAGGTTGACCTCATTCTGGACTGCGCGGGTATGTTTGCCGACTGGACGCCCCGGATCGGCTATGTGGAGCTCACGCGCTCTGGCGTTTACAAGTACGAGGGCAAGGAGAAGCCCGTTTATCTTGCCGATTCCGGCCGCATCAAGAAGATTGAAACGTGCCTGGGGACGGGCGAGAGCTATTACCGCTGCATGAGGCAGCTCGGATACGAGGATTGGAAGGGCAAGCGCCTCGTGATTTTCGGAAGCGGCAAGGTGGGCACGGGGCTTGTGATGTACGCGCGCCGCAACGGCGCCGTCGTGACCGTGGTGACTTCGCCCTCCCGGATGCCCGAGCATTTGCTTCCGCTTGTTGAGAAGGTCATTGACTATCATGATGGTCAGGCGACGGCCGATGCCGTCCAGGCGGCCGACGCCGTCGTGACGGCAACCGGCATTCCCGGAGCCGCCACATATGCCTGCTCGCCCGAGGTCTTCATCAATTGCCGTGCGGTTCTCGCCAACATGGGCGTCGAGGATGAGTACGGGGAGGGCGTGCCGGCAGAGCGCGTTCTGGAAGGCAAGCGGCCTCTTAATTTCATGCTCGAAGAACCCACGCAGATCCGCTACATCGATGCCACGATGGCGCTGCACAACGCAGGTGCCCTCTACCTCGCGGTTCACCCCGAGGCCAAGGGCCTGATCGTTCCCACGGAACACACCGAGCACGATCTGCTGCACGTCACGCGGCGTGACGGTCTGATCAAGGAAGAAATGGACATGATTCCGTAGATCGGAGGTGTCAGCCCCTGGGCAAGAGAGCCGCTCTGAAAACGGGCGGCTTTTCCGTGATGACGGCAACACAATAAAGGAAAGACAATGAGCATTCTGATTCGAAATGTTCTGCTTGATGGCAAAAGGCGCAATGTCCTCATCGAGGGAAACCGCTTCACGAATCTTGATGCGGCGGCAGACGCGGCGGCCGATGAGGTGATTGATGGCTCGGGCTTTGCCATGCTCCCGGCGTTTTACAACACGCACTCTCATCTGGCGATGACGCTGCTGCGCGGGTACGCAGACGACATGGAGCTCTTTACCTGGCTCAACGATCACGTCTGGCCCTTTGAAGCGCAGATGCAGCCCGAGGATATCTACGCGGGAACGCGGCTTGCCGCGCTTGAAATGATCAAGTCCGGCACCGTGTTCGTCTGCGACATGTACTGGATGGAGCAGGAGGCCGCGAGGGCCATTGCCGAGATGGGAATCCGTGCAAGCGTCTGCACGCATGTGATCGGTTTTCACCCGCGGGAGGTGACGGCTGCAACTCTGGAGCGCGCCAGACGCTGGAAGGATATCGACGGGCGCGTCACGCTCACGGTTGCCGCGCATGCACCCTATACGTGCAGCGGAGACCTGATCCGGGAATGTCATGCGCTCGCAAGGGAGCTTGGGCGTCCCTTCTCAACCCATCTGGCGGAAACCCGCAAGGAATTTGACGACTGCGTGCGGGAGCACGGCATGAGCCCGGTGAAGTATCTGGACAGCCTCGGGGTTCTGGACGGGAATACGATCGCCGCGCACGTTGTGCATGTGACGGATGAAGACATCGCAATTCTTGCCGAGCGGGGCGTTGTGATTGCGCACAATCCGGTGTCCAACATGAAGCTTGCCTCCGGCACCTTCCGGGGCGACGAGCTTGAGCGCGCCGGATGCCGGGTGACGCTGGGCACGGATGGCGCCTGCTCGAACAACAACCTGTCCATGATCGAGGAGATGAAGGTGGCCGCGCTCCTTGCGAAGGTTTCCGGCGGCCCGGAAAAGGTCAAGGCCGCAGAGGTGCTCAGGTGGGCGACGAGAAACGGCGCCCAGGCTTTCGGGCTGGATGCCGGAGAGATCCGCACCGGGGCGCTTGCCGATGCCATTCTGGTCGACCTTGGCAACGAGCGGCTCGTTCCCAACCACAATCTCGTCAGCAACTGGGTCTATTCGGCCGATTCAAGCTGCGTGGACACGGTGATCTGCGACGGGCGTGTGGTCATGCGCGGACACCATGTTCCCGGCGAAGAGGAGATCATCAGCGAGGCGCGTCAGAGTGCCGAGCGGATTCTGGCCAGGCTCGCGCAGGCGAAGGCGGCGGGCAAACAGGCTGACTAGAATCCTTCTGAGGACAGCCGCCTTTTTGCGCTGGTTTCCAACAGATTCGTAAGAAGAGGACCGCATCATGGCTCGACGTTACTTTGGCACCGACGGTGTGCGCGGTGAAGTGGGTGTTTCGCCCATCACGCCGGAATTTGGACTGCTGCTTGGACAGGCCGCAGGCAGAATCTTCAAGAGGAATGCCGGCAAGACCGGACGCGTCACGGTGCTGATCGGCAAGGACACGCGGGTTTCGGGCTACATGCTTGAAGCCGCTTTGCAGACGGGGTTCACCTCTGCCGGCGTCGATGTGATCGTGAGCGGCCCGATTCCGACCCCGGCGGTGGCCTACCTCACGCGCGCCCTGAGGCTCGATGCCGGCGTCGTGATCAGTGCCAGCCACAATCCCTACCATGACAATGGCATCAAGTTCTTCTCGGCCGAGGGCACGAAGCTGCCCGACGCGGTCGAGGAGGCGATTGAAGATGAGATCGCCCGCGGCTATGCGTGCGTGTCGAGCGACGAGCTGGGGCGTGCGCATCGCCTTGATGACGCAATCGGCCGCTATGTTGAGTTCTGCAAGAGCACATTCCCGTTCGGCCTCAACCTGAAGGGGATGAAGCTGTATCTGGACTGTGCGAACGGCGCCAGCTACCGCGTCGCCCCATGCGTGTTCCATGAGCTCGGGGCCGAAGTGCATGTTGCCGGCAACGAGCCCAACGGCTTCAACATCAATCGCGGGGTGGGCGCCACGCACACCGAGGATCTGGCTGACAGAACCCGGGCCGCCGGGTGCGAACTCGGACTTGCCTTTGACGGGGATGCCGACCGGCTCATCATGGCCGACAGCTCAGGGCGCGTCTACAACGGCGACGAACTGCTCTACGTTATGGTGTGCGACAGGGCCAGGCAGGGCACCGTCAAGGGCGTCGTCGGCACGCTCATGACGAACTTTGCGCTCGAAAAGCGGTTCAGCCAGATGGGCATAGGCTTTGTGCGCGCCAAGGTCGGCGACCGCTACGTGATGGAGGAGCTCACTGCCCGCGGCTGGCTCTACGGGGGCGAGTCATCGGGGCACATCATTGCGCTTGACCGCCAGACAACGGGCGACGGCATCGTGAGCGCGCTCCAGATTCTTGCAGCCATCCGCGCAAGCGGCAAGAGCCTTGCCGAGCTGACGGCCGACATTTCGCTCATGCCCCAGGCGCTGGTGAACAAGCGCATCCCGAAGGGATACGACTGGAAGAGCAATGAGGCCTTCATGGCCGCGGTGAAGAAGTCCGAACTCGAGGTCGAGGGCCGCGGACGCGTTCTGATCCGGCCCTCCGGCACCGAGCCGCTGCTGCGCATCATGGTCGAGTGTTCGGATCCGGAGCTCGCGAGCGATCTCGCGCATCGGATGGCTGACGCGCTCGCCGTATAGCTGCACGGCACGGAAAAGTCAGCGGGGATGGCGCGGCCGTTGTAAAATCCGCCCTCTCGCTATACCTTTTTGCGGGTTTGCGGCCTGACAGCAATGGCAGGCCGCGAGCCTTTTTTGCGTTGTCCGGCTGCCCGCAGCGGCGGCCGCTCGCCAGAACAAGAAAATTATGAGACCCGATACCTACATGACCGCCGCCGAGATTCGCGCGGCCTATCTGAAGTTCTTTCAAAGCAAGGGCCACACGCTCGTCAAGTCGAGCCCCGTGGTTCCTCACGATGACCCGACGCTGCTCTTTACGAACGCAGGCATGAACCAGTTCAAGGCGAACTTCCTTGGCCTGGACCGCTCGCTGAACCGGGCAACGACCTCGCAGAAGTGCATTCGCGCGGGCGGCAAGCACAATGACCTCGACAATGTCGGCTACACGGCCCGCCATCACACGTTCTTCGAGATGCTCGGGAACTTCAGCTTCGGCGATTACTTCAAGCGTGAGGCCATCGGCTGGGCCTGGGAGCTTCTCACGACGGTCTACCACCTGCCGCCCGAGCGGCTCTGGGTGACCGTGTACCAGGAGGACGACGAGGCGTACGACATCTGGAACAAGGAGATCGGGGTGCCCGCCGAGCGCATCGTGCGCATCGGCGACAACAAGGGCGCACGCTACATGTCCGACAACTTCTGGATGATGGGCGACACGGGTCCCTGCGGTCCGTGCTCGGAAATCTTTTATGACCGCGGCCCGTCCGTCCAGGGAGGCCCCCCGGGGAGCCCCGATGAGGATGGCGACCGGTACATGGAGATCTGGAACCTCGTCTTCACGCAGTTCAACCGTGATGCGAGCGGCAAGATGAACAGGCTTCCCCGGCCGAACATTGACACGGGCATGGGGCTTGAGCGCCTTGCCTCCGTCCTGCAGGGCGTGCCGACGAACTATGACATCGACCTCTTCCAGAACCTCATGGCCGCAGCCAAGAGCGCGGTCGAGCAGGCGGGGGCCGTGGACGTCGATCCCCAGTCCCCGTCCCTCAAGGTGATTGCCGACCATATCCGCTCGTGCTCCTTTGCCATTGCCGACGGCGTCGTGCCGGGCAATGAAGGCCGCGCCTACGTGCTGCGCCGCATCTGCCGCCGCGCAATTCGCCATGGCTACAAGCTCGGAGCCCGCGGAACGTTCTTCTATAAGCTCGTCGAGCCGCTCGCCAAGGAAATGGGCGACATCTATCCGGAAATCACCAACAGCCGGATCAGTGAAGTGCTGCGCGCCGAAGAGGAGCGGTTCCTTCAGACCCTTGCAAACGGCATGGAGATTCTCGACGCGGCGATCGCCAAGACCGAGGGCGGCGTGCTTGACGGCCGTCTCGCCTTC
>OMXR01000013.1 GCA_900315045.1 uncultured Sutterella sp. | reverse complement strand
GATGTGCAGCGAGAAGGAGAGTGCACAGGCAATGACAAGCGTGTCGCCGCGTGAAAGCATCATGGAGTCGCCAGGCTTCACGCAGAGCAGATACAGGCCGGCGACGGCGATCAGCACTCCGAACCAGACGTTCCAGGTCGTTCGTTTTCCCAGAAACACGCCGATCACAGGGACAATGAGGATGTAAAGGCTCGTGAGAAAGCTTGCCTTGGCAACGGTGGTCTGCATGATGCCGAACTGCTGCAGCGATTCGGAAATGAACAGCATCGTGCCGCAGAAAAAACCGCCCACCCATAGTGTTTTGTTCTTCCACGGATTGATCCGCGGCTTGTCACTTGGAGACACTCCCCGGAGACGGTCGAGCAACGGCATTGCGCAGAGCAGGAACAGACCGCCGATCAGCGATCTTGCCCATGTGAAAGTGAAAGGCCCGACATGCTCCATGCCGAGCGCCTGGGCGACAAAGCCCGAACCCCAGATGGCTGCGGTGATCAGCAGCAAAAGGGAATTTTTGTACTGCTCGTTCAATTGATGGCCTCGCCCTGGGATTGGCCCAGCGGTTCCATGCCGCAGTTTGCGGCGAGCCCCTTGCCGGAGAGGTACTTTTCGCCCCATTCATACATCGCGATCAGAACCGGCCTGATGCTCTCGCCTGCGGCCGTGAGCGAGTACTCGACATGAGGCGGCACGACCGGGAAGACTTCACGCTTTACCAGACCGTCCCTTTCGAGCTCCCTGAGCTGCTGCGTGAGCATTTTGGCGGTCGCCGCGGGGATCTGTCTCTGGAGTTCGGAAAATCTGCGCGTCTTGCCAACGAGCTTCCAGAGAATCAGCGCCTTGTACTTTCCGCCGATCAGGGCAAGGGTGGACTCCACCGGACAGTGAACGGACTCGCTGTTTCCGCAGCAGGGGCAGGCAGATGGGGATGATTGAACGGTCATGCTATCTTTTTAGTAAGTACCTATCAAATAAGGAAGTTATTGCTTTTTGGATTGTATACTCTAAAATCGAACCGTTCAAGAAATAATGAAGAATCTTCAAGATGGCTTTGGTCAAGCACAAGTTCAATGTGACGGGGATGAGCTGCGCGGCCTGCTCGGCGCGCGTGGAAAAGGCCGTCAGTCCCATTCCGGGAGTCAATTCCGTTTCTGTCAATCTGCTGAAGAACTCCATGGTCGTGGAGTTTGATCCGGGCAGCACGGGAGACGATGCAGTTTGCAGCGCAGTACGGGAGGCGGGATACGGAGCGGCTCCCGGGACCGCTGAGCAGGCGCGAGCTTCCAAGAGAGCTCCGCAGGACTCGCTTGCACGGAACAAGGATGCCGAAGCGCATCAGATTTTTGTCCGGCTGGTTGTCTCGATCGGTATCTGCGCCGCGCTCATGTATCTGGCCATGGGGCCGATGCTGGGATTGCCGCTGCCGGTTTATTTTGACGATCCCGCGCACGCACCGGCTCTTGCGCTCACCCAGTTCCTGCTGACCATCCCCGTGGTTGCTCTGAATTTCAAGTTCTATCGGGTTGGGTACAAGGCGCTCTGGCAGAGGGCGCCCAACATGGATTCGCTCGTGGCCATCGGTTCCTCCGCGGCGCTTCTGATGGCACTTGTGTCGCTCTACGCAATGCTGCACGCACAGGCGGCAGGAGACGCGCAGGGTCTGCTCTGGCACGGCAGCCACCTGTATTTCGATTCAGCAGCGATGATTCTTACGCTGATTACGGTCGGCAAGTATTTCGAAGCGCGCTCCAAGGCAAAGACTACGGGTGCGATCGAGCGGCTCATGAATCTGGTTCCTGCCGAAGCGATTGTCCTGCGGGATGGCGCTGAGCTCAGCGTTCCCGTCGAAGCGATCGGAGTTGGAGAGACGGTGGTGCTGCGCACCGGAGCCAAGGTTCCCGTAGACGGCGAAGTGATCGAGGGAGAGGGCACGGTAGACGAATCGAGCATCACGGGCGAGTCCGTTCCGGTGGAGAAGAAAGCCGGGGATGATCTCACGGGGGCGACGCTGGTGCGCTCGGGGTTCTTCAGGATGCGCGTGACGCGCGTTGGCAAGGACACGGTGCTCGCGCAGATCATCGAGCTCGTTGACGAAGCCACGAGCAGCAAGGCTCCGGTTGCCCGGCTTGCCGATCGGGTGAGCGGGGTGTTTGTCCCCGTGGTGATTGCGATTGCAGCCGCCACGGCACTTGTCTGGATGGCGCTTGGCAAGGGATGGGACGAGGCTTGCCTGTTTGGCGTGAGCGTGCTTGTGATTTCCTGCCCCTGCGCTCTGGGGCTTGCAACGCCCACGGCAATCATGGTGGGTGCTGGCAAGGGGGCAGAGAACGGGATTCTTTTCAAGTCTGCCGAGGCGCTTGAGGCAACGGGATCGGTTGATGCCGTTGTGCTTGACAAGACAGGCACGATTACCGAGGGGCGGCCGATCGTTACCGATATCGTTGCCTTGGGACGTTATGCCGATGCAGAGGTGCTTGCCCTTGCTGCGGCCGTGGAGAGGCTCTCGGAGCATCCTCTTGCCCGTGCCGTGACGGATCTGGCCGAACGGAACGCTCTTCACATTGAAACTGCAGATGAGTTCCGTCAGGCAGCTGGGTTTGTAGAAGGGACTGTTGCCGGCAGACGCGTGAGGATCGGCAATGCCTCAGTTCTTTCAGGGGCGTTTGCGGATGTCCGGGCAAAGATGGATGAGCTTGCCGGACAGGGACGGACGGCGCTGTTTGTGCAGGCGGAGGGCGAGCCTGTCGGGCTGATCGGCATCATGGACGCCATCAAGGAGGACAGCGCCGAGGCGGTGGCTGAAATGAAGCGGATGGGGTGCGAAGTCTGGATGCTCACGGGCGACAATGAGAAGACGGCTATGAGCGTTGCGTGCTTTGTCGGCATCGACAACGTCATGGCGGGCATCATGCCTCAGGACAAGGAGGGGAAGGTGCGCGAACTTCTTTCCCAGGGCCGCAGGGTGCTCATGATCGGCGACGGCATCAATGATGCCCCGGCGCTCTCGCGTGCCAGCGTCGGGATGGCGATCGGAGCGGGAACCGAGGTGGCGATCGACTGCGCGGATGTGGTGCTCATGAAGAGCCGCCTCACCGATGCCGTGACGGCAATGCGGCTGGCGCGCGCCGTCATGCGCAACATCAGGCAGAACCTGTTCTGGGCGTTTTTCTACAACATCATCTGCATACCGGTTGCGGCCGGCGTGCTCTATCCGGTTTTCGGCTGGATGCTCTCGCCCATGGTGGGAGCGGCGGCCATGAGCATGAGCTCGGTTTGCGTGGTTTCCAATGCCCTGAGGCTGAGGAGGTTTCGCGCAAAAAGTTTCTCAGCGGCAAGCCGCGGGCCTCGTCCGCAGGCCTGCCAGCTGCAATCAGTCAATCTCATGAAGAGGAGTCAGACCATGAAGAAAATTGTCAAAATCGAAGGCATGCACTGCCAGCATTGCTCCGGGTCGGTTCAGAAGGGACTGTCCAAGATCGCCGGAGTGAAGAGCGTCTCGGTGAGTCTGGAGGACAAGCAGGCGCTTGTCGAGTGTGACGAGAGCGTGACGGACGAGAAGATCCGCGCCATGATCGATCTGCTCGATTTCAAGGTTGTCGGAATCGAAACCAGGGCCTGAGTCAGAGCAGGAGCCCATCCGGCTGACGAACCATTGGGCAGAGAGGTGCTGCTTCGGGTATTGTCGCCATGTCGGCGCTGTCCTGGCCGATTCTTTTTAACGGGGGATTCCGGATGACTTTCCTCATCACGACGCTCATGGAAAACACGAGCGGCGACACGCGGCTCGTCGCCCAGCATGGACTTTCGCTTCTCATCGAAGGCGAGGGAAAAAAGTTCGTCTACGACACGGGGCAGTCCCCGAGGTTTCTTTTCAATGCGAGGGCGCTTGGGACCGATCCTGCGGGAGCCGATGCCCTGATCCTGAGCCACGGGCACTGGGATCACACGGGAGGGGCTGCCGCACTCCTGACATCGATGGATCCGCCCCGGGCCGTCTATGTGGGCGAGGGGTTCTTCGAACAAAGGTACCGCAAGGTCGAGGATGGCGAACTGGAAATCAGCTCGCTGCTGAACGAGCGCGCTCTGCGTCTGAGTGGCGTTCCGTGCCAAGTGGTCGGCCGCGAGCCGGTTGCGCTCGGCAAGAATGCATGGCTGCTGTCCGGCTTTGCCACCACCGACCCGCAGGAGGCGGCCAGTCCCCTCATGACCCGGATGCGGGAGGGGATGCTGGTGACGGACACGTTCCCCGAGGAAGTCGCGCTGATTCTGCAAGGAGCTGAGGGGCTCACGGTGATTTCCGGATGCTCGCACAACGGGATCGTCAGCATTGTGAGCCGGGTGGCCGAGGTGTTCGGAGAGCCGGTGCGGCGGTTTGTGGGCGGCACGCATCTTGTCAATGCCGGAGACGAGCGCATCGCCTACACCTGCCGAAAACTGCAGGATCTGGGCATGAGGCATCTGGGCGCCTGCCACTGCACGGGAGAAAAGGCGGAAAGCTTTTTCGCGACCCATTTCCCCGGGTTCTACCGCAACAATGTGGGAACAAAGACGGAAATCTGCTGACCTGATGCGCCTGTTGCGCTAATCTGTCGGTTCGCAAAACGGGGGCGCTCCGTCCTCCGTCTGTCAGACACGTGGAGTAAATCGTGGAAAAGAGTGTTCTCGGACAAGCCAGAAGAATCGTGGTCAAGGTGGGCAGCGCGCTCGTGACAAACGATGGCAGAGGGCTGGATCTCGCCCGCATCGAGCAGTTTGCCGCTCAGATCGCGCGTCTCATCAAGGACGGGCGCGAAGTTGTTTTTGTCAGTTCGGGCGCCATTGCCGAAGGCGTTCTGCGTCTGGGCTGGGAGAAGCGGCCGAAGAAGATTTCCCAGCTTCAGGCTGCGGCTGCCGTTGGACAGATGGGCCTTGCTCAGGCCTATGAAACCACGTTTGCCAGACACTCGATCAAGACGGCGCAGATTCTGCTCACGCACGCCGACCTTGCCGACCGCGAGCGCTACCTCAATGCGCGCGAGACGCTGCTTGAGCTGCTGCACCTTGGCGTGCTGCCGATCATCAACGAGAACGACACGGTCGTCACGGATGAAATCAAGGTGGGCGACAACGACACGCTCGGCGCTCTGGTGACCAATCTCATCGAGGCCGATGTGCTCGTGATCCTCACCGACCAGAAAGGGCTTTTCTCTGCCGATCCGAGAAAGGATCCCCAGGCGTATTTCATTGCCGACGCCACGGCGGGAGATCCCGCCCTTGAAAAGATGGCTGGTGGCGCTGCAAGCACGCTCTCAAAGGGCGGCATGATCACCAAGATCCTCGCGGCAAAGCGCGCCGTGCGCTCTGGCGCCGCAACGGTGATTGCTTCGGGCAGAGAACCCGATGTGCTGGTCCGAATGTCTCAGGGCGAGCATATCGGCACGCAGCTGCTCAGCACCCAGGAGCCGCTTCATGCCCGCACCAAGTGGATTGCCGACCAGCTCCGAAGCGAGGGCTTCGTGATTCTCGACGCAGGCGCAGCCGGGGCTCTCACGGTCAAGAAAACCAGCCTCCTGCCTGTTGGCGTGAAGGCCGTGCACGGCGATTTTGTGCGCGGCGAGGTGGTGAGCTGCCTCGATCCCGAGGGCAGGGAGATCGCTCGGGGACTCGTGAATTTCTCGTCTTCGGAAGTGCGCCAGATCATGGGCCGGCACAGCAGCGAGCTTGAGGAGATCCTCGGATACGAATGCGCTCCCGAGCTCATTCATCGCGACAACCTCGTCATGATGATCTGAGAGGGCGAGCGGCGCCGGGCAGGAAAAACCTGGCAGTCGAAGAAGGCATCGGACACGGGTTCCCAGGGCCGGGGAACGGGGGCTCCTTCCTGGGCTTGCCTTTCAGACCAAGGCAGGCCTACATCATGCTCGCCGAGTCAATCCACAGCCCCATGAGAAAGTCATTCGGCAATTTGCTATGGCTTCAGACACCCGATCGGAACAACCAGAACACCATCCTTTCGGCGATAGGCACAGGATCCCGCACCGACCAGAACCATCAGGAAGGATGGCTTGGGCATTTTTGTCGTGTCAATTTTTCCTGCTAGTTCAAGCAGGGTCTGAGCCCCGTGGTCTATCGCCGGCAAGCCGCCCAGTTTGATTTCGATGAGGCCATAGGTGCCATTTTTACGATGCATCACGGCATCGCACTCCAGGTTATTTCTGTCCCGGTAGTGGAAAACTTCAGCATCTAGCGCTTGCGCGTAGACACGAAGATCGCGAATGCAGAGATTTTCGAACAGGAATCCGAAACTCTTTGGATCCTGAAGCACTTAGCCATGGTGTTCGTAAATATGCTGTTTTTTCAGTTAAGAACAATGATAGATCAGAGTTATAACAGGCTGTAAAAAAACTCTGTCCTCACTGTTTGGCAGTATTTTACTTCGCTGTTTGGCAATTTTTTACTTCACTGTTTCGCAACTTTTCGCTTCACTATTTGGCAAATCTAGTCTTCATTATTTGGCAGATCTTTCCTTCTCGATTTAGCAAATTTTTGCTTCTCTGCTTGACGGATTTCTGCTTCTCAGGTTGGTAGAGCTCATCTTATTGTTTGGCTTCCTATAGGGTTTTCTCAAGGAAGCCAGAGGAGAGTGGGAAGATCAGGCTAGGGATCGCGCAGCGTCCCCTTGAACTCCAGCTTTGCAGCAACCCAACCGTACAGCTGGAATCCGGCAAAGGTTGTCAGAGCGCCCCAGAGCATGGCGTTCGAGCCGCAGGCGTACAGGGCGTACAAGCAGTAAGCCGAGGCAGCCGCTGCGGCAAAGCCCGTGCGCGCCGCGATGTCGAACTCCACCGATTCCCTGTGCATGAGCACGACCACGGAGGAGAAGACGAGCAGATAGGGCACGAGGTTCGTGACAACGGCAATGTCCTTGAGGATGTAGAACTGCTCCTGCAGACGGGGGCTCGCGCTCACGATGGCGAGGAGCCCCTGGGCGGCCAGAATGATGCCGATGCCGTACACCGGGGCGTTGCGCCTGGAGACGACGGAGAAGATCTTCGGGAAATAATCCTGCTCGGACGATGTCCGGAACACCTCTGAGATCGTGAACTGCCAGCTCATGAGGCTGCCCATGCAGGAGATGGCCATCAGGCCCATGACGAACTCGGCGACCCCGTCGCCGAACATTGAGGCAAACACCAGTCCGAATGGCGCCGTGGAGTGTGCAATTTCGCCGATGTCCACGATGCCGAAGGCGATGTTGTTGGCAAGCACGTAGATGATGCCCGAACCCACGGTCGAGCAGAGCATGGAAATCGGCACGGAGCGCTCGGGGTTTTCGACCTGTTCGGCATTGGCTCCAGCGGCTTCAATACCGAGGAACCCCCACAAGGTCATGGAAATGCCCGCGCTCACGCCGTCAAACAGCGCCATGTTGTGCGGGTTCCAGCTCGCGATGAACCGCTCGGGGGAGAACCAGTGCCAGCCAAACGTTGCAAGAAAGAGAATGGGAATCAGGATGCCAAGGCTCGAGAAATTGCACAGCCGGCCGACGATGCTTGCGCCGCCCGCAACCGGAATGCTGCAGATGACCAGGATCAGAAAGCTCGCCGCACCGGCTTCAATGGGCGAGAGCTTCCAGCCGAACAGAACCATGAAGTAGCCGACAATCGAAATGGCGATGGTGAGGTTGGCGATGAGAAGCGAAATGGCGTAGGTGTAGTTCGCCATGAAGCTGCCCGATTTTCCGAATGCGTAGGAGGTGTAGCCGCCCAGGCCGCCGCCGCGGCGGCTGAACGTGCCGCAGCGGGAAAAGACATACGAAATGGTCGTCGCGCCGATGATGGTGACGATCCAGGACAGAATGCTCAGCGTGCCGATTTCGGCAAGCTTGGTTGGCATGAAGATGATGGCCGCACCGAGCATGTTGAGCATGACCGAGGAGGTCAGCTGCAGACACGTCATCTTTGGCTTTTCGCCGGATTGCTTCGAACTCATAAAAAATTTGCCCTCTCCGGCTGTTGGAGAGGGCGTGTTCCATGAACCGGACCTGGCCCCGCGGGGTGTTTCGCTCTGCTCAGCAGAGCCAGGCAAAAATTGAACGATATCGTCAGAACTCTATCAGTTTTCCCTGGAATTCGAGCTTCGCGGCAGCAAGACCGTACAGCTGGAAGCCTGCAAAAGTTGTGAGCGCGCCCCAGAGCACGGCGTTTGCGCCGCAGGCGTACAGGGCGTACAGACAGTAGGCCGAGGCTGCCGCCGCTGCAAAGCCGGAGCGGGTCGCAGTGTTCAGCTTCACCGATTCGTGACGCATCAGCACGACGACGGAGGAGAAGACGAGCAGATAGGGCACGAGGTTCGTCACGACGGCAATGTCCTTGAGGATGTAGAACTGCTCCTGCAGGCGGGGGCTTGCGCTCACCACGGCGAGGACGCCCTGGATGGCAAGGATGATGCCGATGCCGTAGACCGGGGCGTTCTGTCTGGAGACGACCGAGAAGATCTTGGGGAAGTAGTCCTGCTCGGAGGACGAGCGGAACACTTCCGAGATCGTGAACTGCCAACTCATGAGGCTGCCCATGCAGGACACGGCCATCAGGCCCATCACGAACTTGCTCACGCCATCGCCGAACATCGATCCGAACACTAGGCCGAACGGAGCCGTCGAACGGGCGATCTCGCCCACGTCCACAATGCCGAAGGCGATGTTGGTGGCAAGAATGTAAATGACGCCCGAGCCCACGGTCGAGCAGAGCATGGCGATCGGAACCGACTTTTCGGGATTCTCGACCTGCTCGGCGTTGGCGCCCGCGGCCTCAATGCCGAGGAACCCCCACAGGGTCATGGAAATGCCCGCGCTCACGCCGTCAAACAGTGCCATGTTCTGCGGGTTCCAGCTTGCGATGAAGCGGTCAAGGGAGAACCAGTGCCAGCCGACGGTGGCAAGGAACAGGATCGGGATGAGGATGCCAAGACTCGAGAAATTGCACAGCCGGCCGACGATGCTTGCGCCGCCCGCAACCGGAATGCTGCAGACGAACAGAATCAGGAAGCTCGCCACGCCGGCCTCGATCGGCGAGAGACTCCAGCCGAACAGGACCATGAAGTAGCCGACAATCGAAATGGCGATGGTGAGGTTGGCGATGAGCAGCGAAATGGCATAGGTGTAGTTCGCCATGAAGCTGCCGGACTTGCCGAAGGCGTAGGAGGAATAGCCGCCCAGTCCGCCGCCGCGCCGGCTGAATGTGCCGCATTTGGAGAAGACATAGGAAATGGTCGTGGCGCCGATGATGGTAACGATCCAGGACAGGATGCTGAGGGTGCCGATTTCGGCCAGTTTGGTGGGCATGAAGATGATGGCCGCGCCGAGCATGTTGAGCATGACGGAGGCCGTCAGCTGCACGCATGTCATCTTTGGTTTTGGACCTGTTGCGATTTTTTTCATATAAATGAACGCTCTCCCAGACCAGCAGAGAGCTTTTTCTGCTTAACATGCCCCGATTTTAGCAGAATCGGTAATACAGGCTCAAGAACTAGTATCTGGCGTGTGCTCAGGCACTAGATGCGCGGTTTTTGGCGGATTTTCCGGACTTCGTCCAGCCATGAGTAGGCTGTCGGCTCCCAAAAACAGCGCCGGTTCCGAGGGGATCGAAACCGGCGCGGGATCGGACAGTCGGAGCAGCGCTATTTTCCGAGCTTTTCGCAGAGGAAGGCAGCGATCTCTTCAGTCTTGATCATGTGCTTGTCGGCCATGCTTGAGCGGTTCACGTATTCGACTTCACCGGTCTTCAGGCCGCGGTCGCCGATCACCACGCGGTGCGGCACGCCGATCAGCTCCCAGTCGGCGAACATGGAGCCGGCGCGCACATCGCGGTCGTCGACAATGACGTCTACGCCGCGGGCGGCAAGTTCGTCATGGAGCTTGTTGACGGCGGCCTGCACGGCCTCGCTCTTTTTCAGGTTCATCGGGCAGATCACGACCTCGAACGGCGCGATGGCGGCAGGCCAGATGATGCCCTTGTCGTCGTGGCACTGTTCGATTGCAGCGCCGATCAGGCGGGAGACGCCGATGCCGTAGCAGCCCATTTCCAGGAACTGCGGCTTGCCGTTCTCATCGAGGAACGTGGCGTTCATCGATTCGGAATACTTCTTGCCGAGATAGAACACATGGCCAACTTCAATGCCGCGCTGCATCTTAAGCACGCCCTTGCCATCCGGGCTCACGTCGCCTTCGACCACGTTGCGCAGATCGGCAACCTTGGGTTCGGGCAGGTCGCGGCCGAAGTTGATGCCCGTGTAATGGAAGCCCGTTTCGTTGGCGCCGCAGCAGAAGTCGCTCATGTCGGCAACGGTGCGGTCGGCGTACACGACGACGTCCTTGGCAATGCCGATGGGGCCGAGGGAGCCGGGCTTGGAACCGTTGAAGCAGCGGGCGATTTCCTCTTCGGTGGCAAAGCGGAAGCCTGCCTTGAGCTCGGGCAGCTTGCCGGCCTTCACTTCGTTGAGTTCATGGTCGGCGCGCAGCAGGCAGAGCACGACGAGCGCGGGCAGGGGATCGCCCTTTTCGTCATAGCGATCCTGGGCGAGGACGACGGACTTCACGCAGCTGGTGAGCTCGATGCCGAGGAACGGAGCGACGTCCTCGCACTTCTCCTTGCCGGGCGTGGCGTGCTTGACGAGATCCTGTGCGGGAGCCTTGCGGCCGTCGAGCACGGACTTGGCTTCGGCGAGCTCGATGTTGGCGGCGTAGTCGCTGCCCGTGCTGTAGACGATCACGTCTTCGCCCACGTCGGCGATCACCTGGAATTCCTGGGAGCGGTTGCCGCCGATGGCGCCGGAGTCGGCGCGCACGGCGCGGTAGTTGAGCCCGAGCCGGTCGAAGATCCGGCAGTAGGCTTGGTACATGATGTCGTAGCTTTTGCCTGCGGCTTCCGCGGTCGCGTCAAAGGAGTAGGCGTCCTTCATGACGAATTCGCGGCCGCGCATCAGGCCGAAGCGGGGACGGCGCTCGTCGCGGAACTTGGTCTGGATCTGGAAGAGATTCACCGGCAGCTGGCGCCAGCTGGTGATTTCGCTCTTGGCGATCGCGGTGATCACTTCTTCGCTCGTGGGCTGGATCACGAAGTCGCGCTGGTGGCGGTCCTTGAAGCGAAGCAGCTCGGGGCCGTACTTGCCCCAGCGGCCGGACTCCTGCCAGAGCTCGGCGGGCTGCACGACAGGCATCGTGAGCTCGATTGCTCCTGCGCGAACCATTTCCTCGCGGATGATGCTGGTGATCTTTTGCAGCGTGCGCAGCCCCATCGGCATGTACGTGTAGACGCCGGCGGCAAGCTTCTTGATCAGGCCGGCGCGGATCGTGTATTCCTGGCTCGGAATCTCGGCGTCGGCGGGAGCTTCCTTGAGGGTGGAGATGAAAAATTGACTGGCACGCATGTGCAACCCTTAGTATCTGGAGTGATCTGAAAACAAACGGAAGGCGCAAGGCCGTTCCTGACGAACCGATCATTCTAGCCAAACTCTTGCTTTTTCGGCTATTCTTGCCGGATAACCATGGGGTTTGCGCCCGGAGCAGTTATGACCAATGAAATAGAGACGCCTGCGGACAAGATTCGCAGCAAGAGTTTTCTGAGCAGCGTGAGGAGCGGCCTCGGATTCACGATGGACCGCGTGCACGAAATGAATGTGCAGGAAGTGGCTTCGTCCATGGCTTTGGCCACGGTGCTTGCCATCGTGCCCGTTCTTGCCCTGTCGCTTGCCGTGTTTGCGGCCTTCCCTTCGTTTGCAGAATCCCGCTCGGCGCTTGAAGAGCTGATCACGACGAGTTTTCTGCCTGCGCAGTACAGCCAGATCCTCATCAAGTACCTCAAGGAGTTTGCCGAGCACGCGGCCGGACTCACCACCTTCGGCGTGATCGGCCTGGCTGTGACGGTGTTCCTGCTGATCGATAAGCTTTTCCGGACGATCAACAATATTTTCAAGAGCCCGGAGACCCGGACCATGCCCCAGAAGGTGCTCATCTACTGGGCGCTGATGACCGTGGGCCCCATCATGATGGCAGCGAGCCTGACGATGACCGGCAAGGCGGCAGCTCTCGCGTTTCAGGGGCTCGACAAGGGCATAGTCGTTTGGCTCTATCCCATCAGCCAGTTTGTCATGCAGGGCTTTTTCTTCGCAGTGCTCTACAAGTTCATCCCCTGCTGCAGGGTGCGCTTTTCCCATGCCCTGGTGGGCGGCATGCTGGTTGCCCTGCTCGGACAGATCGTGAAGGAGGCGTTCGAGTACTACGTGATGCGCGGCACGATGAGCAACATCTACGGCGCGTTTGTCGCCTTGCCCGTTCTGGTGCTCTGGATTTATGTGGCCTGGTATCTGTTTTTCGCCGGCGCCGCCGTGACGGCGACGCTGCCCAAGATCACTTCCGGCCGCTATCTGGACAGCTACCGCAAGGGCGACGATTTCCTTACCGGACTGCTGATGCTCAAGCATCTTGTGTCGCTCAGGCTTTCGGGCGATGCGCCCGCGATGACCGTGAAAGCGCTCTGCGACGCCGCAGATACCTATCCGGAAGTGGCCAACAGGATTCTCGACACATTGAGACGGGCCGGCTACGTGGCCCAGGTTGCCGAACAGCACAAGGATGAGGCCTGGGTGCTTGTGGCCGACAGCCAGAGGACGTCCCTGCTCGGCGTCTTCGAAGCATTCTGCGTAGACGGAAACAATTCGATTCTGGGCGCCAGGGTTGAGGGCAAGGTGGCAAGCGGCGAGCTTGCCCAGTGGTGGGAGACCTTCAAGCGCAATGAAATGCTCAACCAGCCGCTTGCCAAGATTTTCGAAGATCCCGATTTGCTCGGAGCCGTGAAGGCCGGCATGTCCGTGCCTCGCGCAACGGCCGCGCAAGAACAGGCCTGATTGACGCAGGGAGGGATCCGGATCATGAGACTGATTGCATTGGATACGGCAACGGAAAGCGTTTCCGCTGCGCTTGCCGATGGTGAGAAACTTGCGGTTCGCCTGGAAACGGAGCGCAACCGGCACACCGAGCGGCTCCTGCCGCTGGTTGATGAGGTTTTGCGTGAAAACGGCCTGAAGCCGGCGGATCTCGATGTCATCGCCTTTGGGGCAGGTCCGGGCGCATTCACCGGGCTGCGCGTGGCGTGCGGCGTTGCCCAGGGGCTGGCCTGGGCTCTGGAAAAGCCTGTCGTTGCCGTCTCGAACCTGCAGGCGGCAGCCGTGCGTGCTCAGGCGATGGGGGCGGCCGGAGTCATCCTGATCGCGCTCGACGCCCGCATGGGCGAGTGCTACGCCGGAGCTTTCAAGCTCGGGGAGGGGCTTGCTCAGGCGCTCACCGAGCCCGAACTCATCAAGCCGCAGGATGCTGCGCAGATTGCCGAACGCTTCGGCTGCACGGTTGCAGCGGGATCCGGCGTGGATCTGTACGGGGACAAGCTTGCTTTGCCTGCGGGCGTGACGCTGCTCAGGGGCGTAGCTCCCGATGCAGGCGACATCGCCAGGATTGCCCTTGTGATGGCGCAGAGGGGAGAGACGACAAGCGCTGCCCTTGCGAGTCCCCTTTATGTGCGCAACCGGGTGGCGCTCACGATCGAGGAGCGCGCCAGAGGCGAGCGTCTGCAGTAGGAGTTCCGGGATGGCGCAGGACCCACTGTCCTTTCGGACCATGCAGGCTGCGGATCTGGAATCCGTCGCCCGGCTCGCGCGCAGGGCGGAGCCCTTCGGCTGGACGCTCGGCAATTTTCAGGATGCGCTTGCAAGCGGCTATCGCTGCACGGTGGCCGAGTCTGATGGCGTGATCGTTGGCTACAGCGTTGTCAGCCATGTCCTTGACGAGTGCGAACTGCTTGAGATTGCCATTGATCCGCCTTTTCAGGGCAGAGGCTTTGGCAAGAGGCTTCTCGAATGGACGATGCGGGATGCCGCTTCGGGCTGCGCGGTGCTGATGCGTCTTGAGGTGCGCGAAGGCAATGCGCGCGCCAGAGGCATGTATGCGAAGCACGGGTTTGCCCAAGACGGAATCCGCCGCAATTACTACCGCACCGAATCGGGCCGGGAGAATGCGGTGCTGATGACGGCCCATCTATAATCCCCGGACAGTTTTCAGGAACAGGATCAGGCATGCCGCTTAGCAGGGAGCAAAGCCAAATCTGGGATGCAATGGGAATCGGCCCGCAGTGGATACTGCGCTCGGCCGAGGATCCGCTGCTCCCCAAAAAGCCCGCTGCCCAGCCGGCACGGGCGCCAGCACCGGCGGCACGAGTTCAGGTGCCGCGGCAGTCGCCTTCCGTCCATCCGGTCCCCGCGGCGCGAGTCTCCGCTCCGCGGCAGCCTGAGGCAAGGAGTCCCGCTCCTGCGGCGATTCCCGGAAGAGTCATGCCGCGCAGCCCTGCGGCAGCCGCTCAGTCCTCTCGGTTCGGTGATGCAGCCGCAGCGCCGATTGAAATTCGTGTAGATCCGGGGATTGCCGCCGCTGTTGCAAGCGCCGGCTGGGATGAATTGAAGGGGCTTGCCGATCGTTGCCATGCCTGCCAGATGGCCGAGAGCCGGACCAATACCGTTCTTGCTGCCGGAAAGCCCGGCTGCCCGATCGTGATCGTGGGCGAGGCGCCCGGCCGTGACGAAGACCTTCAGGGGTATCCGTTTGTCGGCAAGAGCGGCCAGCTCCTTGACAACATCCTTGCTGCCGTCAGCCTGCAGCGGGGCAGGGACGTGGCGATCATCAACGTGCTCAAATGCCGCCCGCCTTTCAATCGCGATCCCCGTCCCGAGGAGGCGCAGGCGTGCCGCGCGTTTCTCATGCGGCAGCTTGAGCTGCTCGAGCCCAAGGTGCTGATCCTCATGGGCAGGCATGCCGTGAATGCGCTCCTGGCCGAATCGAATATCCGCTCCATTGAGGCGCTCAGGGAAAAACACCATGAGTGCACGCTCTTTGGCAAAACGGTTCCGACCGTGGTGACGTACCATCCGTCCTATCTGCTGCGCAATCCCGTCGCCAAGGAAAAGAGCTGGCACGACCTGCTGCTGGCGAAAAGCCTCCTTGCAGGCGGAGCTTGATCAGGGGATTTCCGAGCGCAGAGCCTGTTCGCGCTGTTCCTGCAAAAGTCTGGGATACACGCAGGCAAGCAGCTCGCTGTCAAGCAGGGCGCCGTGCAGCGCGCGGCCCGTGATGTCGATGCCGAACCGGATGCACAGGTCGTTCAGCCCCCGATGGGCATTCGGATAAAGGCGGCGAGCGAGCCTGAGCGTGTCAAAGATTTCGCAGCCGTTCTGCGAGAGATCCGGCAGGCTCAGCCTGCTGAGCTCGCAGTTGATGAAGCCCGTATCGAAGGGGGCGTTGTGGGCGACGAGCGTTGCTCCGCGAACGAACTCCAGAAACTCATCGGCCACTTCGGAAAATTTCGGTTTTGTCGCCAGAAAGGCGTCCGTCAGTCCGTGAACGGCTGTTGCTGAGGGAGAGCACCGCCGTTCCGGGTTGAGATAGGTCTGGAACCTGGAGACGATCTGCAGGTTCCCATCCAGTTCGACGGCGCCGATTTCGACAACACGGTCTCCGTGCCTCCAGCTGAGTCCGGTGGTTTCCGTATCAAAGCAGATGATTCTGGACATCGCCGCTAACTCCTTTGCGCACGCACGTCGGCAAAGAGATTGAGCACGGATTCGTATGTCATGAACTGCAGAGCAAGATCGCAGTGCGGCAGCAGCACGGCTTTGGGATGATTGCCGATTGCGAGTCCTGCCGCCGAGAGCATCTTCACATCATTGCTTCCGTCGCCAAAGCAGACGCACTCCTTGGGGCTGCCTCCCAGCCGGGCCATGGTCGAGGTGACGAATTCGAGTTTTCCGCCGGCATCGAGAATTCTTCCGTTGAAGGGGGCAAACGCCGGGCCGGACACGCTGCCGGTAAACGTATCGCCGTCAATGCCGATGACATTCGAGCAGGTTCCCGTGAGCCCGTACCTTGCGGCAATGCGTTCGGTGAAAATCGTAAAGCCGGAGCTGACGATGTACACGCGCAATCCCCTGGAAAGGACGTGCCGGACAAGCGTTTCGAGTCCTTCAAAAAGGCGCATGTTCGCCCACACCATCTCGATGCTTCGCGTGCTGCGGCCTTCAAGAAGCTTGACGCGGGCTCTGAGGCTTGCAGCGTAGTCCTTGAGCGTGCCGTCCATGGCGGCCTGCGTGATGGCGGCGCACTCCTTTCCCAGTCCCTCGATGGCGGCCATTTCGTCAAGCGTTTCAGAGCGCACGAAGGTCGAGTCCATGTCAAAGAAAAACGCCTTGAAGTCGGTGAGCTTCATGCCGGCGGGAACGAAGGCCGCATCAATGCCGCTGGCGCGGCACAGCCCCGAGAGCTCTAAAAGTTTCGGGTCGTTGCGCTCAAGGGAAATGTTTTCAAAGAGCTGGCAGGTCGGGCTGTATACGGCGGGTGCGGATCCAAGGATGCCTGCAGCTGTCTGAATGATGCGGGCGCGGGTTTCGGACGTAAAGTCCTGAGCCTGAAGGATGATGTCGAGAGGCATGGGAAAACTGAAGCGAGAGAAGGAGTGAGGCGCAAACCAAGGCTTGAACTATACGCGTAGTGTTCGGAGAGTCATCCGCTTCAGTTGCATAAACACACTCTATGTCAGGATTGTGTGTAATTTTGCACAAAAATCGAACATAGAGCGTGTTTTTTATAGCCAAATAGTCATAAATCGAGCGAGACTCGGATGCCTATCTGGCGCCGCCCAAGGCATTGGTAATTGTTCTGATGGCGCGCACGCGCGAGTCAAGATCAGCGCTTGAAACGGTAAGGCGCATCTTCTCAGGCCCCATCATCCGCAGGTCGCGCCGGGTTTGCAGCAGCTTGATGAGATTGATCGGCTCGAATTTCGGCTTTGGGTTGAAGATGAAGACAATGGCGCTGTCGGCCGCGTCGATGCGCTTGATGCCCAGATCCCGGCACACGAGGCGCAGCCTGTGGGTTGCAATGAGGGCGCGCGCGGGCTCGGGCAGTTTTCCAAACCGGTCGTTGATGTCGTCGATCACATGCTCCAGGGCGACGATGTCATCGGTTGCCGCCAGTTTCTTGTAGATGCTCAGACGGCTGCCGACATCGGGGACGAAGTCCTCGGGAAGCAGGGCGGGCATGTGCAGATTGATTTCAGACATGGAGGCGAAGGGATGCTCGAAGTTCGGCTCCTCGCCCTTTTTCAGAGAGTCAACGGCGGTCTTGAGCATCTGGCTGTACAGGTCAAAGCCGACCTGCTGCATTTCGCCGCTTTGCTCGTCTCCGAGCACTTCGCCCGCGCCTCGGATCTCAAGGTCATGCATCGCGAGGTAGAAACCGCTTCCCAGGTCCTCGAGGTTCTGGATGGCATCAAGGCGCTTCTGGGCGTTCTTGGTGATGGCTTCGTCTCCCGGGGTGAGCAGGTACGCGTAGGCCTGGTGGTGGCTTCGCCCGACGCGGCCGCGCAGCTGATGGAGCTGCGCCAGGCCGAACTTGTCGGCACGGTGCATGATGATGGTGTTGGCGTTCGGGTTGTCGATGCCGGTTTCAATGATGGTCGTGCAAAGCAGCACGTTGTAGCGCTGCTGATAGAAGTCCCGCATGACGCGCTCAAGGTCGCGCTCTGCCATCTGGCCGTGGGCGATGCCGATGCGCGCTTCGGGCAGAAGCTTCTCAAGCCGGTCGAGCCGGTTGTTGATGGTTTCCACTTCGTTGTGCAGAAAATAGACCTGGCCGCCGCGCTTGAGTTCTCGGATGACGGCCTCCCGGATGAGTTCATCGGACTCCCTGCGGACGAATGTCTTGATCGCAAGCCGTTTTTCGGGCGCCGTCGCAATCACGGAGAAGTCGCGGATTCCTTCCAGACTCATCGCGAGCGTTCTGGGAATCGGAGTGGCCGTGAGCGTGAGCACGTCGACTTCCGCCCGCAGCGACTTCAGCCGTTCCTTCTGGCGCACGCCGAAGCGGTGCTCCTCGTCGATGACGACGAGTCCGAGACGGGCGAATTCAATTTTTTCCGACAGCAGCTTGTGCGTGCCGATGACAATGTCCACGGAGCCCGCCTTGATGCCGGCAATTGCGGCATTGGTTTCCTTTCCGGAGCGGAAGCGCGAGAGTTCGGCAACCGTGACGGGCCAGGCCGCGAAGCGGTCCCGGAACGTCTGCGCATGCTGCTCGGCAAGCAGCGTCGTCGGGCAGAGAACGGCAACCTGCCTGCCGTTCATGACGGCGACGAAAGCGGCCCTGAGGGCCACCTCGGTCTTGCCGAAACCGACGTCTCCGCACACGAGCCGGTCCATGGGCCGTGGACGGAGCATATCAGCCAGAACTGCGGCGATCGCGGTTGCCTGATCGGGGGTTTCGTCAAATTCAAATCCTTCGCAGAAGGCCTGGTATTCCGGGATTTTTTCTGCAAAGGCAAAGCCCTGACGGGATTCTCGAAGAGCGTACAGGTGCAGCAGTTCGGCGGCGGTGTCGCGCACTTTGGCGGCCGCCTTTTTCTTGGCGCGCTCCCATTCGCCCCGTCCCAGGCTGTGCAGCGGAGCATGCTCGGCGTCCGTGCCCGTGTAGCGGCTGATCATGTGAAGCTGCGAGACGGGCACGAAAAGTTTTGCGTCGGCCGCGTAATCGATCCGAACGAATTCGGATTGCCCCTCGGCGGTGGACATCGTCTGCAGGCCCTGATAGCGGCCGATGCCGTGCTCGACGTGCACAACGGGGTCTCCGACCTTGAGTTCGCTGATGTCCCGGATCATTGATTCGATCCGGGCGGCCGATTCGCGGATGCGGCTCTTGCGCTTTGTGGCATGGATGGCGTAGAGCTCGGTTTCCGTCAGAATGCAAAGCGGTGGAGAAGAGAGTTCCACGCCCTGGCTGAGCGGACTCACGCCGAGGCAGACACGGTCTGCACAGGCGAGGAACTCGGAAAAACTCTCCACATCCTTTACCGCGATCTGGTCCTCCCGAAGGAGTTCTCCGAGGCGCGCCGTCCTGCCCTGGCTCGTTGCCGTGATGAGCACGCGGCTCTTGGTGCAGGCGGCCCTCTCAAGGTACGCCTTGAGCTTGTGGGCGGGATCCTGCGCCTTGCGGTCGATGGCGAGGTCAAATGAAGCTGCAGGCAATTGCTCTGCGGTCAGGCGTCCATAGCGCCCGATCGAGACGAAGAACTCCTCGGCAGTCTGGGTGAGGGCCTGGGGTGGCAGGGCGGGGCGTTCGATATCTTTGCTTAAAAACCTGTATCTGTCGTTAATTTCTTTTAAATAGCTAGTAATTGCCTGATTCACGTCGCCATGTGTGACGATGACGGAGCTCTCCGGAATGTAGTCGACAAGCGTAGATGTGGACTCGAAAAAGAGCGGCAGGTAATACTCGATGCCAGCCGAGGCGATGCCGCTGCCGATGTCGACATAGGCGGGACACTTGGCCGGATCGCCCTTGAAGGTCTCTCGCCAGCGCGCCCGGAAAGCCGTCCGGGCCTGCTCGTCCATGGGAAATTCATGTCCGGACAGAATCCGGATGGAATCGGTTTCTCCCACGGAGCGCTGAGTTTCTGGGTCGAACAGCCTGATGTTGTCGAGTTCGTCATCGAAAAGGTCAAGGCGGAAGGGCTGCGAAGAGCCCATCGGAAAGACATCGATGATGCTGCCGCGCACGCAGAATTCGCCGGGCGCCATGACCTGGTCGACGTGGCCGTACCCGGCCATCACGAGATTGGACTTGAGTTCGTCAAAGGCGATTCTCTGCCCCTTGGTAAAGAGAAAGGAGCTTGCCGCGATGAAAGAGGGCGGGGCGATGCGCTGCGAAGCCGTTGCGGCCGAAGCGATCAGGATGTCGACCGCCTGGCCCGAAGCCTTCTGCGTTTCCCGCATCGTGAGGCGCCAGAGCGTTTCCAGACGTTCGCTTACAAGGTCTTCATGCGGGCTCATCGTGTCGTAGGGCAGCGTTTCCCAGTCGGGAAAGACTCTGACATTCAGGGCGGGGTTGAGCCAGGAGATTTCCTCGGCAAGCCGCAGCATGGCGCTTGCCTCGGAGCAGATCAGGACAAGGAGCTGTCCGCTGCCGCTCGCACGCGATGCCAGCTCGGTGAGCGCAAGCGAGTCCGTTGCGGGCAGAGCAGCCTGCAGGACGCCTTTGGCGCCGGGCTTTGGCAGCTTGAAGGATTCAGGGAGGACTCGGATCGGAAAATCTTTGGCCATGGCAAACGCGGCGGAAAACTAGCAAGGCGCAGAAGTTTAGCCGAAACAAATCGCGCCCCGGTTGCCCGGAGCGCGATGCATCTGAAGGCGGCTGACTCAGCGGGTGAGTCGCTTCTGGCGGTTAGAACGTGTGATTCAGGCCGACACCGAACTGGTAGCCGTTGTAGTCGGCCCGCATATCGGAGTGGTAGCTGTTCTCGTTGTACTTCTTGGACAGACCCTTGCTGCCCTTGGCATAGGTGGCGCCGCAGTACAGGCTGGTGCGCTTGCTGAGCTCATAGTTGTAGGCGACGCCGAAAATCATGGCATTGCCCTTTTGCTTGGCTTCGCCGGCCTTCATCTTGAGGTACTGGGCCGAAGCCATCAGGGTGCCTTCGCCGAGCGGAGCCGTAAAGCCGAGCAGGAAGCTGTCAGCCTTGAAGGTTGCCTGATACTCATTCCCATCTTCCTCATAGCTGAACTTTCCATCCTGCCACTGGTTGCCGTTCTGAGTGTGCTGGTACATGAACATCGGCTTGATCACGTCAAAGTCCCAGGACGTGCCCAGGGTGTAGGTGTAGCCGGTTTTTTTCCCTGTGTAGTCGATTTCTGTTTCGTCATTGATCTGCTGCACATTCGAGAGTGTGCGGGCTTCAACGACGGCGCCAATGGCGAACGGACCGTTCTCATACAGAGCGCCAAGGCCGTAGTAGTGGCCGCGGCGGTGCCACTTGGCATTGTCATCGCCATCATCACCAAGGGAGGCCATCGCAGAGATCTTCAGGCCGTCGAGCGGAGTGACTTCGGCAACGAGGGTGTTGTCGGCCATCTTGTCTCGGGAGGAGAAAGCGCCCATGCCGCCGACGCCAAAGGCGGCTTCAAGCGGATCAAAGCCGCCGACGAGGTCGAAGTCGCCGCCGGCGCTTGCAAGACCGCCCACACGGCCGGCAGCAAGCTTGAAGGTGTCGTTGCCGATGCTCAGATACGCCTGGCTGTCAAAGAGCTTGTTGTCATCAGCGCCGGCCATTCTTCCGGTATCGGACCCATATTCGTTTTCGAGGACGAAGCCGACCTTCCAGCCGTTGCCGAGCTCCTCTTCGCCCTTCAGGCCCCAGATCGAGTCGCCGTACCAGGCCGATTCCATGCTGAAGCTGTTGGACTTCTTTTCTTCTACGCCGGTTTCGCCCTGGATGGCGGGCGTGTGCTTGTACACGAGGCCGGTGGAGATGGAGCCGTACAGGGTGACGCTGGCGGCGTTGGCGCCCATGGCCATGGCAACGGCGGCAGCAGCCGCGGCGATCTTAAAGGTGGTCTTCATAGTGAACCTTTCGCAAGTGTTGAGAAAAATGGATTTGGTGCGATTCTCGCAACCAATTGCGCGGGACACTAATGATAACCATTCTCATTCGCAATTGAATTGCTATTTTTTTGTTGAAGACCGTTGCAAAAAGGAGACAAAAAAAGCCGGTCTGAGGAGCCAGACCGGCCTAGCGGAAGAGGTCAGAGCCGATTGATTACTTGACGTTGTTCTGGATCTTGGCCTTTTTAATCAGATCGTCAATGTGGGCCTGAACGCGCTGCTGAACGAGGGCGCGCCGCAGAACGGGTTCCCATTCCTTGTAGTTGTTGTACCGGGTGGCGGCTCGGGTGTCTTCAAGCTTCATGATGTGCCAGCCAAGAGAGGTCTTGACGGGGGCGGGAGCAAGCTCTCCCTTTTTGAGATTCTTGAAACCGGCGGCAAAGGCGGGCTCGAAAAGCCGCGGGCTCGTCCAGTCGATGAGGCCGCCGGCATTCTTGTTGGCCTGGGTATCCAGAGTGTTTTCGCGCGCAAGCTTTGCAAAGTCGGCACCCTTGGAGATCTGTGCATGCAGTCTCTTTGCCTTTTCCTCATCCTTGACGAGAATGTGGCGGACGGAAACTTCCTGCGAGCCCCAGCGAGCCTTTTCGTTTTCAAAGGTTCTCTTGACATCGGCGTCAGAGACGGGGTTCTTCTTGATGAACTCGCTCACCGCGGCGTTGGTGAGGATGGCGTTGCGGGCGGCTTCAATGGCCTGCTTGACATCCTGACGGCGGCTGAGCTTGAGCTTTTCGGCCTCCTGCTGCAGAACGATCTCGCTGGTGAGGCGGTTGCGGACCTGGCTCTCCAGCTGCGGAGTGCGCGGCTGGCCGCGGCTCACGAGATTCTGGATGATCCGCTCCTGCTGATCCTTGGTGACAAGCTGTCCGTTGACCTTGAAGCTCTGGACTTCAGCCTGGGCGGCGGTTGCGGCGAAAGCGGCAAGAACGGCCGCAGCAATGTACTTGGTGTTCATCGGTATAGAAAAATTAGCAAACTGAAAAACAACAGCACCGGCCTCCTTGACGGGAAGGCCGGTACATCAAATCGAATCAGCCGTTATTGTGCCCATTCTGCGCACTCTTGGCTATCCATAGGCCGATCGCAAGTGTAAAAATGAATGTCAGGGACGTCAGGCCGAAGAGCTTGAAGTTGACCCATGTGGCGGTTTCGCATGTGTAGGCAACGGCCAGATTGATCACGCCGACAAGAACGAAAAACACAATCCAGGCAATCTGCATCTTTTTCCATGCGCCCGGATCCAGTTCAAGCTGGTTGCCGAGCACGGCCTTCAGGAAATTCCGTCCGGTCGCCGCCCCATATCCGAGGATTGCGGCGAAAGCCCAGTAAAGGATCGACGGTTTCCACTTGATGAAGATCCCGTTGTGCAGAAACAGCGTGAGCGAGCCGAACACGACAATGATGGCAAATGAGATCCAGAGCATGGGCTCGGGTTTCTTGCCGCGAAGGTAGATCCAGGCGATCTGGGCAACCGAGGCGATGATGGCAACGGCGGTCGCGGCCAGAATCGGCGCCTGATCCACTGAGATGCCGCTGCCCAGCCATGAGCCGAGCAGGTCGGCAGTCTGCTGGGCATGGCTTTCCCCGATCTTGAATGCTGTGAAAAACAGGATGACGGGCAGAAGGTCGAAAAGAAATTTCACGATAAGAGAGGCAAAAGTGTTTGGATGGGGTCGCATTCTACCGATTTGCCCTTTTGCTTCCGCAAGCGCTGTAACATATGGCGACATTTGGAAACAATGACCTTAAGCGATGAGAGAGGCGGGGGCGCTATCCTCCCGCCACGCACCGCCTCTTGGCGTGTCTCTCCATGCACGATTGAGGTTTTTATGACATTGAAGACATTGATGATGACTACCTTGGTTACAGCTTCCCTGGCAGCCGGCGCGGCGAGCGTCAAGCCGCTTGCCAGTGTCGAAGGCATTCACAGCTATCAGCTTGACAACGGATTGCAGGTTGTTCTTTTTGCCGATCAAAGCAAGCCCACGGCGACGGTCAACATGACCTACCTGGTCGGCTCCCGCATGGAAAATTATGGCGAAACCGGCATGGCGCACCTGCTTGAACACCTCATGTTCAAGGGCAGCAAGAATTATCCGGAGCCCACCAAGGAGTTCACGCGCCGGGGCTTTCGCATGAACGGGTCGACCTGGGTCGACCGCACAAACTACTTCGTGAGCTTCACCGCGAACGACGACAACATGCGCTGGGCTCTTGGCTGGAGCGCCGATGCGATGGTCAATTCCTTCATCGCGAAGAAGGATCTCGACACCGAGATGACCGTGGTGCGCAATGAATATGAAATGGGGGAGAATCGTCCCGTTTCCGTGATGCTCAAGCGCATGCAGTCCGTGCTTTTTGACTGGCACGCATACGGGCGCAGCACGATCGGTGCCAGAAGCGACATCGAAAACGTGCCCATAGAGAATCTGCAGGCCTTCTACCGCAAGTGGTATCAGCCGGACAATGCCGTTCTCACGGTTTCCGGCAAGTTTGACGAGAACAAGGTTCTTGGCTGGATTGGCGAGCTGTTCGGCCCGATCCCCAGGCCCGAGCGCGCTCTTCCCAGGGAATGGACGATCGAGCCGGTTTCGGATGGGCCGCGCGAGTTCCAGATCCGCCGCAAGGGCGAGATGCAGCTCGTGGCGGTCGGCTACAGAATTCCCTCTGCCCTTGCCGATGACAGCAGCGCCGTGGAAACGGCGATTGACATCCTCTCTGAGTCTCCCAGAGGGCGCCTGTACAAGGCGCTCGTCGAGAGCGGCAAGGCGAGCCAGGTCTTTGGCTGGCCCATGGGCACGCTCGACCCCGGTTTCGTCATGTTCGGCGCTCTGGTTGCCAAGGGGGCGGACCTTGAACCGGTCAAGCAGATCCTGATCGACACCATCGAGACGGCGTTTGCAAAGAATCCGGCAACCGAGCAGGAGGTGGCGCTGAATCTGCAGCAGCAGGCGACCGAGTTTGAGCGCACGCTCTCCGACCCGGAAGGATTTGCTGTCGATCTGTCCGAGTACATTGCACTTGGCGACTGGAGGCTGTTCTTCGTTGACCGCGACAAGACGGCTGCCGTCAAGCCCGCAGATGTGGACAAGGCCGCAGCTACGTACTTCGTGCGGGACAACCGGGTGGTCGGCATGTTCATTCCGGACGATAATCCCAAGGCTGCGCCGGCCATGACGCGGCCGAACGCCAGGGATGTGATTGCTTCGGCCAAGTTCCGCGCCGAGGGCGATGTTGCCGAGGCGTTCGACACTTCCCACGACAATATCGACAAGCGCACCGAGCGGCTTGAGATCAACGGAGTGAAGGTGGCGCTGCTTGCAAAACGCAACCGCGGCCGCACGGTCACCGTCGCCTCGGACTTCCGCTATGGCAATGTGAAAACCCTGACAGGGCACGGCGTCATGGATGTGCTCGTGGGGCCGATGCTCACGCGCGGCACCGACACAAAGAGCCGCGATCAGATCTCCGAACTGATGACCAACCTCAGGATGCAGGGCGACGCGTTGTCGTTCCAGACCGATCACGACCATGTCGTGGCGGCGCTCGAGCTCATGGGGGAACTCACCACGAAGAGCACGTTCCCGCCCAAGCAGGTCAAGCAGCTCATTCATCAGGTGAAGACCTCGATTCAGAGCAAGACCGATGATCCGGGCAAGCTTGCCCGCGATGCTGTGAACCGCCACTTCAGGACTTATCCAGAAGGCGATCCCCGCAGCGCCATGACGATGGACGAAATGCTTGCGGCACTCTCGACGGTCACTCGCGATGAGATTGCCAAGTGGTTCGCGGATGTCATCGGGACGGACCACGGCCAGATCGTGGTTGTGGGCGACTTCGATGTCCAGGCTGTCAAGGAGGTTCTGCGCAAGGTCCTGGC
This sequence comes from uncultured Sutterella sp., assembly GCA_900315045.1. GTDB lineage: Bacteria > Pseudomonadota > Gammaproteobacteria > Burkholderiales > Burkholderiaceae_F > Duodenibacillus. The sequence continues at coordinate 36,236 of OMXR01000013.1, read as the reverse complement.
GGCCAAGAAGCCCGCGGATCCTGCTAGCGCCTGGGAGCGATTCAGTTCCGAGTACCGGCCGGTTTCTGCTGGCCGCATCGTGATCGATACGCCCGAGAAGCAGAATGCGTTCCTCACCGCCCGCGTTGACTTTGCCGGAAAGAGAAGCGACAAGGAGGCGGCTGCGTATGTTGTGGCAGACTGGATCATCGGAGGAGGGACGGGGCTTTCGAACCGGCTCGTTGACAGGCTGCGCCAGAAGGAGGGGCTCTCATACGGCGTGTACAGCTTCGTGACGCTGCCGAACTTCGGCAACCGGGCACGCTGGAGTGCGAGCGCCATCGTCGCGCCGCAGAACCTGGAGCGCGCCGAGCAGTGCATGAAGGAGGAGATCGCCCGGATTCTCAAGGATGGCGTCACGCAGAAAGAGCTTGACGAGGCCAAGAAGGGCATCATTCAGAGCCGTGCTGTGAATCGTGCGCAGGATGACTATCTTGCACAGAGCTGGCTCGTGTTCCTTGATACGGGCAAGAGCTTTGCCTATTCCAAGGAGTTTGAGGATGACATTCAGGCTCTGACGGTTGCGCAGGTGAATGCAGCCCTGAGGAAGATGCTTGCCAACGGCCTTACCTACGTGCTGGCCGGCGACCTGAAAAAGAGCAAGGGGCTTCAAGCCACGAAGTAGGAAGTTACAGCGGTAAAAACTCAATCTGTTTTCCCCGGGGTGTCTTTTCGGATGTCCCGGGGTTTTTGTTCCGATTTCATCGATTCGGGCATACAATGCAAACATCCCATGATCTCGAAAACGGTCGAAAAAATGCGTGTTGATCTGTCGCGGTACGGCATCAATGATGTCAGGGAAGTTGTATACAACCCGAGCTATGAGACGCTCTTTGCGGAAGAGACGGACAGCCGCCTCGAGGGATATGAGCGCGGGCAGCTCTGCGTGCTGGGCGCCGTCAATGTCATGACGGGCCGCTTTACCGGCCGCTGCCCCAAGGACAAGTACATCGTGATGGACGACCAGACCCGCGACACGGTCTGGTGGCCTACCGAGAAAGCCCCCACGGACAATCACCCCATCGACCAGAAGACCTGGGGCATACTGAAAGAAATTGCCTTGAAGGAACTCTCCGGCAAGCGCCTGTTCGTGGTCGACGCCTTTTGCGGTGCAAATCCGGCGACGCGGCTCAAGGTGCGCTTCGTGATGGAGGTCGCCTGGCAGGCGCACTTTGTGCGCAACATGTTCATCCGGCCGACGGAGGACGAGCTCCGGGACTTTGGAGAGCCCGATTTTCTGGTTCTTGCAGCAAGCAAGGCGTCGGTGAAGAACTACGAGCTTCTCGGTCTGAATAGTGAAACTGCCGTGGCCTTCAACATCACAGAGCGCTGCCAGCTCATCCTCAACACCTGGTATGGCGGTGAGATGAAAAAGGGGATGTTCTCGATCATGAACTATCTCAACCCCCTGCGCCACATCGCTTCGATGCACTGCTCGGCCAACTGCAGCAAGGACATGGCGAACACGGCCATTTTCTTCGGACTCTCGGGGACGGGAAAGACCACGCTTTCGGCCGATCCCAAGCGGCTTCTCATCGGCGATGACGAGCACGGCTGGGATGATGAGGGGGTCTTCAATTACGAAGGCGGCTGCTACGCCAAGGTGATCGATCTTGACAAGGAGAACGAGCCTGACATCTATCGGGCCATCAGGCGTGATGCGCTTCTTGAGAACGTGACGATCCGTGGAGACGGACAGCCGGACTTTTCCGACAGTTCCGTCACGGAGAACACGCGCGTTTCATACCCGATCTATCACATTGACAACATTGTCCGTCCCGTGAGCAAGGGGCCGCATGCCAAGGATGTGATTTTCCTGACGGCAGACGCTTACGGAGTGCTTCCGCCCGTGTCGATCCTGACGACCCGGCAGGCCGAATACTATTTCCTCTCGGGATTCACTTCGAAGGTTGCCGGCACGGAACTTGGGGTCACAAAGCCCGTTCCCACGTTTTCGCCGTGCTTCGGAGGTGCATTTCTGCTTCTGCATCCGTTCAGGTACGCCGAGGAGCTTGCGCGCAAGATTGAAATGACCGGGGCGCGCGTCTATCTTGTGAACACAGGCTGGAACGGAAAGGGAAAGCGCATCAGTCTGCCGAACACGAGGGCGATCGTTGATGCCATTCTTGACGGCTCGATCCTCAAGGCAAGATGCGAGAAGCTGCCGTTCTTTGACCTCGATGTGCCAACGTCCTTGCCCGGGGTTCCCTCCGAGGTTCTGGATCCGCGCTCCTCCTATGAGGTCGCCGATCTCTGGACCGGAAGGGCGGTTCAGCTCGTGCGCGCCTTCAACAAGAACTTTGAAAAGTTCCTAAGCAATGACAAGTGCAAGGCCCTTCAGGAATTCGGCCCGAAGTTTTAGCCAGCCCGATCTTGACTGGTAGGAGAGAGAATGGATACTGCGATTGCCTGCGTGATGCTCCTGATTGCAATCATCATCGGGATCTTTCTGATACGCATTCCGATCACTGAGCTGGGTCGGGATTTTCTTCGGCATCACGTGGCTTGTCGCGCTCGTTTGGGCGATTCTGGGCAACAAGCTGGAGCCGATCCCGGAGCAGCGGGCATCCGACTCGCTCGAAGCCCTCAAGAAACTCTCCGAGCTGAAGAATCAGGGGCTGCTGAGCGAGAGCGAGTTTGCTGAAAAGCGCAAGAAGCTTCTTGAGCGCATCTGAAAAAAAAGCCGGGACGGCTCACGTGAGTTGTCCCGGCGCGGCAGTCTGAAGCCGGAAGGCGTCAGTCCTTGCCGTAGAAGCTGCGGATGAGGTTGCGCAGGCCCTGAGCCATGGGCTGATTCTCGATGCCTTCGTTGGCTTCGATTTCAAGGTTGCGCTCAGCGCGGTCGCCTTCCCAGTACTCGGCGTTGCTGATGCCGAGCTCGGAGGGATGGAAGACCGGTTCCACGCCCAGTCTCATCTGACGCTCGTAATCCTTCAAAGCTGCAAATGCAGGCTTTTGCAGGAACAGGATGGCGATCAGGTTGATCCAGGACATGAGGCCGATGCCGATGTCGCCCAGCATCCACGCCACGTCAGCCGTCTTCATCGCTCCGTATGCCACGGCAGCCGCGCTCGAGACGCGCACGACATGCAGCAGCCAGGGCTTGTTGATGAAGCGGTTGATGTACTTGAGGCGAGAATCGTCGTGAAGGCAAAGAAGAACAGGGCGAGCGTAATGAACGGCGCGCCAAAGCCCGGCATGACCGTGTCAACGGCCATCTGGGTGTAGACGGGCCCTGCGGTGATGCCCTTCATGCCCTCGTAAAGCGTTGCACCGCTGGGCGCCACAACGTTGTAGCACCCCGAGAGCAGAATCATGAGTCCCGTTGCCGTGCAAACGAACCAGGTGTCGATGTAGACGGAAAAGGCCTGAACCAGCCCCTGCTTGGCCGGATGCGAAACCGATGCGGCCGAGGACGCATGGGGGCCGGTGCCTTCGCCAGCTTCATTGGAGTAGATGCCGCGCTTCACGCCCCAGCTCACCGCCATGCCGGCAATGCCGCCGAAGGTGGAGTCAAGGCTGAAGGCGCTGGAGAAGATCATGCGGAAGACTTCAGGGATTCGATCCACGTTGTAGAACACGACGATCAGGGCGACGACGATGTAGACCTGGGCCATGAAGGGGACAACAAGCGTCGTGAAATTGGCGATGCGCTTCAAGCCGCCGAACAGGATGAAGCACAGCAGTGAAGTTACAAGGGCCGCTGTGATTGCAGGGTTGAGCCCGAACGAGTGTTCTGCAGCAAGCGCAATGGAATTGGACTGCACGCCAAGGCAGAGGAAGCCCGCGGCGGCCAGGTTCGAGAGCGCAAAGAGCCAGGCGAAGAACTTGTTGTGGCCGGCCTTTTCGATATAGAAGGCGGGGCCGCCCGTCCACTCGCCGTGGATTTTTTCCTTGTAGATCTGGCCAAGGGTGGACTCGACAAAGGCGCTCGAAGCCCCAAGGAATGCAACGACCCACATCCAGAACAGGGCTCCCGGGCCGCCAAAGCAGATGGCGGTTGCAACGCCCGCGATGTTGCCCGTGCCGACTCGGCCAGCAAGCGTCATGGAAAGCGCCTGAAACGACGAGACGCCGGAATTGTCCGCCTTCTTCTGGAACATCAGCCGCAGCATCTCCTTGAACAGGCGCAGCTGAACGAACCGTGAACGCACGGAAAAATAAAGCCCTGTGCCCAGGCACAGGTACACGAGAAACGGGCTCCAGATCCACCCGTTCAGGGTACTGGCAAAGTCAAGCATGGAAGATCCTTTCGTTGTGCTTTTTGCCGAAGAAAAAAAACGGCTCCGCGTCAAGGCGGGGCCGTTTCTTTCGCGACGGCTCGCAGGGGCCAGCCGCCGCAACCAGACGAGTGCGTATTATGCCAGTCCAGTGATCTTGCCGTCCTTAACGTCAATGTTGTAGGCGGCAGGGGTTTTGGGCAAACCAGGCATGCGCATGATGGCGCCGGTTGTCACGACAACGAAGCCGGCGCCGGCGTTGAGGATGAACCTCTGCACGGGCAGCTCGAACCCCTTGGGCGCACCCATCACCTTCGGATCGGCCGTCAGCGAGAGCGGAGTCTTGGCAATGCACACGGGGAGCTTCTCAAAGCCGAGAGCCTCGATTGCCTTGAGATCCTTGCGGGCGGCGTCCGAGAGCGTCACCTTGCCTGCGCCGTAGACCTTCGTGGCGACGGCCTGAACCTTCTCGAGAACGTGCGCATCGGCCGGGTAGCAGAAGGTGAGGGGCTTGGGCTCGCCTTCGCAGGCGGCCAGAACCTCGCGGGCGAGGTCTTCGGCACCCTTGCCGCCGAGGGCGAACGCATCGCTCAGGGCAAAGCGCACGCCAAGTTCGGCGCAGCGCTGGCGCAGAACCTCAAGCTCATCCTGCGGATCGTTGTAGAAGTGGTTGATCGCCACAACGATCTTCGGGCCGTACTGCTTGAGGTTGGCAACGTGGGCGTCCAGATTGCACAGGCCCTTCTTAAGCGCCTCCATGTTGGGATTGCCGATTTCGGGCAGGGGCACGCCGCCGTGCCACTTGAGGGCCTTCAGGCTGGTGACCAGAACGACCGCCGAGGGTTCTCGGCACCCAGATCGGAGCCGAAGCCTGCCTCCGTGATGGCGTAATCGCCGAGCGTCAAGGCTGCCTTGGTGGCTGCGATCGAGTTGCAGCCATGGGCGATGTTGGCGAACGGGCCGCCGTGCACGAATGCGGGCGTGCCTTCGATGGTCTGAACGAGGTTGGGCTTGACGGCTTCAAGAAGCAGGGCCATCAGTGCGCCGGTAGCACCCAGTTCGCCGCAGGTGAAGGCCGAGCCGTCGGTCTTGATGCCGACAACCAGGCGATCGAGGCGGGCGCGCAGATCCGCCTCGCTGTCGGCCAGGCAGAGCACGGCCATCAGCTCGGAGGCGGCGGTGATGTCAAAGCCGGTTTCCGTGGGAATGCCGTTGGCAGAGCCGCCAAGACCGTCCACGATAAAGCGCAACTGGCGGTCGTTGACGTCAAGGACGCGCTTCCAGGTCACTTCCTTGAGCGCGACCTGCCCCTTGAGGCGGGCGTTGTCGATCAGGGCTGCAAGCAGATTGTTGGCAGCGGTGATGGCATGGAAGTCACCCGTGAAATGCAGGTTGATGGCCTCCATCGGCAGCACCTGGGAGTAGCCGCCGCCGGCAGCGCCGCCCTTCATGCCGAAGACCGGGCCGAGAGAGGGCTCGCGCAGAGCGAGGACCGCTTTCTGGCCGAGACGGTTCATGCCCTGGGCAAGACCGATCGAGGTGGTCGTCTTGCCCGAACCGGCGGGCATGCCCGAGGAGGCGGTGACCAGGATGAGCTTGCCCTTCATCTTGCGGCTCGGGTCAAGGGTAACCTTGGCCTTGTCGCGGCCGTAGGGCTCGAATTCCTCATCGGACAGACCCCACTCGTGGGCGAGATCGTCAATGCGCTTGAGCTTTGCGGCCTGGGCAATTTCAATGTCAGAAAGCATGGGAAGAAACTCCTGAAAAAGTAAAAAGGAAAAAAGCCAAAAACCGGTACATTTCAAGAGGCGCGCTAGATAAACGGACGGAATGCGCGCAAAACAACTCCCCGGGGCGGAAGCAACTCCGAGCCGGGATCTCAGTTACCCGGAACTATGCCACAGCAGGAGTGGGCTGAAAGCCGTTGAGGAGGATTTTTCTGAGGAGAAACAAAGAAAGTACTATTCTTTCCCCTGCCAGGGAATTTCAGAGGAAATCGTTCGCACCTGAGTGCTCGCCGCACAAGTGCCTGACGCCATGAGTTTTGACCTTTCCGCACTGTTTGCCGACTGCGGCCTTCTGGGCGTTGCGCTGAGCGCATTCACTTCCGCAACCATCCTGCCCGGAACGAGCGAAGCGGCCGTTCTTGCCTATCAGGTTTTGAGGCCTGAGCAGACGGTGAGCCTTCTTGCCGTAGCGAGCGCGGCAAACACGGCCGGCAGCATGTGCTCGTACCTCATCGGCCGTCTCATCCCCCAGCGCAGGCAGATTCCGGAGCGTGCCAGCAACTGGCTTGAGCGCTTCGGCCCCCTTGCCATGGCGCTGTGCTGGGTGCCGCTTGCAGGCGATGCGATTCCGATAGCCGCAGGCTGGATGCGGCTTCCCGCATGGAGCTGCACGATCTGTTGCGCTCTCGGCAAGACGCTTCGCTACGCCTTCATTCTCGGGATTTGCAGGATATTTCTCTGAACGCACTTTGCTACACTTGCCCGCCTATGCAAAACATCATTCTCACCATAGCGATCTACGCTATTCCGGCCATTCTCGCAATCACGCTGCACGAGGCCGCTCACGGGTTCGCAGCCAAGCAGCTGGGAGACCCCACAGCCTACATGCTGGGACGCGTCACGCTGAACCCGATAGCCCACGTTGACCCGATCGGCACCGTGCTGATCCCGGGGATGCTGCTTGTGGGCAGCCTGATCTCCGGCGCAAGCGGCGTTCTTTTCGGCTGGGCAAAGCCTGTCCCGGTCAATTTCTCGCGCCTGCGCAATCCCAAGCGGGACATGATTCTGGTGGCGCTGGCCGGTCCCGGCAGCAATCTGCTGCAGGCGATTTTGTGGGTGCTGGTGATCCGGTTCCTTGTCACTGCGCTTCCTGACGGTCTCACTCAGCAGATTCTGTTTGAAACGGCTTCGGCCGGCGTAAACGTCAACCTGATGCTGATGGCGTTCAACCTCATTCCGATCCTGCCGCTCGATGGCGGACGCATTCTGGAGGGGCTGCTGCCTTATCGGCTGGCTGCCTCCTACGCCCAGCTTGAACGCTACGGAATGATCATCATGATCGTGCTGATCGCCAGCGGACTGCTGAACATCTTCATCAGTCCGTTCCTGCACCTGGGCGGTTGGATCGTTGAACTTTTCCTCTAAGAATAGAAAGGGCCGCCCGAGCCGTTCGGGCGGCTTGATGATTGATATGACCGAAATAATCGCGGCTCCCGGGACGGGAGTGTTAAGCGACTGGCTCGAGTTCATCGAGCAGCTGCACAGCAAGCCCATTGATCTTGGGCTTGAGCGCATGAACCTCATGATTGACAAGCTGGGGATCAGGTTCTCCTGTCCGGTGTTCACCGTTGCCGGCACGAACGGCAAAGGCAGCACGTGCGCGATGCTCGAGTCGGTTCTGCGCTGCGCCGGCTACCGTGTCGGCATGCACACGTCGCCCCATCTCGTGCGCTTCAATGAGAGGGTGTTCCTCGACGGAAAAGAGGCCGATGACGAAACGATCGTGCGCGCGCTCAAAGCCGTGAACGAAGCGCGGGGCGATCTGACGCTTTCCTATTTTGAATTCACCGGACTGGCGATCCTCAAGATTTTCGCCGAGGCCCATCTGGATGCGGTGATTCTGGAAATCGGGCTCGGGGGCCGGCTCGATGCCATGAACGCAATCGATACGGACTGCGGGATCGTCTGCGCCATCGGCATCGACCATATTGCGTTTCTCGGCAGCACGCGCGAGCAGATTGCGTACGAGAAAGCCTGCATCTACAGAGCGGGCAGGCCCGCTGTCTGCACGGACCGAAATCCGCCGCAGACGCTTCTGGATCATGCCGCCCGAATCGGCGCTCCGCTTTATGTCTACGGCCGGGACTTCGAGACGCAGATCTCCTCTGACGGCAAGTTCTTTGACTTGCGCGTTGCCGGCATCGATGAGCGGCTTGAGGGGCTGCCGCTGCCAGCGCTCGCTGGCGCCAACCAGATTCAGAACGCCGCCGGAGCGCTGGCGGCGCTCATGCTCATGAGGGCGAACTTCCCGCGGTATCGGTCCGGCATTGCTAGGGGACTTGAAAGCGTTCGTCTCACGGGCAGGTTTCAGTGCATCAAGCCCCGGGATGAGCTCGGCGCGGAACTGACGATTGATGTTGGCCATAATCCGAATGCCGCCGAGGCCCTCCTCAGGAACCTCAAGGGGTACAGGGCCGAGGGCGAGGAGCTTTGGGCCGTGTTCGGGATGCTCTCCGACAAGGACATGAAAGAGGTTTCCAGAATTGTGAGCCCGGTTGTTTCCCGCTGGTTTGTTGCCTCGCTCACTGGGCCGCGGGCGGCGAGCAGCTCCGAGCTCTGCCGCGCAATGAAGCAGGCTGGCGTGGACATGAGCCGGGTAGGCGCTTTTGACTGTGTTGCAGATGCACTCGGGCAGGCCCTCGCGGAAAGCCGAAAGGCGATGAGAGACGGCCGTGCTGTTAAAATCGTCGGATTTGGATCCTTTGTCACTGTTTCGGCAATCATGCAGGCGCTGGGGGGAAAGGTGCCCCTTGGCGTGTACCCGTAGGGATCCGCAGGCAAAAAGCGTATCAGACAGGCACAAGTAAGCGATGAGCGACAAGTTTGAGCAGATTTTCCCCGAAGAGCGGACTCGGGAAGACTATCCGTTCGGCGAGGAGATGGAGGATCAGGAGCAGGCCAGAAAGAGGCGGGCGCGGGTGCGCAACAAGCATCGGCTGATCGGGCTGGCTGCCATTGTTTTGCTGGCGATTGTGGTTGCGCCTGCCGTGTTCCGGCCGTCTTACGAGGCCAAGGCGCCCAAGGCCGTGACCTCGATCCCTGCGGCCGGTGACCAGAAGCTTGTCGCCCAGGTGGAGCTCAATGCCAGAAAGGCGAGGGAGCAGGCCGAGCGCCAGAAGGTCAACCAGATGTCCGGGGAAAAGGTCGCAAAGTCCCTGTCCTCGAGCGACAACATGGTCCGTCCGAATGTCCGCCCGGCCGAGCGCAAGCCGGCTGAAGCGAAAAAAGCAGATGCCAGGTCAGCAGACAAGTCTCAGAAAACCGAGGTCAGGACGCCCTCTGGCGGGAGCGCTGCGCAGCCCGACGATCCGATGGGCAATACGATTGCCAGACTGCAGACCCAGAGGGACCCCGGCAAGCCTATAAAATCCTCCCCCAGCGGAAGGTTCTACATTCAAGTGGTGGCAACAAGCAACAAGGCGGCCGCCGCCGTCCGCAAGGATCAGCTCAGCAAGCTCGGACTGCCCGCATACATTCAGGTTGTCAAGAGCCGCAACACGGATCTGTGGAGCGTTCGCGTCGGACGCTTTGCGACGCAGGCACAGGCCGAGCAGGCTCTCACGCGGATGAAGGAGTATGGGCACAAGGGGGTGATTACGCAGCCCAAGCCCGTTCAGAAACAGGTCAAAAAGACGCAGTAGTCCCTCAATTGCTGTCACTGTAAGGAATTTTTATTTATGAATGAGATTGATTGGGTCATTGCGGTCGTGCTGCTCGTGTCCACGGTTCTTGGCGTGAGCCGGGGCGTGGTCCGTGAAGTCTTTGCGATTCTCGGCTGGGTTCTCGCCATCTGGCTCTCGACCAAGTATGCTCCTGAACTTGCCGATGTCATTCCGCTGCCAAGCCTCTCGTTCTTCATCCGGCTTGCCCTCGCGGCGCTCGGCATCGTCGTGATCACGCTGTTCACCTGCGGCATGGCGAGCAAGCTGATCGGCAAGCTGCTTCGTGCCGGAGGCGTGAGTTTCGAGGATCGTGCGATCGGCAGCATTTTCGGTTTTGTCCGCGGCGTGGTGATCGTGTGCGTTTGCGTGTTCATCGCCGGAATGACTTCGGCGGTGAAGAGCGGCTACTGGAGAAATTCGGTGCTGATCGTTCCCGCCGAGACGGTCATCGACTATGTGATGCCCTACATGCCCGAAACCATTGCCAAGATGCGCAAGGAGCACAAGCTGAGCTGAAGGCTGCCGCCTTTGTCTGAAATGCTCTTTTCGGTGTTGCACAATTCAGGGAAAACAATATATAATCCCGCGCTTTCCTCCCCGGCCCATGGCAGGGGAGTTTTGTTGGCCCGACTGTCGTTGTTGACTGAGGGCTTGTAAATAGCGCGCTGCAGCTTGTCCGAGGTGGCCCGATCGGGACCGCAAATCATTCGGCTGCGGCGTCAGACATTAACCTTGGAGATTAAAAATGTCCGTCAGCATGCGTGAAATGCTTGAGGCTGGTTGCCACTTCGGCCACCAGACCCGTTTCTGGAATCCCCGCATGGCGCAGTACATCTTCGGCGCCCGCAACAAGATTCATATCATCAACCTCGAGAAGACTGTCGAGAAGTTCGCCGAGGCTGAGAAGTTTGCCCGTGAACTCGCTGCCAACGGCGGCAAGATCCTTTTCGTGAACACCAAGCGCGGCGGCCGCGACATCATCGTCGAACAGGCTACGCGCGCCGGCTGCTGCTACGTTGACCAGCGTTGGCTGGGCGGCACGCTCACCAACTTCAAGACCGTCAAGCAGACGATCAAGCACCTGCGCGACATGGAGCAGACCGTCGAGGACGGCGGCGTCGAGAAGATGACCAAGAAGGAAGCTCTTGACTTCACCCGCGAAATCGAGAAGCTCAACAAGTCCATCGGCGGCATCAAGGAGATGAACAGCCTTCCTGACGCTCTGTTCATCGTTGACGTTGGCTACCACAAGATCGCCATCCAGGAAGCCAACAAGCTCGGCATCCCCGTCATCGGCGTTGTGGATACCAACCACAGCCCCGAGGGTGTTGACTATGTGATCCCGGGCAACGACGACGCTGCCAAGGCTGTTGCCATCTACGCTTCCGGCATCGCCGATGCCATCCTCGCTGGCAAGGAATCCTCCAAGACCGGCGAAGAGGTTCAGGCCGAGGAAGAATTTGTTGAAGAAGCTCCCGCCGCTTAATCAGCGAGTTCAGGCGAGCCGTTTTTCAACATCAGGCTGAGCGGGTCCGATTAGGGATCCCGGCCTAAAAAAGAGGCGGAGCGCAGGTGAAACAATCCTTCGCTCCGCTTTCACTGTACAGATTAAAATTTTCCAATTTATCCCAACGCCCGCTCGCTTCAGGCGATCGCAGGCTGGACATTGATTAGGAGCTCAACATGGCCGTTATTACTGCCGCAATGGTTAAGGCGCTTCGTGTTAAGACCGACGCCCCGATGATGGAATGCAAGAAGGCTCTCGCCGAGGCCGACGGTGACGCCGCCAAGGCTGAAGAGATTCTGCGCGTGAAGCTGGGCAACAAGGCAACCAAGGCTGCCGCCCGCATCACGGCCGAAGGCATCGTCACGGTGTTCATCTCCGAAGACGGCAAGACCGGTGCTGTTCTCGAGACCAATTCCGAGACCGACTTCGTCGCCAAGAATCCCGAGTTCCAGCAGATGGCCAAGGACGCCGTCCGCTTGGTTGCCGAGAAGGCTCCCGCCGACGTTGCCGCTCTTTCCGCTCTCGAGCTGAACGGCCAGACGCTTGAGCAGGTCCGTACCGCCCTCGTGGGCAAGATCGGCGAGAACATGAGCTTCCGCCGCTTCGTGCGCTTCGAGGCTCAGGGCAAGCTCCACCAGTACGTGCACGGCGGCTCCAAGATTGCCGCTCTCGTCGACGTGGTTGGCGGTGACGAAGAACTCGCTCACGACGTTGCCATGCATATCGCCGCCTCCAAGCCCAAGGCTCTGGACAAGGACGGCGTTGATCCCGCTCTGATCGAGACCGAGCGCCGCGTCGCCCTCGAGAAGGCCAAGGAAGCCGGCAAGCCCGAGGCTCTGCTGCCCCGCATCGCCGAAGGCACCGTGCAGAAGTTCCTCAAGGAAGTCACGCTGATCAACCAGCCGTTCGTCAAGGATGACTCTGTGACCGTTGGCGCTCTGCTCAAGAGCAAGGGAGCCAAGGTTGCCGCCTTTGCCCTGTACGTGGTCGGCGAAGGTCTTGAGAAGCGCAACGAGGACTTCGCTGCCGAAGTTGCCGCTCAGCAGAGCGCTGCCAAGAAGGCCTAAAAAGTCGGAATGAAAACTTTCCAGACGCACTGAAAGCGGGTGCGTTTGAGGCTCGGAAGGCGCCCCTGGGAATTCAACCCGGGTGCGCCTTTTTGCTGTATGATCCTCGCCAAATTGCATGGTGCAGCGCTAGTGACGGGGCAGAAAAGCCCGGATCCGTCCGGGGGTGGTTTTCCGCCCGCGGTTTCTTGCGGCCGCATTCAGACTTTATAGCTCTTAGGAGATTGAAATGGCTCATCCGAAGCTCAAGTACAAGCGTGTCCTTCTCAAGCTGTCTGGCGAGGCGCTGATGGGGGATGATGCGTTCGGAATCAACAAGGATACGATCACCTCGATGGTCGAAAGCATCAAGGAGGTTCTGGCGCTCGGTCTGGAGCTCGGCATTGTCGTTGGCGGCGGCAATATCTTCCGCGGCGTGGCGCTCGGCGCCACCGGCATGGATCGTGCGACGGGCGACTACATGGGCATGCTTGCCACGGTGATGAACGCCATGGCGCTGCAGGATGCCCTGCGCAGAGCCGGCGTTGAGGCCCGCGTTCAGAGTGCGCTCACGCTCTCTCAGGTTGCCGAGCCGTACATCCGCGGACGCGCCCTGAAGTATCTCGAGAAGGGACGTGTGGTCATCTTTGCGGCCGGCACCGGCAACCCGTTCTTCACGACTGACACCACGGCAGCCCTGCGCGGAGCCGAAATCGGAGCCGAAATCGTTCTCAAGGCCACCAAGGTCGACGGCATTTATTCGGCCGATCCCAACAAGGATCCTAACGCAACCCTGTATCATGACATCACCTTTGACGAGGCGATCAGCCGCAACCTCAAGGTGATGGACGCAACGGCCTTCGCCCTTTGCCGCGATCAGAAACTGCCGATCAAGGTGTTTTCGATCCGCAAGAAGGGGGCGCTGCTCAGGGTTGTTCTAGGCGAGCCCGAAGGCACGCTGGTGCATGTCTAAGTTGTTTTTTGAAATGATTGTTTAGAAAGGAATTTGTATGAGTACAGTTGCTGAGATTCGGCAAGAGGCCGAACGCAAGATGCAGCGCTCTGTTGAGTCGCTCAAGTCCGATCTCGTGAAGCTGCGCACCGGGCGTGCTTCCACCGGCATCCTTGAGCACATCACTGTCGAGTACTACGGCTCGATGATGCCGATCACGCAGGTGGCCAATCTGGGCGTAGCCGATGCGCGCACGCTCACGGTTCAGCCCTGGGATCGCAAGATGGTGAAGGTCCTGGAAAAGGCGATCCTCACGGCTGATCTCGGGCTCAATCCCGCAGTGAACGGCGATGTCATCCGAGTGCCGATTCCCCCGCTCACCGAGGAGCGCCGCAAGGAGCTTTGCAAGATCGTGCGCGGTGAGGGCGAAGAGGCAAAGGTTGCCATTCGCAACCTTCGCCGCGATGCCAACGAATCCGTGAAGAAGCTCGAGAAGGCCAAGGAAATCAGCGAGGATGATTCCACTGGAGCTCAGAAGGAGATTCAGAAGACAACTGACAAGTACATCGCCGAGGTTGACGAGCTTGTCAGCAAGAAGGAAAAGGAAGTGATGACGGTTTAGTCCGTCCGAAAGTGCGGACATCGGCCAGTTTTCATCTGACGGTCAGGTGTCCGCAGATTCCGGCGCCCAGAGAAAGTTTTCCTTCACTGCGGGAAGCTTTGTCCGGGTGCTTTTTGTTAAGTTTTGACAGCGTTTCCGAAGTCATGGAGCGCGCCCTTTTCAAATATGCATTTACCCAATCATGTGGCTGTCATCATGGACGGCAACGGCCGCTGGGCCAAGGAGCGGTTCCTTCCTCGCACGGAGGGGCACAGACGGGGCGTGGCCACCCTTCGGCGCATTGTCGAGGCGGCTCGGCGCGAAGGCGTAAAGCACCTGTCCGTGTTTGCCTTTTCCAGTGAAAACTGGAACCGGCCCGGCGATGAGGTGCAGACGCTCATGAAGTTTTTCGTCAAGGCGCTTGCCCAGGAAGCCAAGCCCCTTCTTGAAAACGGCATCAGACTGCATGTCGTGGGCGATGTCGCCGCCTTTGACGGGAAGCTGCGCGAGGCGATTGCTCAGGCCGAGCAGATCACTGCTCCCGCCTCTGCGATGACGCTCAACGTCCTGATGAATTACGGTGGGCGCTGGGACATTGCTCAGGCTGCCCGTGCGGCCGCTGCCGCCGGAGAGCCCATTACCGAGGAGAGCATCGGAAAGCATCTCGCGCTCTCCTGGGCCGGCCCCGTGGATCTCATGATCCGTACTGGGGGAGAAAAGCGCATCTCCAATTTCATCCTTTGGCAGGCGGCGTACGCCGAGCTCTGGTTCAGCGACGTGTACTGGCCGCAGTTCGGCCCGGAGCATTTGCACGAGGCTCTTGAGTGGTATGACGGGCGCGAGAGGCGCTTTGGCAAGACAAGCGAACAGATCCAGGCCGGGGAGGGCGAGAATGCTTAAGACTCGAGTGATCACGGCGGCCGCTTTGCTGGCCGTCCTGCTGGCGGCTCTGGCCGTTTCGGAAAATCTTCTGCTTGCCGTTCTTGCGGTGGGATTCGGGGCCGTCGTCTGGGAGTGGCTGCGCATCGCCCGCATTGAAATGACGTTCGTCTGGATGATCGCGGGAATCGAAACGGCTGTGATGTGCGCTGCGGCGTTTCTGGACGTGCGCCCGGGAGGCGAGCTTTTCATCGGCTTTGAACTGATCGTGACGTGCGTGTGGCTTGCCGTGCTTGCCGTGGTCTTTGCCGCGCGAGACAGGGGATTCGGCCTGAAGCGCAGCTACAGCATCGTGATGGCGCTGACCTTTCCGCTCGCTGCCTGGGCGGCGCTGCTCTGGTTTGCCCGTGAGGGCGGATGGCCGCTGATGCTGTCGGTGTTCATGGTTGTCTGGCTGGCCGATGTGTTCGCCTACTTCAGCGGACTTGCCTTCGGCCGTCACAAGATGGCGGTGGCCATCTCTCCGAAGAAAACCTGGGAAGGGGCGCTCGGCGCTGTTGTCACGGTGCTGTTCGTGACGGTCGTGGCCTATGTCATGCTCCCCGTCAAATGCGTGTTTACCAGCCGGCTCGTGGCAGTTCATGGGTTCGGCACGGCTTTTGTCATGATCTTCCTTCTGGTGGCCCTTTCCATTGCTGGGGATCTTTTTGAATCGGCCCTTAAGCGCCAGGCGGGAATCAAGGATTCCAGCAATCTCCTGCCCGGGCATGGCGGCTTTTTTGACAGGCTGGATGCGGCTCTTGCCGTGTTTCCCGCCGCTGCGGTAGCTCTACTCGTTCTGTAGGAAAAATGAAAATGAAAATCAAAGGTCTGATCGCCGGCGTCGTCCTGGCAGCCTCTTTTGCCTCGTCTTTTGCTTTTGCCGACACGCTTCGCGTCGGCTGCGAGCCCACGTTCGCACCGTTTGAGTTCAAGGACTCCAAGACGGGTGAATACAAAGGGTTCGACATGGATCTCATCCGCGAGATGGCCAGGAGAGCCGGGCATAAGGTTGAGATCGTCTCGATGGGGTTTGACGCGCTCATCCCTGCACTTTCCTCAAAGTCGCTTGATGTGGTGGCCTCAGGCGTGACGATTACCGAGGAGCGTGCTCAGAAGGTCGACTTCACGGCACCGTACTACGTGGCCGGCCAGGGACTGCTCGTTCGCAAGGCTGACAAGGCCAAGTATGTCGACCTCAACAGCCTCAAGGGCAAGACGATCGCCGTTCAGATCGGAACGACGGGAGCGGAGATGGCCGCCAAGGTGCCTGGAGCGCGCGTCAAGGCTTTCAATGCAACAAGCGAGGCATTCATGGAGCTTCGCCTGAAGGGAGCTGATGCCGTGCTTCTTGACAAGCCCGTGATCGGCTACTTCATGGTCGTGAAGCCTGCAGCTGCCAGGGGACTCTCGCTTCAGCCCGCCATTTTCGAGGCCGAGAGCTTCGGTTTTGCCGTTCGCAAGGGCGAAAGAAAGCTGCTCTCCGAGCTTGATGCGGCTCTCAAGGCAATGCGCAGCGACGGAACCTACGGGAAGATTTACCGCAAGTGGTTCGCCAACTAAGCCGCCTGGGCTGGAGCGTGCGTTGCGGCAAGCCGTTCCGGACTCCTTTGGTTTGCCGAGGCGGGGTGCTTGCTTGCGCCCTGCCTCACGTATAATCGCCGCTTGTACAGGTTCCAGTTTTCATGCACAGCTGATCGTGCGGGAGAGGATTGGTTGATCTCCCAAGAGGTTTGTTGTGCGTGTCGTTTTTTTGAGAAAAAAACAATGACTAAATTCGTATTCGTGACCGGCGGCGTTGTCTCCAGTTTGGGTAAAGGCATCGCCGCCGCTTCTTTGGCGGCAATCCTTGAGTCTCGCGGCCTCAAGGTCACCATGATCAAGCTTGATCCCTACATCAACGTTGACCCGGGTACGATGAGTCCCTTCCAGCACGGTGAAGTGTTCGTGACGGAGGATGGAGCCGAAACGGACCTGGACCTCGGCCACTACGAGCGCTTCATCAGTTCCAAGATGCACCGCTTCAACAACTTCACGACTGGCCAGATCTACAAGTGCGTTCTGGAAAAGGAGCGCCACGGCGAGTATCTGGGCAAGACCGTGCAGGTCATTCCCCATGTTACCAATGAGATTCAGGAGTGGATTCTGCGCGGCGCCAAGCAGGCCTGCGACGGGCAGTGCGATGTTGCCGTGTGCGAAATCGGCGGCACGGTGGGCGACATCGAGTCGCTTCCCTTTGTCGAGGCCGTCCGCCAGCTCAGCTTCCGCGTCGGACGCGACAACGCCTGCTTCATCCACCTGACGCTGTGCCCGTGGGTGGCCGCGGCCGGCGAACTCAAGACCAAGCCCACGCAGCACTCCGTGCAGAAGCTGCGCGAGGAGGGCGTGTACCCCGACGTGCTGCTGTGCCGCGCCGACCGGGAGATTCCGGAGAACGAGCGCGCAAAGATTGCGCTGTTCTGCAACGTGCCCATGGACAACGTCATCAGCGTCATCGATGCGAAGACCATCTACGAAGTGCCGCTCATGCTGCACGCCCAGCACCTGGATGAGATCGTCTGTGAGCGCCTCAAGATCGATGCCAAGCCTGCGGATCTGTCCGTCTGGGAGAAGATTGTCGAGCGCGTGCGCAATCCCAAGCACCAGGTCACGATCGGCATGGTTGGCAAGTATGTCGATTACGCCGACAGCTACAAGAGTCTGAACGAGGCGCTCACGCACGCCGGGATCCGCACCGAGACTCGCGTGAAGATCCGCTTTGTCGAGGCCGAGGATATTGAAAAGAACGGCACCGATTCCCTGAAGGATCTGGATGCCATTCTGGTTCCGGGCGGCTTTGGCAAGCGCGGCACCGAGGGCATGATCAAGGCGATCGAGTACGCCCGCGTGAACAAGGTTCCGTACCTGGGCATCTGCCTCGGGATGCAGACCGCCGTCATCGAATTTGCCCGGCACGTCTGCGGCCTGGGCGGCGCCAACTCCACCGAGTTTGACCTGGACACGCCGCACCCCGTTGTGGCGCTCATCACCCAGTGGCAGGATCACTCCGGCCGCGTTGAAAAGCGCGATGCCACGAGCGACATGGGCGGCACGCTCAGGCTCGGCAAGCAGGAAGTGCCCGTGAAGCCCGGCACTCTGGCCTACAAGATCTACGGCCCGGTCGTGGGCGAGCGCCATCGCCACCGCTATGAGGTGAACAATGCCTATGTGCCTCAGTTCGAGTCCAAGGGCATGGTGGTCTCGGCCCGCACGCCGAGCGAAAATCTCCCCGAGATGATGGAGCTGCCCAACCATCCGTTCTTCTTTGGCGTGCAGTTCCATCCCGAGTTCACGTCCAATCCGCGTACTGGACATCCGCTGTTTGAAGCCTTCGTGACGGCGGCTCTGGCGCACAAGGGCGAGACTCCGAATTAATCTCTGAAGAGGACGCGACATGAAGCTTTGCGGATTTGAGGTTGGCGCCCGTGCGCCGCTGTTCCTGATTGCCGGCCCCTGCGTGATTGAAAGCGAGCAGATGGTGATCGACATCGCCGGGTTTCTGAAGGAGACGACGGACAATCTTGGCATCCGCTACATTTTCAAGGCGAGCTTTGACAAGGCCAATCGCACCTCGGGCAAATCGTTCAGGGGGCCGGGCATGGAGCAGGGGCTGCGGATCCTTGAGCAGGTTCGCCGTCAGGTCGGCGTCCCGGTTCTCACCGACGTGCACACTGAGGCGGAAGTCAAGGATGTGGCCGCGGTTGTGGACGTGCTGCAGACTCCGGCCTTCCTTTGCAGGCAGACCGACTTCATCCGTGCCTGCGCCATGAGCGGCAAGCCCGTGAACATCAAGAAGGGGCAGTTTCTCGCTCCCGGCGACATGGTCAACGTTGTTGCCAAGGCGCGTGAGGCGGCGAGGGAAGCGGGCCTGAATGAAGACAGCTTCATGGTGTGCGAGCGCGGGGCGAGCTTTGGCTACGGCAATCTCGTGAGCGACATGCGCAGCCTTGCCATCATGCGCGGGACGAATGCACCGGTTGTCTTTGACGCGACGCATTCGGTGCAGCTGCCTGGCGGGCAGGGAACTTCGAGCGGCGGCGACCGCCGCTTCGTTCCGGTGCTTGCCCGTGCGGCGGTTGCGGTCGGCATTGACGGGATTTTCATGGAGACGCATCCGAACCCCGAGAAGGCGCTCTCGGACGGTCCCAATTCGGTGCCGCTCGCACGCATGCCCGAGCTGCTCGAAAGCATCAAGGCGATCGATGCTCTGGTCAAGCGCGCGCCCTATCTTGAGACGACGTTTTAATTTTCTTTCATCGGCAGGCCGGCGTTGACTTCGCCGGCCTCCTGTTACAACTCTACTAGCTATCAGGCGGTAATCACATGAGTGCAATCATCGACATCATTGGTCGGGAAGTTCTCGACAGTCGCGGCAACCCCACGGTTGAAGCTGAGGTTTTTCTTGAAAGCGGCGTTTCTGCCCGTGCGGCGGTTCCTTCCGGCGCCTCGACCGGCATCCGTGAGGCGATTGAGCTGCGTGACAAGGATCCCAATCGCTACTGCGGCAAGGGAGTGCTCACCGCGGTCGAGCACGTGAACGGTGAGATCGCCGAGGCTCTCCTGGGCGCAGAAGCCTCCGATCAGATTTACATTGACCAGACGATGATCGATCTGGACGGAACGGAGAACAAGTCGCGCCTTGGCGCCAACGCCATGCTCGCGGTTTCCATGGCCGTTGCCAAGGCTGCCGCCGACGAGGCCGGCCTGCCTCTGTACCGCTATTTCGGCGGCATGGGCGCCTGCGAAATGCCCGTGCCGATGATGAACGTCATCAATGGCGGAGCACACGCCAACAACAACCTTGACCTGCAGGAGTTCATGATCATTCCGGTCGGCGCTCCCTCCTTCCGCGAAGCCCTGCGCTATGGCGCCGAGACCTTCCATTCCCTCAAGAAGATCATCAATGGCCGCGGCATGAGCACCGCCGTGGGCGACGAGGGCGGCTTTGCGCCCAAGGTCGATACTCAGGAAGAGGCGGTTGAACTGATCCTCGAAGCCATCAAGGCTGCAGGGTACGAGCCGGGCAAGGACATCTGCATCGGTCTGGACTGTGCCTCGAGCGAGTTCTTCGAGGACGGCAAGTATGTCATGAAGAAGAGTTCGGGCAAAGTACTCACTGCCGAGCAGTGGGCCGATGTCCTGGAAGACTGGGTCAACAAGTATCCGATCATCTCGATCGAAGACGGCATGGCCGAGGGTGACTGGGAAGGCTGGAAGATGCTCACCGAGCGCCTCGGCGGCCGTGTGCAGCTTGTCGGCGACGATCTGTTCGTGACCAATCCCAAGATCCTTGCTGAGGGCATCGAAAAGGGTGTTGCCAATTCGATTCTTATCAAGGTCAATCAGATCGGTACGCTCACCGAAACGTTCAAGGCGGTTGAAATGGCCAAGAAGGCCCGCTATACCGCAGTCGTTTCCCACCGCTCCGGCGAAACCGAGGATTCCACGATCGCCGATATCGCCGTTGGGCTGAACGCCGGGCAGATCAAGACCGGCTCCATGAGCCGCTCCGACCGCATGGCCAAGTACAACCAGCTGCTTCGCATCGAGGAGCATCTCGGTGCAGCCGCCGTCTATCCGGGGCGCAAGGCGTTTTACTGCATCAAGTAGGCGCTGAGCAGCCGGGGTTCGGAGCGACATGCTGCGGTACTGCATTTACATCGGACTCATTGCAGCGGCGATTGCCGTTCAGTGGTCTCTGTGGTTCGGAAAGGGAGGATACTCCCGGCTCGCGGAACTGCAGGGGGAGCTGACGGCAATCCGATCCGCCAATGAATCGCTGCGACGTGAAAATGATGCGCTTGCGGCGGAGATTGAGTCCCTTGAGAATGGCAGCGCAGCGGTCGAAGAGCGTGCTCGTCTCCGTTTGGGAATGATCCGGGATGATGAGGTGCTCTTCAGGTTTGTGCCTGCAGGACAGGTCCAGGCCAGAAAGCCTGAAATTGAAAAGGCCGTCCGGGGAAGGCATATTTTCAAACCCAAGCGATCGGATTTGTATAGCGGTAAAAATCAGAACACGAAACCCGCGCAGCAAAACGCAAAGAAAAAGTAGGAAGATTCTGCCGGGAGCCTGAAGGGCTCCGGGCAGACTTCGCCGCAAAACCAGGAGTGTTTTTCATCATGGCATCACAGGCAATCCAGCAACTCACGATTCACCTCAAGGGCGGTCAGACCATCAACATTCAGTTCAATGCAGAGAAGGCCGAAACGCTCAATCCGCAGATTGATGCCTTCCTGCAGTATGTCGGCGACAAGGACAAGCAGGGGAACAACTTCCTGTTCCAGGGAGCCCGCGTTCTGCTGGTTCGCATTTCCGAAGTGGCTGCCGCCGAGGTCGTGAGCATGATCCGCAAGGACGAAGCCCCCGCCCAGGCGCCTGCCAAGTAGCGTTTTCGCTTCGGTCTGCTGACCGGGTTGCAAGGCCGCCTGCGGGCGGCTTTTCCATGTCTGAGGGACTGCTGTGAATTTGGTGGAACTCATTTTGCGCGAGCCGGCGCTCCTGGCGGTCGGACTCGGATTCGCGCTAGTGCTCTCCGTTGCTGCGGCGGGTGTTTTCGCGCTTCGCTCGGCTTCGCGCCGCACAAGGGAGGAGAGTGCCGCACTTGAGGCGCGGCTCATGGCTGCGATCGAGCGAGTGCGCGCATCGTCCAATGAATCCTTGCATGCGGAACTGTCAAGGTTCAGGGACAGCCAGAGCAACAGTTTTGCCGCGCTCGTCGACATTATGAGCCGCACGTCCGACGGACAGATGCAGCGCGCCGATGCGCTCGGCATGGCGCTGTCCGAGAGGCTGCTCGCCCAGGAGCGCTCGCAGGAGGCAAGGCTCGGGGGTTTTTCCGAGACGATGCGCACGACGCTCGAGAGCGTGCGCGCGGCGCTTGCTGCGGATCTTGACAGAATCAGGAGCGGCAATGAACGTGCGCTTGGCGAGATCCGGGACTCGGTCGAGCAGCGGCTTCAGAAAACCATCTCCGAGAGGCTTCAGGTGAGTTTCCAGAGCGTGCAGGAACAGCTTGCCGCCGTCGATCGGGGCCTCGGGGAAATGCGCCGCGTTGCTCAGGACGTGGACGCATTGAGAAGGGTGCTTTCCAACGTGAAGGTGCGCGGCACGTTCGGGGAAGTGCAGCTCGAGAACATTCTGAGGGAAATTCTCCTTGCGGAACAGTTCAGATGCAATGTTGCAACCCGGCCCGGATCGGCCGAGCGCGTTGAGTTTGCCGTCGTTCTTCCCGGAAGCGGGGAAAGAAGCGTGCTGCTGCCGATTGACGCGAAGTTTCCACTTGAGGACTATGCGCGGCTTTGCGAGGCAAGAGATAAGGCCGACAAGGCGCTGGAAACCGAGTCGGTGAAAAAACTCCAGCAGAGGATCGAGCTTGAGGCGGGCAAGATCGCGGACAAGTACATCGAGGTTCCCTACACGACGAATTTTGCCGTGCTCTATCTGCCTGTTGAGAGCCTGTGGGCCGAAGTGCTTGCAATCCCGGGGCTGCTTGAAACGATCCAGAGAAAGTACCGAGTGACGGTTGCCGGGCCGACGGTGCTTGCCGCACTTTTGAACAGTCTGCAGATGGGATTCCGGACGCTTGCCATTGAGCGCAGAAGCGCGGAGGTCTGGCAGCTCCTGTCTGCCGTGAAAATGGAATTCGAGCGATTTGCCGCCGCTGTTGAGACGGCGGAAAAGCGCATGCAGGGAGTGCAAAACGCGCTTGGGCAGGTCAGAACCAGGACCAGCGTGATGCAGAAAAAGCTCTCGGATGTCTCTGAGGGCTCGCCCTGCCTGAGTTCGGGCGATGTGCCGCCGCAGATGCCCGACCTCATGCTCGAAGCAAAGGCTTCTGCCGGCAATGGAGAAGCAGAGCAATGAGGCTTTCCCTCAAGCGGGTGAGGGCGGCGTTTGGCAAGGACAAAATCCAAAAACATGCAGAAACGGTGTCGGAAAACTATTCACTTGTCGCACAAGAGGCGATAAACTCAATCCGATATTCTGTCGATTTGTTTTGTCTGTCCAAAAAAATGCATGCACGGACGGATAACGAAGCACCTTGGGATTTGAAAAATATGAAAAAAATCTTTGCAGCAGGGCTGGTTTTGGCCTCGACAGCCGCAGTGAACGCTACGCAGCTCGGCACTCTGTCAGTGACCTCCAAACTCAATGAACCGATGAAGGCGGTGCTGGAAATCAAAGATGTGCCGCAGGACAGTTCCAAAGTGCAGGTCGGCCTTGCATCCCAAAGCGTTTACAGGGCTCTCGGCAAGACATATGCCGAGGACCTGAGGAATCTGACGATCAGCGTTGCGAGCACCTCTCCCTACAAGCTTCGGATCGAGAGCTCTCAGCCCGTGCAGACGCAGGATTTCCCGCTCATCCTTGTTCTCGATGATCAGGGTGCCAAGACTGCCAAGCTCTACAACCTGCATTTCGCCGAGCGTTCTGCCGCCGCGCCCGCATCGGCAATTAAGGAAAGGACCGAGATCTCTGAAGCGGCCTCCCGGATTCCCTCCGCCTCGAGTGCACAGGTGCCTTCTGCTGCCAGACAGCAGGTTCAGGCTGCAGCCGCAACTGTTCCGAGCGCCGCAGCTGCAACCGTTCCAAGTGCCAGGGACGCTGTCAAGTCTGCAAAAACGGAGGTGAAGTCTTCGGTTGCCGCCGCTTCCGACAAGCAGGTGAAGAGCACCGCGCAAAAGGTGCAGACAACCACAGCCAAGGTTGAGAAAAAGGTCCAGACGGCAACTAAACCCGTTCAGAAGACCTCTGCGGCTGCCAAGACTCAGAAAACCGCTCAAAAGAGCGGTGCGAAGGTCTCGTCTGCCTCCGCCAGGACGGCCTCGTCCGTGCGCATTCCCTTGAAAGGCAAGAGAGCCACGGTTGCAGTCCAGAAGGGAACCACCCTGTGGTCCGCGCTCAAGCCCTATCGCGCGCAGTACCCCGGCGCCAGCATGCAGCAGATCATCGTGCAGACGATCCGCAACAACCCCAAGTGTTTTGAGGGGGGAAAGTCCTCCGGCGTGGTTTTCGGCTGCCGCATGAGACTGCCCAAGGTGATTACGGCAACCGCCGAAGAGGGTGCGTTCTTCGTGAATGAGCATCCCGACCGGGATGCAACAAGGACGATTGCACGGTCTGAGCAGCCGGCAAAGCCTGCGGCAGCTCCTGTGGCTCCGGCGCCTATGAACAAGACTGCCCAGGAGGAGCCAAAGGCTGCTAAAGACTCGCCCAAGACCGCGGAAGATTTGCCCAGGACCGCAGAAGTTTCTCCCAAGGCTGCCGACCAGTCTGCTCCTGCCGAGCCCTCTCAGAAAGACGAGGCGGCCGACGCTCGGGAAAAGCCTGACGCTGGCGTTCAGCCGGTAGCCGAGCAAAAGCCCGTCGAGGTGAAAAAGGCCGAGCAAATGCAGACCGCTTCCGATGCTAGCGGCAAGGATGACGCTCCTGTGCCTTCAAGGGACTCCGCCGAGCCGAAGGACGCAACGGGATGGACTTGGATTCTGGGGGGGATTCTTGGTCTGATTGCAGCGCTTGGCGCTGGCTTTGTCATGGGCAGACGCCGCAGAAATCGGGACGAGGCTGCGCAGGATGACGGCACTTCGACTGTGGAGTTCCGCAGGAACGACCCGGCGACTCGCGAACAGCTGGAAGCCGCCGCAAAGCTCTTTGAGCGCCGCATGCAGGCTGATGAAGCCGCTGCGCGGGGATTCCCGGCTGCAGCGGCGGCTGGAGCCGCCCTTGGCGCTGCGGCTGCCTCTGCGCCGGCTGAGCAGCCGAGCGAGCCTAAACTGGCCGGCAATCCAGGGCAGAACATCGAGCCCCGGCCGGAGCATCGTGGCCCGGTCGAGTCCGCCTTCCAGACGGATCCGCTCGAGGGGGTGAATGCCGCTGAACCGCAGCCGATGCAGATCGAGCCCGCCGCGGAACCCGATGCGCCGCAACAGCCGGTTCAGGCTGGTCAGGACGCATCTGCAGAGCACGCTGCAGGCGAACCCGAACTCCAAGCCGAACCCGAACCGGTTCAGGATCCGTTCCCGACGGCTCCGGCCGGCATGGCGACCATCGAGCCGGAGGAGAAGCTGCTTGCCAAGCTCGAGAAGGCCCGCACCTACATGGCGGTCGGCGCCAACGGCCAGGCTCAGCAGCTTCTTGAAGAGGTCATCAATACGTCGACCGGCGAAGTGCAGAGGAAGGCCTCTGAAATGATGGCTCTGCTCGAGAAGAAGCAGTGAGCGGATTGAACCGCGTGGCGCTCGGCATCGAGTATGATGGCCGGGCGTACTGCGGCTGGCAGACGCAGCCCGACCAGCCGACCGTTCAGGATCGTCTTGAACTCGCGCTCAGGCGCTTTGTCACGCACGAGGTGTCCACGATCTGCGCGGGCAGAACGGACACGGGCGTTCATGCGACGGGGCAGGTGGTGCACATCGATGTCGATTGCCTCAGGGCCCCCAGGTCCTGGGTGCGCGGCGTGAACGTGTTTCTGCCCGACGATATCGCCGTGCGCTGGGCCGTTCCGGTTGACGAGGCGTTCCATGCCCGATTTGCCGCGCAGTCGCGAACATACGAGTACTGGATCGTCAACGATCCGGTGCGCTCCCCCGTGTTTGCCGGCAAGACGGGCTGGGTGTGGAGGCCGTGCGATGAGCAGGCGATGCAGCGCGCCGCCCGCCATCTTGTCGGGACGCACGATTTTTCAAGTTTCCGGGCTGCCGAATGCCAGGCGGCGACGCCCGTGCGTACGGTTTCCAACATTTCGGTGCGGCGGTTCGGCAAGCTGATTTGCGTGTCGATCACGGCGAACGCATTCCTGCAGCATATGGTGCGCAACATTGTCGGCACGCTCATCTATGTGGGCGTCGGGCGGGAAAAGGAAGACTGGGTGAGAGACGTGCTTGAGGCTCGCTCAAGACATGTCGCTGCGCCGACATTTGATCCTTCTGGGCTCTATCTCACGGCAGTGCGCTACCCGGATCAATATGCGCTGCCTACGTCAGGAGCCTCGCCCTTTTGCTTCGGCTGAGGACCGCGGCGTAAAAGTCGCTTACAAATTTTGCAATTTGCGCTGATAGGCCGTCCGTGGCGATGGGCTTTTTTCAGTAGACTTACAAATAGTTTTCAAAGCGTGCGCAGCGGCGTTTGCCGCCTCCGCACCATGAGTTTTTATAGGAATAGGACCTGGTTATGAAACGCATAGGACTTTTCATTCTCACCAACATTGCTGTCATTGTCATGCTCGGCATCGTGCTCAACGTTGTGAGCGCAGTGACGGGGGTGAATTTCGGTCAGATGGCCGGGTCCGATCTGGACGTCACGGCGCTCCTGCTGTTTGCTCTGGTTGTCGGCTTTACCGGCTCGATCATCTCGCTTCTGATGAGCAAGACGATGGCCAAGATGAGCATGGGCGTGCAGCTCATTAACACCAACAATCCCGCACCCGGACTCGAGTCCTGGCTTGTCGGTGTCGTGCGCGAGCTCTCCGAGAAGGCAGGCGTGAAGATGCCCGAGGTCGGCATCTATGAAGGCGAACCCAATGCGTTCGCCACGGGGGCCTCGAAGAACGCTTCCCTCGTGTGCGTTTCGACCGGGCTTCTACGCATGATGAACAAAAATGAAGTGAAGGCCGTTCTGGGGCACGAGATGAGCCACGTTGCCAACGGCGACATGGTGACCCTGACGCTCATCCAGGGCGTGACGAACACGTTCGTGATCTTTGTCTCGCGCCTCGTTGGCTGGGTGGTGGACCGCCAGATTCTGCGCAACGAAAGCGACGGCCCCGGGCTCGGCTACTACATCACGAGCATCGTGATGGACATGGTGTTCGGCCTGCTGGCCGGCATGGTTGTCGCCTGGTTCAGCCGCTACCGCGAGTACCGTGCGGACGAGGGCTCTGCCAATCTTTTGGGCAGCCCCGAGCACATGATCGAAGCGCTGCAGCGTCTTGGCACGATGGAGCCCGCGGAGCTTCCCGCAAGCGTCAAGGGGTTGGGTGTTTCGGGCGGCATCGGCTCGCTCCTTGCCTCCCATCCGCCGATTGAAGATCGCATCGCCGCATTGCGCACCTTGAGATAGTCTGAACGGCAGACACCTTTCGAGCTGGGGGATTCCGAGAAAATCGGGGTCCCCCGAGTCTTTTCTGCCGGCGCCTTTTCCGGAACATAGCTGGAATCGCTTTCTTTTCCGAATCTTAAGTTCTGTTTGATTTCGATCAACTCTCCCCGAGGGGGGACAGGGGGATACTGCGCATGTTTCCGATGATTGATCGGACAGATGTAAGGAATGTCAAGGCATGGGGAAAAGGCAGTTTTTCCTCTCGTTGACTTGTCATCGCATAGCTTTAACAGGAGAAGAACAGATGCAAGGATGCAGCCGCCGCAGTCTCATGAAGACTTCGCTTATCGGTGCTGCCGCTGCTGGCACGGCCAGCCTCGGCGCGGCACAGGCCGCTCAGGCCAAGCCCGTTTCCGCAAAGACCTATGACGTGGTTGTTCTGGGTGCCGGTCCCTCCGGTTTGGTGACCGCCATTACCGCGCACGACAAGGGTGCCAAGGTTGTCGTGCTCGAGAAGTGCGACCGTCCTGACGGCAACGCCATTTTCGCTCTGGGTTCCGTCTGCGGCTGGGGCACCCGCCATCAGAAGGAGCAGGGCATCACGGATACGGCGGACGCCTTCTACGCCATGATGATGGACATCTCCAAGCAGCTCGGCGACAAGGCTCTGAACCGCACCTACACCGACAACATCTCCGCCGGCATTGACTGGCTTGAGAGCGAGATTGGCGTGAAGTTCGGCAAGATCCGCCAGATGCCCTATCCGCGTCTGGGCCGCACCTGCCGCGTGGTGGGCGATGGACTCACGGGCGGTGCCCGCCTCGTCCAGAAGTTGCTTGAGGCTGCCAAGAAGCGCGGCATCGAGATCAAGTACGAACACAAGGCGATCGAGCTCATTCACGACGAGAAGTTTGCCGTGAAGGGCGTGAAGGTTCTCACCCCCGAAGGCCAGAAGACCTTCATGAGCCGTGGCGGCGTGTGCTTCTGCACGGGCGGCTTCTCGGCCAACCCCGAACTCGTCGACCGCTACATCGGCGGCTATGCAACGCGCATGGTTCTGCGCGGCTCGCGCAGCACGACGGGCGCCAACATCATCCTGATGCAGCCGCTCTTTGTGAAGTTCGTGAACATGGACCAGTTCCATGCCGGCCCGATCGTTGGCGAAACGCACGTGAATCCGGCCGACGTTCTGAACTCCGGCTACGGCATCCAGGTGAACACCTCCGGCAACCGCTACATGGACGAGAACAACACCTACGTCATCAAGGCCCGCACGACCGCTCTGCAGACGATCGACAACAAGGCCTGGGTGATCGTTGACTCCGAGTGCTCGGTTCTTGACCGTGTGATTCCGAAGTACGACCGCCTGAACAGCCCGTACGGCAAGGCCGACACGATCGAGGAGCTCTGCAAGCAGGTGAACCTGCCCGCAGCCAAGATCCAGAAGCTGGTCGACCAGTACAACAAGGCTCTCACTGAGAACAAGCTTGACGAGATGGTTCCGCCCTGCACGTACAAGAAGCCCCATCCGATCGCCAAGGCTCCGTTCTATGCCATTCCGCTTCAGGGCGGCATGACGGCCACCTTCGGCGGCCCGCTCATCAACACCAAGGCTGAAGTGCAGAACCTTGACGGCAAGAGCGTTCCTGGCCTGTACGCGGCAGGCAACTCCGCCGGCGGCATCTTCTTCTTCAACTATGCCGGCGGCGCCCAGCTGGGTGCTGCGACCGTGTTCGGCCGCATTGCCGGAGAGCAGATGGCTGCCCGCGCCAAGGCGATGGCCAAGACCCAGAAGAAATAATGGAGATTGAACGATGAAAAAGACCCTGATTGCTTCGTTGGCCGTCGCTCTCGGAATGGCTTTTGCTTCGAGCGCAGCCCTGAGTGCCGACAAGACCCTTGCGGAACGCCATGGCGGCATGTTCCCGAAGTCCAAGAACGGCTATGTCACCAAGTACCAGTGCCAGAAGTGCCACGGCGATTACGCCAAGCTGGCCGGGAAGACCAAGAATCTCGACCCGAATCCGCACTTCTCCCATCTGGGTGAGGTGAACTGCGAGGACTGCCACAAGGCCGACAAGGCCAAGCCCGAGCTGATGTGCAACACCTGCCACCAGTTCACGGTGCGCGAGAAGGCTGCCAAGTAGTCTCAGAAAAGCGGAGAGGCTCTGCAAGAGCCCTCCGCAATTGAGCGAAGCCTCAGTCCCTGTCTTCGGGCAGGGATTTTTTTTCTGGCCGGGGAGCCGGCTTAGCGCTCAGCCCCGATTTTTGCCTTTGAAGAAATCCGCGATCAGGGCGACGGTCTCCTTCTGGTACCAGACATGATCCGATGAGTGATCGGCGCCTTCAAGCACGACATAACGGGCGTCCTCGCCCCGTTCGCGCAGCGCCTGGAAAAACTTTGTGCTCTGCAGCGGCGAGACCTGCCGGTCGGCGTTCCCGTGCACCAGAAGCACGGGAGGCAGGGGCAGTTCCGCCGGGCGGGCTGCAAGCAGCGCAAGGGGGCTGCCCCGGGAGCAGAGCTCTGCGTTTTGGACAATCGGGCAGGGCGTGCCCTTGCTGAAAGACACGCCGTTCATCATGAGGGACTCGGGTGCGGCCGCTGAGCCGTGGAGCTCCTGATAGCCTTGCTCCATCTGCTCGGCGATGGAACCCAGCTCCGTGACTGGATGCAGTGCGCAGACTGCGCAGGGCCGCTCAGGCTCCTTCGCAGAGAGCGCGACCATCAGCGCCATCCAGCCGCCTGCGGAATTGCCGCAAATGCCGACGCGATCCGGATCCAAGGAAAAATCCTCTGCATGTGCACGCAGAAAGCGCAGGGCGGCCAGACCGTCCTCAAGCGGTGCGGGGAATCCTGACGGGATCAGGCTGTATTCGGCCGAAGCGACAACAAAGCCTTCCTGAGCAAGTCCCCAGCGCAACTCGCCGAATCGTTCCTTCACTGCGGAGACCCAGCCTCCGCCCGGGAAAAACAGCACGGCAGGCTTGGGAGCCGGTGTGTCGGGCACAAGCACGTCCATCCTGAGCTGGCTGGAACTTCGGTTGCCAATCCGCTGCTGGTAGACGATGTTTGCAATCAGGCGAACCATCGGACGCTTCACATTGATGTGAAGCACTTCAGCCCCGTCAGTCCAGCCCGCAGCCTGCAAATTGCGCTCTGGCATTGTTGTCTCCTTCCATTCAAAAAAACGATCCGTGAATCAGGTTCAGGATACTGGATTATTTCTCTCCCATGTCCCTCCCGCACCATTGACGCTCTGCTGGCCGCATGAACAGGGAATCCGGACATCGCTGCCCGGATTCCCTCAAGCGCAACCAGCCGCTCGCGTCCTAAGGCGCAAGCGGAAGAGCATCGCGCTACCTCTGGCTGATGCGGACCGACTTCGCGAATCCGGCGAGTTCTTCCTCAGGGAACGCTCCCTTGGTCACCGTGAGCGAGCGCAGGGCAGGCATCTTTTGCAATGCGGCAATGGACTTCACGCCGCGCACCTTCGCAAGATTGATGTTCTCAATGGTGCCGGACTCGGCAAGCTTGTCCACATCGGTGACATTGGATTCATAAAGGTCGACATACCGCACCACGGGATTCTTGGCAATTGCGGCAACGCTCACCGGGCTGTCAGACGGTCCCGTCACGCGGGTCAGGCGGACGCGTGCGGCGCTCTTTAAGCCGGCAAGGCCGTCCGCATTGGCGACGATGCACTCGTGAATCGTGACTTCGCGCGCCTTGTCCCAGCCATTTGCAGCCGAGAGGTCAAACGGCTCACCTCCCTTCTTGTTGTACGTTCTCACTTCCACCTTGTCCAGGTTGGTGAGAGCGGCAAGCTGCTTGCTGTTGGAGGCTCCCTCGACGGTCCAGAAGACAAGTTCCTTGAGTGTCGGGATCTGGGAAACGGGGGTCAGGTCACCGACAGGTTTCCGCATCGACCAGATCTTGAGCTTTTGCAGTTTGGACTTCGTGAGCGGGGTGTAGTCCGAAATGGGTTCGGCAAAGAGCGTGAGACTCTCCAGATTGGGCAGGTTCTCAAGCCAGCTGATGCTGTCGAGCTTGGTAAGGCCTCCGTGGAATTCCTTGACCTGGGTGAGCTTGCCCAGAGCGGAGAAGTCAGGCGTCTTGCTTGCGTAGTAGTCGAGCTTGACCAGGGCGGGGCACTGGGCAAGCGGCGAGAAGTCTGCGACTTCAGCGCCGTACAGCGACAGGGATTTCATCTTCGTGAGCTTGGCAAGCGGCGAGAGATCATTTGCGCGAATGTAGTGCATGGTCAAATCGGTGAGATTGGGCAATGCTTCAACAAGTGGCGTGAGATCGTTCGGAGCTGCCTTGTTGATGGTCACGCGGTTCATGAGCGGCAAAGACGGGATGCCGTTCAGATCCGTCAGGCCGCTCGAGGAGATCTCAATGGTGCGCAGCTGCTTGAGATCCTTCATCCATCCGAGATTGGTCATGCCGTTTGCCGTGATGCGGACCGATTGCAGGCTGGTGAGTCCGGCGAGCGGCGTGAAGTCGCCGGCAGACACCTCGCTCAGGCTGATGGAGTTGAGTTTTTTCAGCTTTGCGAGCCCGGATAGGTCGGTGATGCGCTGGCCATATTCAACGCGAAGACTCGACATGGCGGGGTAAAGCGAGATGATCCTGTTGAATTCCTCCTGGGTGAGCTTTGCCAGATAGAAGCTGAGCTCGGCCGGGTTGCGCACCTTGGCGACGCTCTCCTTGATCTGGGGCAGCATCTCATTGGTCACGGCTTCCTGAATGGAGACCGTGTTTCCGGAAAGCCGCACACTGGGTGCAGCCCAGGCCGTGGTGGCGAGGATCAGGGAAAGTGCAACGGGAGTGAGAGCGAAAAGAGTTTTTTTCATGGAACACCTCTTGTGTAAACAATCAAATGAATCTCGGGCGGAGCGGCTTGCCGGCCGCTCCGGGAATTTCAGTCAATCAGACGGGCTGGGCCTCGGCCGCCTTGCGGCGCCTGCCCCGCATGTAAAGCAGAACAATCAGCGCGATGGCAACCGCAATGAGGCCGAATGCAAGGATCGGCCGGTAGAAGATCCAGGCGATGGAAATGACGATGCACGACCAGGCCAGGCCGAGCAGCAGGCACACAAAGCCGAAGCCTCCGCCCACGATGGTCTCGAGGAACGGAATGAAGCCGACGAGAACCGAGAGCGGCGCAACCACCATCCTCAGACCGGCGATGACCGCTGCCACGCCGACGGCGCGCAGAATCCAGGTCATCGTGCTGTTGCCGCTGTGTGCGTCGTTGAACATCTCTTCAAGACCCTTCGTCCCCATGGACAGGCGGCTGACGGTCTTGCCGTTGGAAGCGGCATACCGCGTGAAAGTGTCGTCGGCCACCTTGGCAATGATGCTCACTTCGGCGGGCAGGGCTGCCGCGTATGTGACGCGCAGATCGCCGATGCGGGGAAGGGTGGGGTCTTTTCCGATGTACAGGCCCTTAGTGTGGACCTGAACGAGTTCACGGGCTCCATCCAGGGCCTCTTCGGAGGTTCTGGCGGCCGGGACAAGCCTTCTTGCGAGCGCGTCGCGAGCCTCGGCTGTCATGGAGATCGTGAAATCCGGATCGGTTGAAATCTCTCGGATAAAGAAGTCAGGAAGACGATATGCGCCGAACGCAACATTCTTCGCGTAGATGCTTTCGTTCTTGACATTCATGCGCGTGCGGTTGACATGCTCGCGCCTGGCGGACGGATCGTGGAATCCGCTTGAATCGACCGGGCGAGACACCCATTTCTTTTCGTACGTATAGGTGGTCGTCGTGACTTCCTTGCCGCCGAGCTCTTTTTTCGTTTCAGTCTTGGAGTGCTCCACCCACTGGTAGAACTCGACGCGGCGCTGCAGGGAAATGGCGGTTGCCGAAACCCGGAAATCCGGGTCGGTAAGCACGTCGCTCGTTGTCGCCTTTCCCGTGGCATGAACGACCTTGCCGTTCATCTCAGCATTGACACTGGAGATGTCCGGCATCTCCTCGGTGACCTTCTGCGCTTCAATCAGCGCATCGCGCGTGGCCACGAAATCCCCTTCGTTCCACCAGAGAAGACAGGTGCCGCCGATGATCAGCCCGATGCCGGTCAGAACGCCGGCAAAAGAGTTTTTGATGCGTGAGAACCAGCTCGTGGTTGTGGTTTCGGTGTAGGCCATACAATCGCTCCTTCACGAAGTTGACGTGCTGGGCAGGGACTGCAGGCGCTCGGTTGAGCTGTGGACTGGGCAGACAGAACAAGCGCCTGTGTTTTGTCAGTGCCTCTTCTCTTGCCTTTTCAGTATAAGCCGAAATAGCTCATACTGAGAAACTGTTTTTGAGGCAGAGAGATCAGGCTTCAAGAATCCTGTCGCAAAGGGGCTCCGGCAGCAAAAGGCGGCATGCGGAAACGCTCTGCATGCCGCCTTGCCGAAGGGAGCATACCGTGAGAGTTGCGCCAGAAGAACAGATGCGCAACGGGCGCGGCAAGGTCCTGCTGTACCCGATCGCTACCGCTCTGCGCGTGATGATCCGCTTCAATCTGAAGCAGCACAAGGCCTTGGTGTCGCTGACGGCACAAAGAAAACTCCCGTCGCCCGGGAAGGGACGGCGGGAGCTGCCAAACGTCAGGCGAGGCGCGGGCCGCTAAAAGAGCAGGTGCGCGACGGGAGCGGCGATGAACAGACTGATCAGCGTGCGCTCCAGGAAGATGATGAAGAGCTCGATGAAGTTCACCGGAATCTTCGAGCCGAGGATCAGGCCGCCCACTTCCGAGAGGTAGATCACCTGCGTCACCGAGATCACGGCGATGATGAACTTGGTCATCGGAGCCGTGACGGTGCCGGCGGCGATCACGGCCGGCGTGAACATGTCGGTAAAGCCCACGATCATGGTCTTCGAGGCGGCTTCGGCTTCGGGAACCGCGAGCATGTTGAGCAGCGGCAGGAAGGGCTTGCCGAGGATGTCGAAGATTGTCGTGTTATTGGCAAGCACCAGGGCGAGCGTGCCGATGCACATCACCACGGGCAGCACGCCGAACCACATGCCGGCGCTGTTCTTCACGCCGTTTTCAATGAACTCTCCAATGCCGCGGTGCTGTGCAACGCGGTTCATCGCGAGGGAAAGTCCGTACTGGGCTGAGGAGGTGTAGCCCTCGGGGAGCGTCTCGCCCATCGCCTTGCCCTCGACAAGGAACGTGTCCTTCTTGAGCGAGAGCGGGGGAATGCGAGGCAGGATCAGCGCGCAGGCGACGCCGATCAGGCAGATCAGCAGGTAGTAGGGGCCGAAGTACTCGAGCATGCCGACCTGAGCGAGCACGACGATGCTGAAGGTGATCGACACGGCCGAGAACGTGGTCGCCACGATGGCGGCTTCTCTTGCCGAGTAGTAGCCGCCCTCGTACTGATTGGCGGTGAGCATCACGCCGAGCGTGCCGTCGCCGATCCAGGATGTGATGCAGTCAACGGCTGCACGGCCGGGAATCGTAAAGAGTGGACGCATGACCTTGGTGAGCAGTGCGCCGATGAATTCGAGCAGGCCGAAGTCAAGCAGCAGCGGCAGCAGCAGTCCGGCGAGCAGGAAGATCACCACGAGCGTCGTGAGCAGGTCGTTGAGCACGAAGCCACCCGCGTCCCCGCATGTGATCATATGAATCCAGCCCGTGTCATCCTTGCCTGCCTGGACGCCAAGATAGGTGATCCAGATGAAGACCGCTCCGAGGATTCGGATGATTACCCAGACCAGGGTCGTTGAGAAGGTTGCCTTGATGATGGGGTAGCTTGACACGAAGGACGGTCCCATGATCAGGGAGACGAGCCCAAGTACTGCTGAAACCGTGACGATAATGACGCAGAGCAGCGGCAGCCAGCTGCCGATCGCAGAGGAGATCCAGTCCGAGACGATCTTGATCACGATGGTCCACTTGTCGTCATATTTGACCGGGATCATGAATAGCAGGATGCCGATGATGGACGGGACTAAAAAACCGGCCATGGAGCCTTTCTTGTTTTTTTCTTGCATTCTCTTGTTTCCAATGATCTGCGACGGACGAGTCCCTCGCGGTGCTTTTAGTCGATGAATCGGTGAATAATAAAAGTTACAGGGGTGGCCCGTAAAGCCATCAATTTTAATCGATGGATATAAGGGCACGAGCCGTAGGCTCGTTATCTTTGGCATAATACCAAACGCGTAATTTTCTCGTTATTCCCCAGTATGCTCCAGCGCTTAGCCTACCAGTTTCGTATTGAGCCCAATGGGCATCAATGTAGTCTTCTCAAGCGCTTTTGCGGATGCGTCAGGGCGACATACAACCACTTTCTCGAGCAGCAAAACACAAGATACGAGCAGTACCGCAAAGACCTTGCTGAGGCGCACAAGTCCAATTCCGAAGCAAACGTTGACAAGCCCTTCATCAGCTATGCGGAAATGACCAGGGAATTGGCTGGAAGTTTCAAAAAAGACAAGCCCTGGCTTAATGAATGCCACAGTCAGGCGCTACAGCAAGTACTCAAGGATCTGTATCGCGGCTATGCGAACTTTTTCAGCGGCAGAGCGGAACATCCCAAGTTCAAGGCCAAAGGTATTCATGATGCGTTCCGCTATCCTCAGGGAGTCAAACTCGATGAGCAAAATAGCCGCATCTGGCTACCCAAAATCGGTTGGGTGCGTTACAGAAACAGCCGTTCAGTGATCGGCAAGATCAAAAACACAACCGTCAGTCTCGTGTGCGGACACTGGTATGTGTCAATTCAAACGGAATATCAAGAAGAGATATCTGTACCTGAAGGTTTGGATTGCGGCATTGACAGAGGTGTCATCCATAGCGCTACCACGGATGAGGGCAAAATGTACGACCTGCCAGTCACTGAAATCGACAGGCTTCATGCTCGCATCGCTGTGTACCAGAACCAGCTCAAGAACAAAGTTAAAGGCTCGAACAACAGTAGAAAACTCAAGCAAAAGATCACCCGTGCGCATCACAGAATCGCCTGCATCCGCAGAGACTTTCTGCACAAGACTACAACCGACATCTGCAAGAACCACGCGGTTGTCCATGTTGAGGCCTTGAACGTGGCAGGCATGACAAAGAGCGCTTCAGGCACAGTTGAGAATCCCGGTAAGAATGTCAAGCAGAAGTCTGGGCTGAACCGCGCCATTCTTGAACAGGGCTGGGGCGAAATGCTCAGACAACTTGAATACAAGATGCGCAGAAAAGGCGGGCTGCTTGTGAAGGTCAGTCCGGCCTACACAAGCCAGACATGCCCGCTTTGCGGCCATGTCAGTCAAGGCAATCGAATATCCCAGGCTTCTTTTGTGTGCGAAGCGTGCGGTTTTTCTCTGAATGCCGATGTGGTTGGGGCAATGAATATCAAAAGGGCCGGACGGGCCCAGCTCGCTTGTGAAGTGAACGGCATAGGCCGTCAGCAGCAAGAACCCGCCGAAGCAACCAAA
>OMXR01000158.1 GCA_900315045.1 uncultured Sutterella sp. | reverse complement strand
GTGCTTCGGCTTCCAGCCAAGCTCCCGCCGGAGCTTTCCCGAATCGATCGCGTAGCGCCTGTCGTGTCCCGGCCGGTCCTTCACCCAGTCAAAGTCATCTTCACGCCTGCCCATGGCGGCGAGAATCGCACGCAGTACGGAAATGTTGTTCTTCTCGCCATCGGCCCCGATGAGGTACGTCTCGCCGATTTGCCCCTTCGTGAGAATCGTCCACACGGCCGAACTGTGATCCGCGGTGTGGATCCAGTCCCGCACATTGAGTCCGTCCCCGTAGAGCTTCGGCCGGATGCCGCAGAGGATGTTCGTGATCTGCCGCGGAATGAACTTCTCAATGTGCTGGCGCGGCCCGTAATTGTTCGAGCAGTTGGAGATCGTCGCCCGCACGCCGTACGTGCGCACCCAGGCCCGCACGAGCATGTCGGAGGCAGCCTTCGTGGAACTGTAGGGACTTGACGGCCTGTACGGCGTCTCTTCGGTAAACCGCGCCGGGTCATCAAGCGCCAGATCCCCGTACACCTCGTCGGTCGAGATGTGGTGAAAGCGCACATCAAACTTGCGGGCCGCCTGCAGGAGCGTATACGTCCCCTCGACGTTCGTCCTGAGGAACGGCGCGGGATCGGCAATCGAATTGTCGTTGTGCGACTCGGCGGCAAAGTGCACGCAGGCGTCGGCCTCCGAAAACAGCTCTTCGACGAGCTTTGCATCGCAGATGTTGCCGTGCACGAAGGTGAACCGATCTTTGGGAATGCCGTCGAGATTTGCGAGATTCCCCGCGTACGTGAGGGCGTCGAGCACCGTCACATGGGTTCCGGGCGCGTGCCGGACGACCCAGTGTGCAAAGTTCGAGCCAATGAAGCCTGCGCCTCCCGTCACGATGATGTTTTTGAATTGCTGTTCTGTCATGCCCTCAGCCCTCAAGCCTTGTGAGATTGTCCATGTATGTTGCGAGCGCCTCGCGCCAGGGCCGCATGCCGTTTCCGACCGTTTCTGCCAGATGCCGGTTTTCCAGTGCGGAATACTTCGGCCTGTCCGCGCTCAGCGGGAAGCGGCGCTTGTAATCGGCGCTCGTGAGCGGTTCCTTTTCGCAGGCAATGCCAGCGGCATCCACGGCAGCGCAGGCAAATTCGTACCAGGAGGCCACGCCCTCGTTCGTGCAGTGATAGGTGCCGTAGTTCTCGGTTTTTGCGATCTCCAGAATCTCATAGGCGAGGTCATTGGCGCTCGTGGGGTTGCCGAACTGGTCGGCAACGACGCTGATGCGGCCGTTTTGCCTTGCGAGCCGCAGCATTGTCTTCACAAAGTTCTTCCCGACATAGCCGTAAAGCCATGCCGTTCGGACGATGAAGGCCCGGCTGCAGGCAGCGCGCACCAGCACTTCGCCCGCCCACTTCGAGCGCCCGTATGCGCTGATGGGACAGACGGGATCCGCCTCGGTTCTTGCCTGCTCTTCCCTGCCAGGAAACACATAGTCCGTCGAGACGATCCGCCTCGGTTCTTGCCTGCTCTTCCCTGCCAGGAAACACATAGTCCGTCGAGACATGCACGAGCTTGCCGCCCGTGCGCTCGACTTCGCGGGCAAGATTCTCCGCGCCGAACGCGTTGACCGTGAGCGCAAGCGCTTCGTTCTTCTCGCATCCGTCCACGTTCGTCACGGCTGCGCAGTTGACCGTGAGGTCATACGGACCGTGCTCCTCGTACCAGCGGTGCACGGCGTGCGCGTCGGCAATGTCAAGCATGTCGCTGTCGACATAATCGGCTGCTGCTCCTTGGTAGGCGGCATCAATGGGGCCGATCTCGGCCGCGCCGCTCTCAAGGAGCCGTCTGAGTTCATTGCCAAGCTGCCCTCGCCCGCCCGTCACAAGAATCTTCATCGCTTCATTCACCTCAGCGTATCCATGTACTTCCCGTCCAGGACATCCTTCAGGTACTGGCCGTACTGGTTCTTCTTGAGCACTTCATAGACCTTCAGGACATCCTCGCGCGTAATCCAGCCGTTGAGGTACGCGATTTCTTCAAGGCACGCGATCTTGCGGTGCTGGTGCTGCTCGACCGTCTTCACGAAATTGGTCGCCTCCACCAGGCTCTCATGGGTTCCGGTATCAAGCCACGTGAATCCCTGTCCGAGAAGCTCGACATGAAGACTGCCGTCCTCAAGATAGATGCGATTGAGGTCTGTGATCTCCAGTTCGCCGCGGGCGGATGGCTTGAGGCCTGCCGCATACTCGACAACGCGGTTGTCGTAGAAATAAAGGCCCGTGACGCAATAGTTGCTCTTCGGTTTCTCCGGCTTTTCCTCAATGGAAACGGCTTTGCCGGCCTTGTCGAACTCCACGATGCCGAAGCGCTCGGGATCATCCACGTAATAGCCGAAGATGGTCGCACCATTGCCGCTTTCAGCCCTTTCCCTGGCTGCCAGAAGGCGCTTTCTGAGGCCGTGT
>OMXR01000002.1 GCA_900315045.1 uncultured Sutterella sp. | reverse complement strand
GCGATCAGGCTGAAAAGGCAAAAAAGAACCAAGAACACCGTACCAAAGGAGCGAACGGTGGAGCGCACAAACTTCCCAAAGCAGCTGATGGAAACCATAGTTCTCTTTCAATGCGTGAGGCTGAGCGCCCGAGTCGAGGCAGGAGCGCCGCACCGGCGACTATCTTGAATTCGCACATGAATTTTACATGAGCTATCGACTGTGACTCATTCGTGAGGCGTACTCAAAGGCGCATTGTTCCCTTCATCAGTTTTCATTGACGTGCCGCACTGAAGACTGCGAGGAAATCATTTCCATCGTCAACAACAATGCGCTCACGAATCGCCAGAAAAAATACGCGCATCCCGAAAGAGATCCTGACGGAGGAGATGTGCCTTGCGGCCGTGAAACGCGCCGGGCGAACGGCGTCCGAGGCTAACCGGCCTGCTTTCTCTTGGCCGAAAGCTCTTCCATGGCGCGCGCACTCTTGCGGACATTCGGATCGTCGCCGGAGCGCATCTATGAGAAAATTCTCTTCTCTGTCCAAAAGATAGGAATCATCATGCTCGATTTTGAAGCTGCCCGGCATCTGCTCGAAGAAGCCGGCCTGAACAACGAAGAAAATGCACCAGTCTTTGCCGAGGACGGCTGCACGGAGCTCATTGATGAAAACGGGAACGTGATCCATCTCTTCTACGACCAGTCCGCAGAGACGCTCGCGGCGGTCGGGGCGATCGGAAAGCTGCCCGAGGACAAGGACGAAGCGCTTGCCGTCACCACGTACCTGCTCAGCCAGAACCTGCTCTGGGTCAACACGCACGGAGCCACGCTCGCCCTGGTGCGCGAGGGCTCGTACGCGGCGCTGCAGCGCCGCTATGAAGGGGGCGAGGAGTCGGTCTACGACTTCAAGAACTTCCTCGGCTCGTTCTCCGACGAGCTTGCGCAGTGGATCGAAGCTTTCGGCAAGATCGCCGCCCAGGCCGAAGAAGGACGCTCCTCCCTTGAATTCGACTTTGTCTAGCAGCGGCAGGCCCCATCATGACAGACTACTTATCCATCCACAGAGCGTTGAGCCAGCTTTCCGCTAACGACCGTCTCGTTCTCAATCTGAACCAGAACAGCGGCGAGCCCCGCTATGAGCTTGCAAAAACCTCCGAGCACAAGCACAAGTTCACCCTGTTCAGCCCGTCCAAGCAGGCCGACAACCAGCGCATCAACCGGGAAAACCTCGAGATGACCCGGACGATCCACCGGGCGCTCGTCAACCGCTACGGGGACGCCGGCTCTGCGATTTTCCAAAAAGTATTCGGAGACGATCCCATCGGAAATGTCACCGCGAGCAAGCTCAGAAAAATGTTCGCCCTCAGCAACGAGCTGGAAGCCCGCGTCTGCCAGACCCGATTCCGGCAGTCGATGCTCGACCTGACGCCCAAGCAGCGAAAGCGCTACGAGCGCAACGCCCTCACCACGCTGGGGCTTGCCCCCGGGCGGATCGCGGACCTCAAGGTGAAGGCCCAGGTTCTCTTCAGCGAAACGCCGAGCAGCCCTCAGGAAATTCAGGCTCAGAACGGAAAGCTCCAGCGGTACCTCTCCGAGCTCTCGAAAACAAAGACCGCGATCGAGCGAAAGCTCCAGGAAAAACAGAACGATCCGATCGTCCAGCAGCTTTCCGGCCGCATCCGCTCGCAGCTGCTCGGGGACATCGCGGCGCTGCGCGAGGCGGTCAACAGCAGGATCGAGGCGAACGGCCAGCAGATCAGCTCCAACGCATTCCGCGTCGACAACGTGAAGGGGGGCTTTGAAAATGTCTACGACGGGGCGATCCTCACCCTGAACGAGCTCGCAAACCGCTACGAAGTCGCGGGCAAGCCCCTGCCCGAGCAGCTCGGCGCCCTCATCGACAAGGTCACGCGCGAGCGCTCGCAGCTGTTCACGCAGCCCGGCCCCAACGGCAAGCTCGTCCCCCTGCCCGGCAACACGGTCATCACGCTTGACGATCTCAAGAAGCTCGACCCCATCGAAAAGAACCTCCAGAAGGAGCTCAAGGCCGTCTGCGATCTGGAGCGTCCGCCGCTCATGACCCGGCAGGAGATGAGCGAATTCTTCCGGCAGGGGCGCGTCGAGAACCTGAACAAGGCCAAATGGCCCGTCATCACGCGGCAGCTCAGCGTGACCGGCTTCAACAAGCCCATCAAGGTCACCTCGACGATCGCGCCGGCCAAGAACCTCGCCCTCTCGGGCGCAAAGCTCACCGACGTGAACGGCGTGACCAGCATGGACACCAAAACCGCTCATTCTTGCAACCTTGCCGTCACCTCCCTCACCGACGAGCAGGGCAACAAGCTCTTCACCGGCGTGCGCCACGGCGTGAACTGCGCCTACGGCATCGAGAACGACGCCGAGCGCACCCAGAGGAACATGGGGAAGGCGCGCGAGGTCGTGCTTGCCGCCCTTGAGACCCGGCCCGACCTGCTTGCCCGGGCGCGCGCAGGCGAGACCGTGGAGCTGCCGATGGTGTCCACGTCGCTCCTCACCCCGTCCGACGGCGTGAACGGCGCGGAAAAGACCTATCTCAACGAGCAGATTGCGTCCTGGCGCAATATCTGCGACGCAAACGGCGTGTGCAGCATCGCGGTTCCCGACGGCAATGGCGGAAGCGCGACGCTCCGCATCAAGCCCAAGGTGCTCACCTTCAACTTCGGCGTGAACTTCTTCTCGCACACCAAGCTCGGCCACATCCTCACCCTGGGCGGAGGCTGGGCCAACTCCGAGCGAATCAACAACCAGGCCATCGGCGAGCTGAACCGGGCCGTGCAGGCGCAGCTTGCGCGCCCGGACCTCCCCCAGAAGGA
Organism: uncultured Sutterella sp.; assembly: GCA_900315045.1. Lineage (GTDB taxonomy): Bacteria > Pseudomonadota > Gammaproteobacteria > Burkholderiales > Burkholderiaceae_F > Duodenibacillus. The sequence continues at coordinate 51,081 of OMXR01000002.1, read as the reverse complement.
CCGCGAGATCATCACCACGCTCCTTGCGCAGGTGAACGAGCTGCTCACAACGAAGTCCTACGCAAGCGGCAGCGTCAACCCATTTGCCGCTCCCGCACGCATCGCCATCCTCGCCGAGAAATGCGGCTTCGTCCCGTGCTTCAACTGCAAGAGCGGCAAGGACCGCACCTCGCAGATGGATGCCGAGATCAAGACCATCATCGCCCAGTTCGAAGCGGGCGGCAAGCCCGAGATCAACCCGGGCGAGCAGCAGAAGGCGCTCACCAAGAACATGCTCTTCAACGCGGGGAACCTCGAGCTGCAGAAGTACAGCACGGGCCTCGCGGGCTACAAGCTCCAGCACGTCTCGCTCAGCACCTTCAAGGACAGGGTCGCCGCGGTGCCGAGCCTTGCCGCGCTCTTCTCCTCCCAGCAGGAAGTCGAGGAGTTCCTGGGCGGCGGCACCGTCGTGCCGCGCTAGCGGTTCTTGACAAGGAAGCAAAAAGGCTGCCGGCGCGGACTTAGGTTGCGCGGGCAGCCCTCTTTTTGAGGCGGGCGGCGCACTCAGATGGGTGCGCCGAATCCGCTTCAGAGCTTGGCGGCAAGCTCCCTGATCGTTTCGACGGCGTCGGCCTCGATGTAGTAGTCGCACACCTCGAAAATCGCAGCCTCCGGATCCTTGTTCACGGCAACGATCACCTTGGAGTCCTTCATGCCGGCCACGTGCTGGATGGCGCCCGAGATGCCGAAGGCGAAATACAGATCGGGGGCGACGATCTTGCCCGTCTGGCCGACCTGCGTCTCGCTCGGCGAAATCGCCGCATCGACGAGCGCGCGGGTGCTGCCCACGGCCGCTCCGATCCGGTCGGCAAACTGCACCATCTGCTGCCAGCCCGCCTCGTCGATGAGGCCGCGGCCGCCGGAGACCACGATTTTGGCGGTCACGAGATCGGGCCGATCGCTCTTTTCGCCCGCCATGGAGACGAACTCGAAGGCGCGCGGCGCAGGCGCGGCCTCGACGGCGCGCACGGGGCACGGAGCCTGCGAGCCCTGCTCGGGCTCGAACGCCGTCGGGCGCACCGACGCCAGAAGCATCTGCTGATTGTTCTTCACGGTCGAGAGGATGCTGCCCGCGTAGATGAAGCGGCGCACCGTGGACGCGTCGATCACCTCGGCGATCTCCGAGATGCACTGCACGTCAAGGAGCGCGGCGGCGCGGGGCATGGCCGCCTTGGCTACGGATCCCGCGACAAAGAGCACATGCGTGTAGGCGCCTTCCCTCTGCACCTTGACGAGCGTTTCTGCAAGCGCTTCAGGCAGGTGATCAGCAAGCTGCGGCGCATCGGCTGCGAGCACCTCATGCACGCCGGCAACGGCGGCGGCAGCGGCGGCAGCGGCCTGGCAGCCGCTTCCCGCGACGAGCACGTCGCACTCGGGGGCGAACTTAAGGGCTGCGGCAACGGCGCTCAGCGTGACGCTCTTGAGGGCTGCATTGTCATGTTCGGCAACAACGAGAACTTTCATTTCACCCTCCCTCTTACAACGCCTTGACCTTGTTCCTGAGCACATCGATCAGCTCATCGACGCCGGAGAGCTTCACGCCGCCGCTGCGGCCCTCGGGCTCGACCACCGTCTGCATCGCGAGCCGGTCAGCCAGATCCAGGCCCAGATCCCCGGCCTTCAGAGCGGCAATCGGCTTTTTCTTTGCCTTCATCATCGCGGGCAGCGTCACGTAGCGCGGCTCGGCAAGGCGAAGGTCCGCGGAGAGCACCGCGGGGAGACTGGCGCGCACGGTCATCATCCCGTCGTCGGTCTCGCGCACGACGGTGACCGAATTGCCATTCACGTCGATGCGGTTCACGCACGTGGCCACGGGCATGCCGAGCAGCGCCGAGAGCATCGAGGGAACCTGACTCGCATCATTGTCGATCGCCTGCTTGCCGGTGATGATGAGATCGGGCTTTTCATCCTCGGCCACCCGGGCGAGCACCTTGGCAACCGCCAGGGGCTGCAGCGGCGCCTCGGTCTCGACCTGGATCGCCCTGTCCGCGCCCATGGCAAGCGCCACGCGCAGCGTGTCGGCCGTCTTGCCGCCGCCGATGCTCACGGCGACAACCTCCGTGCCGGGATTCTTCTGCCTGAGCTGCACGGCAGCCTCGAGCGCAATTTCATCGAACGGATTCATGGACATCTTCGCGCCGGCCGTGTCCAGTCCGCTGTGATCGGGGAGCGCGTGCACCTTGACGTTATAGTCAACGACGCGCTTGACAGCGACAAGAATTTTCATCAAAAAAACCTAAAGGAATCGAATTGAAAGCCAGGCGAAACCGATGGGCAGGCCTCGCCCGAAAAGCAGACCGGGATTATACGTTGCCGCGGTTTTCATCTCGCTTAACCGCCCTAACCGGGGCCGTCCTTGCGTTTTAGCTCATGTGCATGAGACTGTTTTTTCGCATAACAATAGCAAATCGATATATGTGATTAATTGCCTTTTCCCTTTCCCTACAGAAGACAAATCCCATAAAACAGTGTAAAATTGTGAGCCGTAATTAATCTATTGAATGTCCGCATTTCCAAAGGGTCCGAGCACCCTGTCTACACCCCTTTGCCCATGCGGATGCACTTTAGCTAGGAGTTGATCTTGTCTGAAATCATCGGCCTGCCCGAGGGAGCGCTGCAGCAGAGAAGCGGCGACAGGATCTATGTCTTCTTTCCCATCTATTTCTACGACAAGAACGCCAAGAAAGGACTGCGCGGCAAGCAAAAGCGCCGCTACATCGGCACGGTCGTAGACGGCGTGTTCGTCCCGAACAAGTTCTACAAGGACAATCCCAACTACTCGCGCACGCAGATGCGCAACGACGTGAAGACACTGCGCAACCCCTGGGAGCAGGTCTATTCGATCGTGGATCTGTCCCACTCCCTGGAAGAGGGCATGCCGGTGTTCCCCGGGGATCCGGCTCCATCGGTGAAGCGGCTGCGGGATTTCAGCCGGGACGGCTACCGGCTCACGCAGCTCACGGCCGGCATGCACCTTGGCACCCACGTCGACGCCCCGTCCCACCTGATCGACAAGGGTGCGCCGATCAGCGCGTACGGCTGCGAGCAGTTCGTCGGCTCAGCCGTCGTGGCGGACTGCACGGGGCTTGCCCCGGGAAGCGAGATTCCAGCGAGCGTGCTCGAGGCCCATTCGGGCATTCTGGACAAGATCGATTTCGTGATTCTGCGCACCGGCTGGGATGCGCACTGGAACACCGAGACCTACTTGCGTCACCCGGTGCCGAGCGCCGAGCTCTGCCATGCGCTGAGCGCGCTGCACCTGAAGGGCGTGGGGCTCGACACCTGCAGCCCGGATCACGCCGATTCGGCGCAGCTGCCCCGGCATCGGACGCTGCTCAATCAGGGCGAGTCCGTCATCATTGAGAACCTGTGCAATCTGCAGGCTCTGCCGGCGGGGCCCTTTACGTTCATCTGCCTGCCGCTCAAGCTGATCGATGCGGAAGCCTCGGTCACCCGGGCGGTCGCCATCATCTCCGATGTCGACTGAAGTCCGCTCTCCGGGAGCGGACCCGCGCCTTTTCCCCGCTGTCCGGGGCTCCTGAGGTCTTGACCGCTCCCGTTTCCACTACAATCCAAGCATGCAATCAACGTTGATGGCGAGAGCGGATCAAGACGCCGCCCCCGCCTTGGCTGACATGGACCTTTCCGGAAAAAGCATCACGCTTGCCGTCACGGGCGGCATCGCCGCATACAAGGCATGTGAAATCGTGCGCCTGCTCACGGGCTCGGGCGCTTCGGTGCGCGTCGCCATGACGCAGGCCGCAACACGCTTTGTCGGAGCGCTCACGTTCGAAGCTCTGAGCGGCGGCCCCGTGTACGTCGACCAGTTCTCGGGCGGCATGCCGCACCTGGCGCTCGGGCGCGGCTGCGATCTGCTGCTCGTTGCCCCGGCAACGGCCGACATCCTTGCCAAGGCCGCCTCGGGGATCGCCGACGATCTGGTGAGCAGCGTCATTCTGGCCGCACAGTGCCCCGTGGCGTTCGCCCCGGCCATGAACAGCGCCATGTGGGAGAACCCCGCAACACAGCGGAACGTGCGCACCCTTGCGGGCGACGGAGCGGCGATTCTGGGACCGGCCTCAGGGCCCCTTGCCTGCGGCACGAGCGGCAGCGGCCGCATGCTCGAGCCAGGCGAAATCGTCGAGCACTGCCGATGCCTGCTGAGTCCCAAGCCGCTCGCGGGCAAAAAGGTCGTCGTCACGGCAGGCCCCACCTATGAAGCGATCGATCCGGTGCGCGGCATCACGAACAGAAGCTCGGGCAAGCAGGGCTACGCCATCGCCCGCTCGGCCCGGCTTGCCGGAGCCGACGTGACGCTCATCTCGGGGCCGACTGCGCTGCCCTGCCCGGCCGGCGTGCGCCGCATCCCCGTGCAGTCGGCCGCGGAAATGCTGGACGCAGTCCTCGGCAGCGTCAAGGACGCCGACATCTTCATCGCCGTTGCGGCAGTCGCCGACTGGGGCATTGAGAATCCTTGCGCCGAAAAGATCAAGAAGTCCTCGGGCGCCCCCGAAATCCGCTTCAGGCGCAATCCGGACATTCTGGGCACGGTGTGCGCCCTCGGCGAGCGCCCCGCCCTGTGCGTGGGCTTTGCCGCGGAAACGCAGGACATCCTGCGCTACGCCCAGGACAAGCTCCGCGCCAAGGGCGCGGACATGATCGTCGCCAACGGCGCCCGCAGCGCCATCCAGTCCGATGAGAACGAAGTGATTTTTGTGACGCGCGAATCGGCCGAGCCCTTCGGCCCCGCTGCCAAGGAGCGCGTTGCCGACAGGCTGATCGAGCGCATCATCCAGTTAACCGAAAGAAGTCAGGAAATTCAGGCATGAGCAACAATCCTCAGGATCTCGAACCGAAGAGCGGCGATTACGTCCGCTACATCAACGAGCTGCAGGCCGGAAAAATCCGCGACCTTGCCGGCGTGCGCGCCGGCGTGGTCACGCAGAACGCCAGCGGCCAGGTGCAGGTCAAGAGCGCCCGCGAGGTCGCGATGGAAGAGCAGGCGGCCGCGGACAGCGTCGTGCGGGCCCGCATCGAGCGCACCAACGCCATCATGCGGCTGATCGGGCCGAGCATCCTCATTTGCGGCCTGCTTTGCTTTGCGAGCGGCATCGCCTACGAGATCGAGGAGGTCATTCCGCTCGGCATGGCGCTCATGTTCGTCGGCTTCGTGGCGACCGCCAAGCTGCGCGACAGAGCAAGGAGCCGCTGATGCAGGTGGATCTCAAGATACTCGACCCCCGCGCCCGGGAGGCGCTCCCCCGCTACGCAACCGCCGGCAGCGCGGGGCTTGACCTGCGCGCCATGCTCGACGCCCCGGTTACCATCGCCCCGGGCGAGACGGTGCTCGTGAAGACCGGCATCGCCATCCACATCGGCGACCCGGCTTATGCCGCAGTCATCCTCCCGCGCAGCGGCCTCGGCCACAAGAAGGGCATCGTGCTCGGAAACCTGGTCGGCCTCATCGACTCGGACTATCAGGGCGAGCTCATGATCTCGACCTGGAACCGCGGCAGCGCCCCCTTCACGCTCGAGCCCATGGAGCGCCTTGCGCAGCTGGTGTTCGTCCCGGTCGCTCGGGCCGACTTCCGGGTGGTTGACGACTTTGCTGCTTCTGAGCGCGGCGCGGGCGGCTTCGGCTCGACCGGAACCCGATGAAAGGCGCATTCCGTCCGAAAAGCAAGCGGCCAGGCCTAGGAGCCCCGTCATGAGCAGCAACCCGCAGGACATGGAACCCAAAGGCGGCGACTACGTCCGCCTCATCAACGAGCTGCAGGGCGCTTCGCCCGGAACCGAAACCGGCCGCGCAGATGCTTTCCGATCGGAGAACGCCGCACGGCAGCCCGCCGCCCAGACCTTCCCCGTCCTCGCTCTCATCAAGGCGCTGGCGCTCATTCTCGCCGGCGCGCTCTGCTCGCTCCTTGCACTGGCGTACGAGGCGGACAAACTCCTGCCGGCGGGCGCATTGCTCCTCTTCGCGGGCTTCAGGCTGATCGCAAGGCAGTCGAGAAACTCAGCGCAATCCCGAGACCGGAAAGAACACCGGCGGGCGGCATGAGCCCGCCGCCCTGCGCCGTCCCTGCCTCCCTCGCCCCGTACGCGACAAACTGGCGCTTTTCCGCGGAGAACACCAGCCCCGTATGCATGAGCCTTGTCTCGAAACTCTGAGCTCCGTTCCGTCTGCTCCCGGCACGGTCACGGCGAAATCGGTTCTGCCGTTCTTTTTGTCGGAACGCACTGCGGCTCCCGCGTCCCCGTCCGGGAATGAAAGCGGCGCCTGCCCTTCTCGGGGAGACGCCGCGGAAAAGAAGGCCGGATCCGCCCTCGCCCGTCAGGTGAGGAACAGGATCGAGAAGCCCGAGATGATCACCGTCGAGCAGATGCTGAGCACGATGCCGGCGCGCACCATCTGGATGATGGAAATGCGGCCCGTACTGAAGATGATGGCGTTGGGCGGCGTGCCGACCGGCATGATGAACGCGGCCGAGCAGGACAGCGCGCACACGAGCAGCAGGGAATTCTCGGGAATCCCGACCACGGGCGCCACGCTTCCGAGCAGCGGCATCATCGTTGCCGCAAGAGCCGTGTTGGACGTGAAGTTCGTCGTCACAGTGATGAGCGCGCACACGCCGGCAACCACGATCCAGGCGGGAGCGCCGGCAAAGACGGCGGCCTGAGCGCCGATCAGCGCACCGGCTCCGGTTGCCTGCAGGGCGCCCGCCATCGACAGTCCGCCGCCGAAGAGCAGCAGCACGTCCCAGGACAGATCAGAGCAGTCGTGCCAGGTGAGCGCCATCTTGCCGTTGCCCACGGGCAGGCAGAACAGCGACAGTCCGCAGCCCATCGCGATTAGCGCGTCCGTGAGCGGCTTGAAGGGCGTTGCGCCGCCGATCTCGATGCTGCGGATGAGGCCGCCGAACGTCCAGAGCAGCACCGCCGCGCAGAACACGCACAGAACGGTTCTCTCGCCCTGGGACATCGGTCCCATGTTCCTGAGCTCATTGACCACCCATTCGCGTCCGCCCTGCACTTCGCCGATCGTGGAGCGGAAGAGCACCTTGGTGAGCACCAGCCAGCACACGGGCAGCAGAACGATCATGACCGGAAGGCCGACCTTCATCCACTCGAGCAGGCTGATCTGCGTGCCGTAGGTCTGCTCCATGAAGCGCACGTAGATGCCGTTGGGGGGCGAGCCGATGATCGTGCCCATGCCGCCGATCGAGGCGCCGTAGGCAATGCCGAGCAGCAGGCACACGCCGAAGTTTCGCTCGGCCTGGCTCAAGGGGCCGCGCTGCGCCGAGCGCACCAGATTGAGAACGGCCATCGCAATGGGCACCATCATGGCCGCGCAGGCCGTGTTGGAAATCCACATCGACATGAAGGCGGTTGCCCCCATCAGGCCTCCGACAATGGCCGCGGGCTTGGTGCCCACGATCTTGAGGGCCGTGAGCGCGATGCGCCTGTCAAGGCCCCAGCGCGCCACGCCAATGGCGATCAGGAAGCCGCCGAGGAACAGGAACACCGTGCTCGAGGCATACGGTCCCATGGCCTTGGAGGCCGTCGTCACCTGCAGAAGAGGAAAGAGCACGATCGGCAGCATCGAGGTTGCCGCGATGGGCACCGGCTCCATGAACCACCAGATCGCCATCCAGACGACGACCGAGATGCAAGCGCGGCCTGCGTGGCCGAACGCCACCTCCGCTCCGCTCGGGCTGATGTAGCTCGAGGGCAGAAGCCAGTACAGGACGAAGGCCAGAAGCGGAGCGCCGATCAGCGCTATACGCTTTGCTCCAGGACTGAAGGAGCCAATTTCAACATCAGAATCCATGGGACACCTGAGTGAGTTGTCATTGCACAAAAGGATGCGGACCGGGCTCTTCTCCCGGCCGTGCGTCCGCCCTCTGTGAGTTTAGAGCAAACGCACCGGCGCACTCCCCCGTTTTCAAAAACTGCGAAACAATCTACACGATCCCCCCTGCCGTCCCATAGGGGGGCTCACACACCGAAATTTGATCTCAGTCAAGGTTTTCCGACAAATTAACAATTCACTCCCGAAGAAGAAAACTTCACAGCCTTTGCGTACCTCTGAGGGGGTAGATCATCCTATCGGGATCTTGCATCCTGAAGCGGAGTCGAACCGAAAAAGGCGCGGTAGTCGCGGATGAACTGCCCCGGGCTGCTGTAGCCGACGGCAAAGGCCGCCTGCGAAACGCCGATCCCTTCGGAAAAAAGCCTGCGCTGCGCCTCAAAAAGCCTGAGCCGGCGCACGAACTGCAGCGGGCTGAGGCCCGTGAGCACGTGAAACTGCCTGCGAAACACCGAGGGTGACATGTGCGCCTCGCGCGCCAGATCGTCCATGGCGGGAAGATCGGCATAGGTGCGCTTGATCCGTGCGATCACGCCCAGGATCGAACTGTTGGCCGTGCCGGCGGCAACCCCGGCCCTCAAGGCCGCGCCGCATGGAGAAAGCAGCAGCCGGTAGTGGATTTCCCGGGTGACAAGCGGTCCGAGCACGCGGCAGTCCTGCTCGCTGTCAAGAAGCTTCACAAGGCGCAGGAACGCGTCGGAGAGGTCCGCATCCGGCTCGAATACGCTCACCGTCTGCCCCGCGTCCCCCGAGGCCGCCCCCGCGCCGAAAAGTCCGCCCGCAAGGTCTGTGACGATTGCCGGATCGATCCGCATCGAGACGGAAAGAAAGGGCGCTTCGCTGCTTGCGCCCACCGTATGAAAGATGGCGGGCACGGCAAGCGCACAGGCGAGGCACTCGCCCGCGCGGTAGAGCTTTTCCGTGCCGCCGATCCGGGTGCTCTTGGCGCCCTGGGCGATGAGCGAAACCATCATCTGGCCGCTGTCCGTGTCGATCGTCTCGTCGCTCTCGCGCCGGTAGAGCGAAAGGCCGGGAATCGCCGTGCGAAGAATCTGCGGGCGCGGATTGTGCCGCGCGATCTGATGGGCGATGAGCGCCAGCTGCGTGCCGGGTACCTGCATGTTTTCCTTTCCTGTGCGTGCATGATCGGGATGGAGGCAGTCTAGAAGACGCCAATCAAAAATTGCTCAATTCAGCCGATAAAAATCATTTTCAGCAATTTTTAGATCAAAAAATGGAAGATTTCAATCCAAATCCGAATCAGAATTCCCTCCACGACAACAGGAGGAGGAACACTCATGCTTCAGAACATTTCCCGCAGAACCCTCATCGGCAGCGCGGCGCTTAGCCTTGCCGCCGGCGCCATCGCCCCGGCCTCGGCGGCGAAAAAGACCAGAGACGACGCCGATCTCATCGTCTGCGGCGCCGGCATGGCCGGGCTTACCGCTGCACTCACGGCTGCGAGTCACGGGCTGAAGGTCATCGTGATCGAAAAGCGCCTCTGGACGGGCGGCGACGGCGTGCTCTCGACCGGGCACTTCGCGACGTTCCGCACGCCGCTGCACAAGGATCTGCCGCAGAGCCTGCCGCTCTCGGCCGAGGACTACTGGCGCCTCATCGAGCGGGGCGTCATCGACGAGCCGCTTTCCAAGGTGCGCGACAACCAGATGAACTCGCCCGTGTACTACGGCGTTGCCAAGCACAACCCGGAAGTGCTCAAGTCCTGCGCGATGCGCGCCGCCGATGTGATCGCCTTCGTGCGCGAACAGGGCGCGGAGTTCTTCCCGGTCAATCCCGCCCTGCCCTTCCTGCTCTCCTCGCGCCCCGGCTCCATGACGAAAATCGCCTCCACACTCGTTACCAAGCTCAGGACCGCCGGCGTCAGGCTCATGAACAGGACGCGCGTCACGGGGCTCGTCATCGAGAAGGGTGCCGTGCGCGGCGTGCGCTTTGCCGGCAAGGGCGGCACCCAGGGCACGCTGCGCGCCCGCGCAGTGCTGCTCGCCACGGGCGGCTTCATCAACAGTCCGGAGCTCATGCAGCGCTACAAGCGCTACTGGTCCTCGGCCAAGCGCGGCTTCTCCTTTGAAGGCGACCTGCCCGCGGATCACACGGGCGACGGCATCCTCATGGGCAAGGCGGCCGGCGCCGCGCTCGAGGACATGGAGTCCGTGCCCAAGTTCTGGGCGGGTCCTGTGAAGGGCACGCCCGCCGTTTCCTGGCTGATGCTGGACGGCGCCACGGCCTACCTCGTGCGCAAAAGCGGCCGGCGCTTCATCAACGAGAAGAGCGCCCGCTACAGCGGCTGCGCCCTGCGCCTGTTCTCCCTCGGGAGCGAACCGGGCTACATGCTCTTTGACGAGGAAACGTTCCGCGGCCACTATCACGACGAACTGGAATTTGAAAAGGCGCTTGCTGAAGGTGGCCTGTTCAAGGCGGACACGGCCGAAGAGCTCGCGCGCAAAGCCGGAGTCGACGCGACGGGCCTGAAGGAAACCATCGCCCGGATTAATGCCGATGCCGCCGGCTCCGGCAAGGACAGCGAATACGGCCGCACGGACAAGTTCTTCCGGCCGCTCAAGGCGCCCTACTATCTTTCAGCCGCGCACTATCCACTTGCCTTCAAGACCGAAGGCGGGCTTGAGGTGAACACGCACATGCAGGTTCTCTCGGCAAGCACCGACAAGCCGATTCCGGGCCTGTACGCCGCCGGCGCCGCATGCGGCTCGATCACGACGCGCCTTTGCGACGTGTTCGCCAGCGGCCTCATCGCGGGCGAATCCATCGCACTTGGACGATAATTTTTCAAGGTCTTTGAGAAGGAGTTTTTTCCATGCCGAACGTACTCATCATATCCGGCCACCCGGCCCTCTCACAATCCGTTGCCAACCGCGCCATCCTGGAAGAAATCGGCAAGGCGCTGCCGCAGGCGCAGATCCGCAGGCTCGACAGCCTGTATCCGGACTTTCGCATTGACGTGCCGGCCGAGCAGCAGGCCCTTGTCTGGGCAGACATCATCGTCTGGCAGTTCCCGCTCTACTGGTACAGCGCCCCGGCGCTCATGAGAAAGTGGCTCGAAGACAGCTTCACGCACGGCTCCAAGGGCACGGCCCTGCATGGCAAAAAGCTCATCCTGTCCTTCACGGCGGGCGCGCCCGAGGCGGCCTACACGCACGAAGGCTTCATGGGCAAGACCATGGAGGAAGTGATGGCGCCCTTTGCCGTCACCGCAAAGCTCACCGGCATGCAGCTGCAGCCGCTCGTTTACAGCGCCGGCATCTCGTTCGTGCCGGGTGACGCGGATCCCGAGCGTCTTGCCGCCGCCCGCGCAATCGCCCAGAACCACGCAAGGCGCCTTCTGGCAGCCATCGAAAAAGCCGCCTAGACGGCACACACAGCAAAGGAGTATTTCAAATGCAGTTCCTGCTTTACGTTTCCATTCCCGATCCCCAGGCGGCCGCCCCGCACCTTGCCGGCCACAGGGAGTTTCTTGCGGGCGAATTTGCCGCCCGGCACTTTCTCACGTTCGGTCCGGTGATGCCGGCCGGCACAGGCGGCTTTGTCCTTGCCGAGTACGAAAGCCGCGAAGCGCTCGATGCCGCGATCGCCCGTGATCCGCTCACCGTCACGAAGACCGCATCCTACGACGTGAAGGAAATCGTGATTGCCAAAAACCAGATCGAGGCCAAATAAAATGACTCTGAAAACCGTTCTTGCCGCAGCCGCCTGCGCTGCCGCGCTTGCCGCCCAGGCGGCACCGGCCGCCGCCCCCGCAAAAGGAGGATCCATGCTCGTGCGCATTGCAGAAATCGAGGTGTTTCCGCAGCACCTCGAGGAGTACATGAAGCTTGCCAACGAGGTCGACCGCGCCTCCATGAAGCGCGAGCCGGGCGTCGTGTGCCTCTTTCCGATGCACGCCGAAGGGCGCCCGGAAATCGTCCGCATCGTCGAGGTCTACAGAAGCCGCGAAGACTACGCCGCGCATCTGAAGACCCGGCACTTCCTGAAATACAAGAAAGAGACCGGCCACATGGTCAAGGATCTCAAGCTCAACACCATGGAGGCGATGGATCCGTCCGCGATGCCGCTCATCTTCAGAAAGATGCGCTAGGACCGGCAGCAATTCCGCCTGAAGCAAAAAGCGCGCCCCGCAGGCGCGCTTTTTGCTGTCTGAAGACTTTGGGGAAATCCGCTACTTGGCGGCGTTCCCGCCCTCGGGCAGGTAGTCCTTGCTGATCACCGTGGCCTGGTGCTTGTCGCGGAGCGCCGCAAGGTACGCGCTCATCTCCGAGCGGCCGCTCATGGCGGAGAGCTCGGCGCGGGCGGCGGCCAGCTGCTGCTCGCTCGTCTGGGGCATCGCGCTCTTGACGATCTTGGCGATCACGTAGGCATCGGGCTGCTTCACGCCGATGTAGTCGGGATACTTGGAGACGGGGGCGCGCATCACGCTGTTCACGAGGTCGGGGCTTTCGCCATTCAGGCTCGAGCGCGAGATCGACTTTTCGGCGAGGAAGTCAACGGAGCCCTTGCCCGACTTGAGTTCGGCGAGCTTAGCCTGTCCGGCCTCGGCGGCCTTGGCAAGCGCCTGCTCGTTCTTGAGCTTGTCGATGATGTCGCTCTTTGCCTCTTCGAACGGACGCACGTGGCTCGGCGTGTACTTGGTCACGCGGGCGGCAACGAGCGTGTTCTGGGAAACCTCGATCGCCTGGGTGTTGCGCTTTTCCTTGAGGCACTCGTCGGAAAAGAGCGCTTCCATCACATGGGCGTTGAGGAACTTCGCTTCATAGCGATCCTTCGGGCCGGCTGCGGAAATACCGGTGACCGTCACGGGCTTCAGGCCGTACTTGTCGATCACGCTCTGCAGGGAATCGCTCTGCTCGTAGACCATGTTGGTGAAGTTGTCGGCTTCTGCGGAAAACTTCTCGAGCGACTTCTGCTCGGCATAGAGCCGTTCGATCTGGGAACGGGCCTCGTCGAGCGGACGCACGCTCGCCGGATGCACGTCGGTGATGGAGATGATGTGGTAGCCGAAATCGGTCTTGACCGGGCCGACGATGTCGCCCTTCTTGCCGGAGAAGACGGCGCTGTCAAAGGGCCCCACCATCATGCCGCGGCCGAAGTAGCCGAGGTCGCCGCCCTGGGCTGCCGAACCCGGGTCGATGGAGTTCTCCTTGGCAAGGGCAGCAAACTTGCTCGGGTCGGCCTTGACCTTGGCGAGGATCTCCTCGGCCTTCTTCTTGGCCTGCTCCTCGCCCTTGTCGAGCCCGATCAGGATGTGGCTTGCGCGGCGTTGCTCGGCAACGCGGAAGCGGTTCTGGTTCTGCTCGTAGAAGGTCTTCACGTCCTCTTCGGTGGGCTTGGCGCCGAGGAAGAGATCGGGAGAAAGCACCACGTACTGAACATCGATCGCATCGGGCACTTCAAATTCCTTCTGATGCCCGTCCCAGTAGGCCTTGGCCTGGGCGTCCGTGACGGAAACGCCCTGCATGAAGTCCGAGGCGGGAAGCCGGTGCAGAGCCACGGTGCGCTCCTCGGCAAGCATGCGGTTCACGTGCTCGAGCTGGCTCGCCGGATAGATCGCGCTGCCCGAAATGCCGTTGGTAAGCAGCTCGCGGGAGATGTCGCGGCGGACCATCTGCACGAAGTACTCGTCGGAGTAGCCAAGGCTCCCCAGATACTGCTTGTAGCGCTCGGAGCTGAACTTGCCGTCGACCTGGAAGGCCGGGAAGGTCTTGATCATTTCGATTGCCGAGGCCTCCGAGATGATCACGTTCTCTGCGATCACCTCGTTCTGCAGGCTGCGGTCGCTCAGGAGGTTCTCCAGAAGCTGCATGCGCGCCTCGCGGCTGTCGAGGATGTTGGCGCGGAACTGCTCGCCCATGCGGCTGCGCAGCGCTTCAAGCTGGCGGCGCTTCACTTCATCGTACTGCTGGGGCAGAACGGATTCGCCGTCGACCTTGGCGATGGCGCCGTCGTCGCTCATCATGCGGTTGTAGGAGTAGATGCCGGTCACCACGAAGCTCGGAATGATCAGCACCATGGCGATGAACATCAGCCAGCGCTTGTGATTGCGAAATGCCTCAAGAAGCATGCTTAACGATCCCTATCTCAACAAACGGAACAAACTTGGCGGCGCGTCTTTTCGCGCGCCGGGGCTGGAGACTAGCAGAAAAAAAGGCGAAACGCCGTTTAGTGCGCTCGCCTTTTTCTGGAAATCTGTGGCGGAGTGGACGGGACTCGAACCCGCGACCCTCGACGTGACAGGCCGATATTCTAACCAACTGAACTACCACTCCGCTCGGGTCTGTCCGGAAAGACATTCCTTAACAGCAGGAGCGGCATGTTACAGTGTTTATTCGAAATAAGCAAGTGCCGGAGAGGCAAAATCGCGCCCCGAGCGCCGCAAACACGGGCTTTTCGCCCTCGCCCAGGCGCCCGCAAGAGAGTTTTTTTCCGCGTAATTTCAGAAGGATGCAGACAGATTCCCTCGATTTTTGCCGGCTTTCTGAACCGTCAATTTTTCGATATAATTTTTGTTTTTCATTTTGTCCCCTGGAGACTTCGATGGTGATGGACACCGATGACGTATTCAAACTTGCCCTGGCGTTTCTGTGCATAGCGCTGAACGGCTACTTTGTGATCGCAGAATTTGCGCTGGTCAAGGTCAGAAGATCCAGACTTGAGGAAATGGTCAAGGAAAAGGTCCGCAATGCCGAACTGGCCCTCAAGATGACGGCTTCCATCGACACCTATCTGAGCGCCACGCAGCTCGGCATCACGCTCGCCTCCCTCGCTCTGGGCTGGCTGGGTGAGCCTGCCGTCGCCTCCCTCATCCGCGAACCGCTTCTGAAATATCTGGGTCTCGGGGAAATCGCCACGCACACCATCTCCGTGGTGATCGCCTTCACGGCAATCACGCTCTGCCACGTGGTGTTCGGCGAGCAGGCGCCCAAGCTCTACGCCATCGCCCGGTGCGACCGCATGGTGCTCTGGATCGCCAGGCCCATCTACGTATTCTGGATGATCTGCAATCCGCTCATCAAGACGCTCGACTTCATCGCCCTGCACGCAGTGCGCCTCGTCGGCGTGCACACCGCGAGCGAGAGCGAAGTCGCCCACTCGGCCGAAGAGATCAAGATCATCGCCGACGAAAGCATGAAGGGCGGCGAGATCGACAGCACGGAAAGCGAGATCATTCACAACGCCGTGGACTTCGGCGCCATCGTCGCCAAGGAAGTCATGACGCCCAGAAAGCGCCTGATCTGCCTGAACAAGCAAAGGCCGCTCGAGGAAAATCTCACGGTCGTGCGCGATTCCAAGCACACGCGCTTCCCGTACATCGACGGCAGCAAGGACCACGTGCTCGGCATGATCCACATCCACGATCTGCTGCAGTGCGCGCTCAGAAGCGAGCAGCCCGACCTTGACAAGCTCTGCCGCCGCTTCATCATCGTGCCCGAGAACAGCTCGATCTCCAACATCCTCAAGATGATGAACAAGGAAGGCATTTCCGCGGCGCTCGTGCTTGACGAGTACGGCGGCACGGCCGGCATCCTCACCATGGAGGACATCGTCGAGGAGGTCATGGGCCACATGCATGACGAGCACGACAATTCCGTGCCCGAATGCAAGAAGCTTTCCGACACCGAGTACGAGTTCAGCGGCCGCTATGAAATCGCCAGCATCGCCGAGATGGTGGGCCGGCCCTTCGACACCGAGCAGGTGACGATCGGCGGATATGTGTTCAACCTCTTCCAGCGCCTGCCCGTCGTGGGCGACAAGATCGAGGACGAGAACTTCCTGTTTGAGATCGTGAAGATGCACACTGCCTCCGTGGGCACCGTCAAGCTCACGATCAAGGATCGCTCCGGCGCCGCGCGCCCGGCCGCGGCAGAACAGGCCTGATTCCTCCGGACAGTCCCCCGCGCTCTTCCAGGCCCCCGGCACGCCATTGAGGCCCGCCGGGGGCTTTTTTTCGTCCGTCGTTCGCCTGTTGCCCGCGGACAAGATCCGCTCCGCCTCCTCTCCAGCGAAGCCGCAAGCCTCGTTCACGAGCTTTCCGGCCGCACCGAGCAGCAGTCCGGAATCAGAAAAAATTCGCGGCGGCATGCGCGAAAATTCACGGGGAAATGAGCATAATACGGTATCAAGTCAGATTTCCGAAACTCTCCAGGAATCCTCGAAAGCGCCCGGAGCAAAAGGACCGGCACGATGTACTACTCTTTAGTTTGTTTTCTGGCGCTTGCGACGCTGCTCATCATCAACCACGACGTTCTCTTCGGACACGGCGGCGTTTCTGCCAAAACCCAGCGCGTCTACCGCCGCTTTCTGTACGGCGTTGCCGCGTATCACACCGCCGACCTGCTCTGGGCGATCCTCGACCACTACTCGATCAAGCCGCTGCTCTTTGCCGAGGTGACGTTCTACTTCGGAGCGCTGGCCGCGAGCGTGCTTTTCTGGACCCAGTACGTCGTCGAATACCTGGACCGGGACAACGCGTTCCGGAGAATTCTGCCGGGCGCAGGCTGGGCCTTCTTCGCCGGCACGTTCGCACTGGTGCTCGTGAACTTCGTGCATCCGGTTCTGTTCTGGCTTGACGAGCGAGGGGGCTACCAGGTGGGCCCTGCCCGCTACGCGCTGCTCGCGGCGCTGATCGCGCTGCTCCTGCTCACGGTCATCCATGCTCTGATCACGGCCTCAAGAACCGAAGACCGCGTCAGGGCGAGGCACTATACGATCGGCCTTTCCGGGCTGATCATGCTGTTCTTCATCTCGATCCAGATCTTCTTCCCGCTCCTGCCCCTGTACACCGTTGCCTACATGCTCGGCTGCTGCCTGCTCCGCTCCTTCGTCGTCGAGCAGGAAAAGAACGAATACCGTCTGGAGCTCGAGAAGGCGCTCGAGAACGAAAAGCGCCACCTGAGGGATCTGGTGGCCGCCCAGAGAATCGCCTTCACCGACCCGCTCACGCAGCTCGGCAGCAAGAGCGCCTACGCCCGCTGCGTCCAGAAGCTTCAGGCGCGCCTTGACAAGGGAGAGAGCCTGGCTTTTGCCCTGGCCATGTTCGATTGCAACAATCTCAAGCAGATCAACGACAATCACGGACACTGCATCGGCGACGAGTACCTGAAGGCCTCGGGCCGTCTCATCTGCAGCACGTTCCCGGACTGCGCGGCATTCAGGATCGGCGGCGACGAGTTTGCCGCGCTGCTCACGGGTGAGGCGCTTAGCCGCAAGGACGAGATGATCCGGGAGTTCAGGGCACGGCAGCCGGAGCTCTTCGGCGCAGTCCGGACGGAAAAGAACTTCCTGAGCATCGCCGTGGGCCTGGCGGTTTTCGATCCCGTCATCGACTACTCGATCGATGACGTCCTGCGGCGGGCCGACGAGGACATGTACCGGGACAAGCACGAGCTAAAGTCAAAAATGGGAGTGCAGCCGGCCGGGATCTCCGTCCCGACCGCCAGCGAGTAAACGCAGAACTCTCGCTTGTTCTCGCAGAGCCGGAGGTCGATCTCCTCCCGGAAGAGTTGCCGCCGCTTCATCGCCATGGCGACCGGACAGGATTCCATGCGGTTCGGAATCCTGTTCAGCTCAAGGCCGTCGGCGGCGCTGCGTCAAGTCGTCTCTTGCACGATGTGCAGGATGTCATCGACACCCCGCCGCGTGGAGTGAAAGTCATTGAGAGGATGGGGTGCTGCATAGCCAAGGGCGATGCCGATGACGATCTCTTCGTCCTGCGTGATGGGAACGTACTTGCGGATCACATCCGGATACTTGACAAGGTTGTAGGCAATGACCGAGGACACTCCCCTGTCGGCGGCCGCCAGCATGAGCGTCTGGGCAAAGCCGCCCAGATCAAAGATGGCAAAGTCCCCGCGAGTCTTGGGCACTGTCAGGAACAGCACCGCGGGAGCGTGAAAGAGCCAAGCCTGGCTTTCGAGCTTGACTTGGGCCAGGCCCGCATCTTTCCGCTTCTCAGTAAACGTGCGCATGTTCTCCTGAGCCATGGCCGAGAACTGCTCCCGATGCGCCGGTTTGGTCTCGCTGTATCCCTTGACGCCTGCCAGATCGAGCCTGGAGTGCTCAGCTCGAAACGCTTCGAGCGCCTTGCCCGTCAGAGCCCACACCTGCCACTCCTGCGCATTTACCCAGCTCGGCGCCAGGCAAGCGTCCTGAACGATGCGCGTCAGCAGCGCCGGATCAACAGTTTCGTTTTTGAAGTACCGAATGCTTCGTCTTGCCCTGAGTGTTTCTGCAAATTCCATGATAGGCATCTCTCCTGTACGTTCTGGGAAAAAGTCCGGATTGCCAGCACTGCCATTGCCGCTCCGTGCGCGGTCTTTCGCGCAGAAGTATGCCACAGGCTCTGCTCCCGATCGGACACTCTGCCGGCATCTGCTTAAGCCTCAGCCGGGGCGGGCGTTTCCGCCCGCCGCCCTCTTCCCTGCAGTTCCGCCCGACCAAGCGGGGCAGGATTGCGGACTCAGTGCAAAGAGCTTGATTCACGTAGTTTTCTGACGTTAGTTTTCTTTGGTTTCCGTAGAAAACTCCTAATACGAAACCTTGATTTGCGAGATTTTTTGCAGCGGCAGCCGGCTTGCACAAAAGTGCAAGCCGAGCTCATCCGCGAAAATTCTCCGCTGCGGACACGGGAACCCGCGCACTTCTATGCCTTATAGACCTCTTCGCCATCCACGATGGTAGCGATGATGTTTGCCTGCGCAACCTTTTCGATGTCGTCATGCAGGAAGTCGCAATCGAACACCGTCATATTGGCGAGCTTGCCGTACTCGATCGAGCCGATGCGATGCTCCTGACGCCACTGGCGGGCAACGTTGATGGTCATCGCGCGCAGCGACTGCTCGCGGGTGATGGCCTCCTTGATGTTGTGCGGCTTGTCTATGCCGCCCAGCACTTCCTTGGGATAGTGCCGCTTTTCGGCCGTATAGATGCTGTATTTGACGTTCATCAGCGGCGAGACCGGGTAGTCCGAATGGAAGACCACGTTTGCGCCCGCATCGAAGAATGACTTGATGGGATAGGAGTTCTCCGCCAGTTCCTTTCCGACATACGAGACCTCGATGTCGTAGCCGCCCGGCACCTCCGCCGTCCAAAGCGGCGCAACCGCCGGTATGGAGCCCGTTGCCGCCATGCGGCGGACATCCTCATCGGTCACGAAGTGCAGATGCGCCAGGACGTTGCGCTGATCCAGATCCCCTGTGATTTTCTCCGCATCCTCAATGCAGCCCAGCATGAAGTGCGTTGCGCCGCCGCCTTCGGAATGGACATGCACGGACAGCCCCTCCCGGTCCGCCTCGGCGATCAGCTTCACCATCTTGTCGTGATCGTTGAAGCGCTCGACGCCGTGGTAGCCGGGCTGATCCAGATAGTCCTGGTTCTGCCAGGCCGTGTGCGCCTCGGTCACGCCGTCGAGGAAGGCCTTGACGCCGACGACCTGGAAATACTCGCCGCCGTATCTGGCGCGATCCGCGGCAATGCGGGCCACCTCCGCCTTCGGGTCCTCGACATTGTCAGGAGCCAGCAGATAGGCGTAGGTGCGCAGCTTCAGTTTTCCTTCCTTTTCGAGCTCCCAATATGCCCTGGGAGAGTCCCGGAAGAAAAGCTCCGAGCCGGCGTCGGCGACTCCGGTATAGCCGTTGCTGAGGGCAAAATCCTGCCAGGCAAGCAGATAGTTCTTGCCGTCCTCCACCGTCGTGGGAAGCTTGGCAATGACATCCATCAGCGGGTTTTCGCAGATGTAGCCGTCCGGCTCGCCCTTCTCGTCCACATGGACCATGTCATAGCCGTATTTCTTCGCGTACGCCGCATCGATGCCGATCCATGCGAGAGCCTTCGTATTGAGCAGCATGGAATGGCCGCCGCCGGTCTGCATGATCAGAGGCTTGTCCGGGCAGATCCCGTCCAGATACGCCTTGGTGACGTACTCGTCATTTTCGACCCAGCCTGCAGCCATGTAGAAGGTGCGATGCGGATTCTTCGCAATGAATTCCTTGATGATCTCGCGGTATTTGTCATAGTCGGTGAGGCCGACTTGCGCGAGATTGGCCTGCCCGATCAGACGATCGCCGGCAAAATGACCGTGGCAATGCGATTCAAGAAACCCCGGGTAAACGAAATGCTCGCCGTAATCGAGAACCTGCGCATCCGCATCGGCAAGCTTCCTTGCCTGCTCGGCCTCCCCGATATACGCAAAAACGCCGTCCTTGACGAGTGCAGCCCTGGCAAAGGGCCGCTTCTGATCCATGGTGATAATGTTTCCGAGAACAAGAGTCTGTTTCACGATATCTCCTTGATCCCCTATGAGACACATACGAAAAAGCCTGCAAGAAACAGGGCTTGACTGGCTATATCGGCTAGTGGTGGTGGGTGCTAAAAGCAAGGCATTCCGAAATCAAATCATTGCCTTGCAGGAAAACCACCACCAAAAAATCATCGGTGCTGGCTCAAATCGGATGACAGCTGCTTTCAAGTTGTAAACGGCTGACCGCCCGTTTCGGACAGTGTATCACCTGGGGACATCTTGCCCCATGGTTTGCAGCTGTTAGGGCGTCTTTTCTTCGGGCGCATCCGTTCCAGCCCGTGTCGCCTCGCTTGTGCAGTCGCGGCCATTGCCGCCGCCCTGGTTGCCTTCCAGATCGCCACGGCGCCCGCGCTCTGGTGGATGTCTGAGGCTGAGAAGGCTGAACTCATCGCCAGGGCTGAGGCGCAGCACGGGCCGGAAGCAGCCGCTTACTTGCGAGCGGTAACACGCTAGGAGGGTGCAAAGAGGAAGCTCCTGACAAAGCAAAGCCCCAGAGGCTTGCGCCAGTGGGGCCCGAAAGTCACAGCGGGCGATTGCAATCTCGACTCCGCAGAGGCCTGCCGGAGGCAGGACTTAAGCCCGTTAAACGCATCGCGATGCATTCAGAGCGGGAACGACACTATGTTAACCAAATCAACACGATTTTGCTTCAGCAAGCCTAATCCTTTTGGCCTCTTCGTAAAAACCGAGACCATTCAGGACACACTGCTCCACGTCCGCCAGCTGTTCAGTAGTCAAGGAAACGTATTCGTACTGGCGCTTTCCGCTGTCGTCCTTCCCGAGTTTGAACAAATTCAGTCGCCTGAGCGCCACCGAGTAAACCATATCTCCCTTCACCCAGTGAGTCAACGCACTGTATGGATCCGGCAGAGCGAGCGACAACTTGCAGTGCCAGATCTGCTGCGGATTCGGAGGCGTTGTGCTGAGCGGAACAACCGTCACCACATCAGGCCCGTGACGCCGCTTAGGGCTCAGAACTACCACGGGCCCGTCGCTTGGTCATCTCCGGCGCCTTGAAGTCGGAGAAATCACAGATCAACACATCACCCCTGTCCGGGTGGAACTGAATAGCCATATCAACCCCTGAAGAAACTTCTACGCATTCTAGGAGACAAAGCAAATGACCGTCAGTTTTGAACAGGCCTCTACCGGACAGCGTCATTGAAGCCATGTTGCTCTCCGACCACCACCAAATCACCACCAAAAGGTGCTGGCCATGCCCGCATATGCCGGAAGCAGATACGGAAAAGCCCTGTATAAAACAGGGCTTGACTGGCTATATCGGCTAGTGGTGGTGGGTGCTAAGAGGCTCGAACTCCTGACCTACGCCTTGTAAGGGCGCCGCTCTACCAACTGAGCTAAGCACCCGCTAGCCTGAAAGCGAAGGCGCTTACTTTACAGCATCCTTGAGCGTCTTGCCAGCGCGGAACTTCGGAGCGCGGCTGGCAGCGATCTGGATCGATTCGCCGGTCAGCGGATTGCGGCCATTGCGGGCGGAGCGCTCGGCAACGGAGAACGTGCCGAAGCCGACCAGGGACACATCCTCACCCTTCTTCAGGGAATTGGTCACGGCAACGGTGAAGGCATCAAGAGCCAGAGCCGCCTTTGCCTTGGAAATGTCAGCCGCAGTGGCGATGAATTCAACGAGTTCGTTCTTGTTCATATTCACGTAGAGCGTCTGCTGAAGCTGCTGCACCAGCCAACGCCGACTCCTTTTTAAAGAAGGTTAAACAACAAACATCGCCCCCTGCCTTGAACAGGGGACAAACGTTCTCAATCCGCTTTTGGGAACTTTGGGTATCTTACAGCAAAAGACGGTGCCAAAAGCATCCCCGGAATAAAAAACGCCGCTCTTGAGCCCAATGAAGCCGCGGCACTCGCGCAAGTATAGCGAGAAAACTCAGTCCCCATGATCTGCATGGGAACTCTCCGCCGATCCGGGCTTTTGCCGTATCGGCGGAGTTGCCTTCTGCCGGAGTCCAGCTAGTGCGTCGCCACCGTCCCGGCAGGCGCGGCAGGAGCGCTGATTTCAATCGGCGCCGCCTTGGAGGGCTCTTCTTCGGCGAGGGGCTCGGGCTGGCGCACAAGCGCCTCCTGCAGCACCTCGTCAATCCAGCGCACGGGAACGATCTCAAGCCCCTGCTTGACGTTGTCCGGAATCTCGGCAAGATCCTTGACGTTGGTCTGCGGGATCAGAACCTTGCGGATGCCGCCGCGCAGCGCTGCGAGCAGCTTTTCCTTCAGGCCTCCGATCTCGAGGATCTCGCCGCGCAGGGTGATTTCACCGGTCATCGCAACATCCGGGCGGACCGGGATGTTGGTCATCGCCGAAACGATCGCGGTGGTGATGGCTCCGCCCGCGCTCGGCCCGTCCTTGGGCGTTGCGCCTTCGGGGAAGTGCACGTGCCAGTCGGTCTTGCCGAAGGCCTCGGCAGCGATGCCGAGCTTGGCCGCGCGGGACCTGACCACGCTGCGCGCGGCCTCCACGCTCTCCTTCATCACGTCGCCGAGCGAGCCCGTGCGCTGCACGACGCCCTTGCCGGGGAAGACCACGGCTTCCACTGTCAGGATGTCGCCGCCCACTTCCGTCCAGGCAAGTCCGTTCACCTGGCCGACCTGCGGCTCCTTCTGTGCCATGCCGTAGGTGTACTTGCGCACGCCGAGGTACTCGGAGAGATTCTCGGCATTGACAACGGCCTTGGCGGCGCTCTTCTTGCGGCCCTTCGTCCTGGCGGCCTGCTCGGGCTTCTCGCCCTCGGGCTTTTCAGCCTTGGACTCCTGGCCGAGATCGGCCGCGCGCACGACCTTTCTGTAGATCTTGCCAATCGAGCGCTCAAGGCCGCGCACGCCGGCCTCGCGCGTGTAGTAGCGAATGATGTCGCGGATCGCATCGGGCTCGATGTCGACCTCTTCGGGCTTCACGCCGTTCAGCTCGCGCTGCTTGGGAATGAGATGCTCCTCGGCAATATGCATCTTCTCATCCTCGGTGTAGCCGGACAGGTTGATCACCTCCATGCGGTCGAGAAGCGCCGGCGGAATGTTGAAGCTGTTGCTCGTAGCAACGAACATCACGTCCGAGAGGTCGAACTCGACGTCCACGTAGTGATCCTGGAACGTGCGGTTCTGCTCGGGGTCGAGCACCTCGAGCAGCGCCGCCGCGGGGTCGCCGCGGTAGTCCCGGCCGAGCTTGTCGATCTCGTCCAGCAGAAAGAGCGGATTGCGCACGCCGGCCTTGGTGATCGACTGGATCACCTTGCCGGGCATCGAGCCGATGTAGGTGCGGCGGTGGCCGCGGATCTCGCTTTCGTCATGCACGCCGCCCAGGGCCATGCGCACGAACTTGCGGCCGGTCGCGCGGGCGATCGATTCGCCGAGCGAAGTCTTGCCCACGCCCGGGCCTCCGACGAGGCACAGGATCGGAGCCTTGACCTTGTCCACGCGCTTTTGCACAGCCAGATACTCAAGGATGCGCTCCTTGACCTTTTCCAAGCCCCAGTGATCGGCGTCAAGAATCTTGGCCGCCTTGGCCAGATCGGTCGACACGCGGCTCTTTTTCTTCCAGGGCAGCTCGATCAGCGTGTCCAGATAGGTGCGGATCACGGTCGCCTCGGCGCTCATCGGCTGCATCATGCGCAGCTTGCGCAGCTCGTTCTCCGCCGCTTCGCGCGCCTCCTTGCTCATGCCCGCGGCCTCGATCTTCTGCTTGTACTGGTCAAGGTCGTCGTTGGCAACGGACTCCTCGCCCCCGAGCTCCTTCTGGATCGCCTTGATCTGCTCGTTCAGGTAGTAGTTGCGCTGGCTCTTTTCCATCTGCTTCTTGACGCGGCCCTGAATGCGCTTTTCGACCTGCAGAATGTCGATTTCGCCTTCGATGAGCTTGAGCAGCTTGGTGAGGCGCTCGTCAAGCTTGACAAGCTCGAGCACGCTCTGCTGATTGGCAATCGAAACCGGAAGATGGCAGCTCACGGCGTCGGAGAACGCGTCCGGATCGGTCTGGCTGCGGATGGAACTCAGAACCTCCTCGGTGATCTTCTTGCCTTGCTTGGCGTAAGCCGTGAACTGCTGCAGCACGGTGCGGCGCAGGGCCTCCACCTCGGGGCCCGTGCCGCTCTCGGTCTCAAGGCGCACGGCCTTGCAGCCGAGCATGCCGTCGTTTTCGACGCAGTCCTCAAGCCGCACGCGCGCGTGCGCCTCAACGAGCACCTTGATGGTGCCGTCGGGCAGCTTGAGCATCTGCAGAATGCTTGCCAGGGTGCCGACCTCATACAGATCCGCGGGCTTGGGATCGTCGGTCTTGCTGTCACGCTGCGTGACGAGAACAATCCTCTTGTCGCCGCGCATCACGGACTGCACGGCGCGCATCGTCTTCTGGCGGCCGATGAACAGCGGCAGCACCATGCGCGGAAACACAACCACATCACGGATGGGCAAAACGGGAACAATGCTGACAGCGGGAATTCTGGATTCACTCATGGGTTTTGGTTTCAACTCTCTAAAAAACAGATCTGGGAGTCATTTATATGGGGGTCTCGCCTCCCTTTTTCAAGGGAGGACAAGAAATTCCGGAGCCTGCTCCGGAGGGCAAAATTCTTTGAAGGGAAGGCGCATTGTACGCGCATGCCGGCAGCAGTCCCGGCACGATCGGCTCGAATTTCAGCCTGATCGTGCCCGGATGCGCCCGCCGGCTCAGGCCGCGCCCGGGCCGTCCTGGTTTTCCCTGGGCTTGCGCGGGCAGTTCACGAACTGCACCTTCTCCCCCTTGTCGATCACCTCGGCCGTGAGGATCACCTTGCCCACCTCGGGACGGGCGGGAACTTCGAACATGGCGTCAAGAAGCGCCGACTCGACAATCGAGCGCAGGCCGCGGGCTCCGGTCTTGCGGGCCATCGCCTTGCGGGCAATCGCCTTGAGCGCGTCCCCGGTGACCTCGAGCTCCACCCCTTCCATGTCAAAGAGCGCCTGATACTGCTTGACCAGGGCGTTCTTGGGCTGCGTGAGGATCGACAGGAACGCCTCCTCGGTGAGCTCCTCGAGCACGGCGATCACGGGCAGGCGGCCGACGAGCTCGGGGATGAGGCCGTACTTGACAAGGTCCGCGGGCTCAACCGCTTCGAAAAGCTCCGTGAGCGTCTGGTCGTGCTCGCTCTGGACCACTGCTCCGAAGCCGATGCCGCTCTTCACGGAACGGCGGCGGACGATTTTCTCGATGCCGTCGAACGCGCCGCCGCAGATGAAGAGGATGTCGGCCGTGTTGACGGCGGTCATCTGCCCGCGGGGGTTCTTGCGGCCGCCCGAGGTCGGGATGTTGCACACCGTCCCTTCGACGAGCTTGAGAAGCGCCTGCTGCACGCCTTCGCCCGAAACGTCGCGCGTGATCGAGGGGTTCTCACTCTTTCTGGCGATCTTGTCGATTTCATCGAGGTACACGATGCCGCGCTCGGCCTTCTGCACGTCGCCGCCTGCAGCCTGCACGAGCTTGTGGATGATGTTCTCGACATCCTCGCCCACGTATCCGGCTTCAGTGAGGGTCGTTGCGTCGGCAATCGCAAAGGGCACGTCAAGCACCCGCGCCAGGGTCTGAGCAAGGAGCGTCTTGCCCGAGCCCGTCGGCCCGACGAGCAGGATGTTGGACTTCTGCAGTTCGACCGCATCGGCGCCGTCCGTCCCGGCACGGTTGGCAAGGCGCTTGAAGTGGTTGTAGACGGCAACCGAGAGAATCTTCTTGGCCCGCTGCTGTCCGATCACGTAGCTGTCAAGATGGCTGTATAGCTCCTGGGGCGTCGGAATCCGCTGCTCAGCAGCCGCTTCCTTCTCCTCGGCCTGCCCGGCTGCGTCCTCGCCCTTGTCGGTGCCGAGCGCGCGGGCGAGCCCCCGGATGCAGCGCTCGCACACATAGATGCCGCGGCCCGTGTCGATCACGTCGCCGCAGTCGGCCTTGATCCGCCCGCAAATCGAGCAGCGGATGTTGTCCTTGTCGGAATAGTCGTCCATGGCTTACTGCTCCCCGCGCTTGGTGTAGATCCGGTCGATGAGGCCGTATTCGAGGGCCTGCTGCGGACTCATGAAGTTGTCGCGGTCGGTGTCCTCGGCAATGCGCTCGATGCTCTGGCCGGTGCGCTCGGCAAGGATGGCGTTGAGCCTGCCCTTCAGGTCGAGGATCTCATTGGCCTGGATCTGGATGTCCGAGGCCATGCCGCGGCTGCCGCCCGAAGGCTGATGGATCATGATGCGGGAGTTGGGCAGCGAAAAGCGCTTGCCCTTCTCACCGGCGGCAAGCAGGAACGCGCCCATGCTGGCCGCCAGTCCCACGCAAATCGTCTGCACGTCGGGCTTGATGAACTGCATCGTGTCGTAGATGCCCAGTCCCGCATACACGCTGCCGCCAGGGCTGTTGATGTAGAGCGAAATGTCCTTGTCGGGATTCTCGCTCTCGAGAAACAGCATCTGGGCAATCACAAGATTGGCGCTCTCGTCATTGACCTCTCCGTTCAGAAAGACAATGCGGTCGCGCAGCAGGCGCGAATAGATGTCAAAGCTGCGCTCGCCGCGCCCGCTCTGCTCAATCACCATGGGGATCAGAGTGTTCTGAATGCCGTTCATAAAAAATCCCTTCCTTGTTGACGAAAAAAGCGGGAATCCGGGAGCACGCCTCCCTTTCCCGCTTCTTTTCAGGCTTTCGGGAAACGTCCGCCGCAAAGGCGGACCATTCCCAGCTCTCCGGTCCGATTAGAACTGGGGAGCACCAGTCATCAGCTTGTCAAAGGCAAGCTTTTCTTCAGTGGTCTTGGCCTTGCCGAGCACGAACTCGACCACCTTGTTCTCGGTGGCGAGGTTGTACATGTTCGCAACGGCGGCGCGATCCTTCATCATCTGCTCGACCACGCTCTCGGGATTCTCGTAGGCGGAAGCTACCTCCTCGACCATGGGCTTGACGTCAGCTTCGGTCGCGGCGAGCTTTTCCTCGGCAACGAGCTTGGAGACGAGCAGGCCGAGGCGCACGCGCTTGTCAGCCTGGTCGGCGAAGATCTCGAGCGGGAGCTTGGGCATCTTCTTCGGATCCATGCCGCGGGCGGCCATGTCGCGGGCGGCGGCGTTCGCCAGGTTCTGCTGCTCGTCGGCAACCAGGGCCTTGGGCAGGGCGAACGTGGCAAGCTTGGTGAGCTGATCCATCACCTCGAGCTTGGTGCGGTTGGTGACGCGGGCCTTGACTTCGCGCTGCAGGTTCTTGAGGACTTCCTCGCGCATCTTCTCGGCGCTCTCAAGGCCGAGGCTCTTGGCGAACTCGTCATCGACAGCCGGATACAGGGGCTTCTCGACCTTGACGACCTCGACCTCGAACTGGACGGTCTGGCCGGCGAGATCCTTGGCGCTGTACTCGGCCGGGAAGGTGAGATCAAAGCTCTTCTTCTCGCCTGCAGCAAGGCCGGTCACGGCGGTCTCGAACTCGGGCAGCATCTGGCCCTGGGCGAGGATGAACACGAAGCCGTCGGCGGTGCCGCCGGCAAAGGCGACGCCTTCCTTGGTGCCCTTGAAGTTGACGGTCACGCGGTCCTCGGCCTGGGCGCGGCGGCCCTCTTCAGCCTCGTACTTGGCGCGCTGCTTGACCATGATGTCGATCGTCTTCTGGACTTCGGCGTCGGTCACGTCGCACACATAGCGCTTGCACTCGATCTTGTCGAAAGCCGGCAGATCGAACTCGGGCATGCACTCGACCGTGGCGGTGAACTTCAGATCCTCGCCTTCGGCGGTCTGCTCGGGCTTGATCTGGGGCTGGCCGGCAACGGCGAGCTTGGCATCTTCAACGGCCTTCTCGTAGGCCTTGCCGAGCAGCTCGTTGAGGGTGTCCATGTAAGCCTGCTGGCCGTACATGGCGCGGACCGTGGCGGCCGGAACATGACCGGGACGGAAGCCGGGCATCTTGGCCTTCTTGCCCAGACGCTTGATTTCGGCTTCGGTACCCTCACGCAGTGCCTTGGCGCTCACGGTGAACGTCACGCTCTTCTCGAGCGGGTTCTTGGCGGGCTCGGCGGCCTCAGCCTTCACAGTTTCCTCGGCCTTCACGGCTTCAACATTTTCAGTCATCGCAACTATCTTTATAAAAATGAAAAAATCCCGGACCCGCCGGCCAGCCAGATGCTTCGGTCCTGACCCTGCAGTCCGGTCGATAAAAAAACCGGGGAGCCTTCTCCAGAGGGGCTCCATTCCCTTGCCGCGCGTGCGGGGCACGCACGAAAAGGACATTATTATACTGAGAACTCCTCAAAAGCAAACGTTTTTTGCCAGCCAGCGCTCTTCACGCTTCCACTGAACGGATCCGCAGCCAGCCGGACCGGATGCCCCATCCCAAAGAATCGGCCGCCCCCGCCCGAAACGGCAAAGGCGGCCAATGGCCGCCCTTGCGCGAAGTTCAGCAGATTTCGAACAGAACTACTTGCCTGCGTGCAGCTCCGCAGCCTTCACGATGAGCGCGCCAAGGCAGCTCTTCAGGAATGCGCCCGGCACGAAGGGCATCGCCCCTACGGCAATCGCACGGGCGGGCTCCATGGACATCATGAGCCAGGCCGAGCCGATCACAAGGCAAAGCAGGTTTGCCGCGAGCATCGCCGCAAACACGCGCACGAGTCCGCCTTTTCCGGCAAGGTACGCAGCGGCCGCCGCAACGAGCGGGAAGCTGTAGAGGAACCCGGCCGTCGGCCCCATCATGGCGGCAAGCCCGCCGTTGCCCATGGCAAAGAGCGGCAGCCCCGAAAATCCTGCGGCAACCCAGAGGGCCACCACGAGGGCGCCGGCTCGGGCACCGAGCCACACGCCGACCAGCGTGACCGCCAGCGTCTGCATCGTCATCGGCACGGGACCCACGGGCAGAGCGATGTGCGAGGAAGCCGTCAGAAGCGCAAAGGCAAGAACGGCCGAGGCGGCCTGGCGCAGAGTCTGCGCGCGGTCAGAGGATTTTGAGAACAGCATCGGATGCACTCCTATATCAGAATTCGGATGACCAGATACTTTAAGGCTCGGCACCGCGGCTGACAAGTCCTGTCATCAACAGCGTTCAACCGCAGCAAAAAGCACAAATTTACCCGGAAATTGCGCGCAAAAGCGCTGATCGTGTTTCGCTTATACGCTCTAGCGCATTCAGGCTCCGAACAGCCTGTCGTTCGAGCCGTCTCCGGCCGTTGCGATCGGGATGTCGATGCAGATCGTCACGCCCCGGTCCTCGTTGGCGGTGCCGATGAACCTGCCCTTGTGCCGCTCGACGATGCTGCTCACGATCGAGAGCCCGAGCCCCAGGCCGTGCTGCTTGGTCGTGACAAGCGGCAGCATGAAGCGGTCCACGTCCTGCTGCGTGAGGTGCGGGCCGTTGTCCGAAACGGCAAGCCGCCAGTAATGCTCCACGGGCCGCACGCTGAGCGTGATCGTCCTGTCAGGGATTTCGGCGACGGCGTCCGCCGCGTTCTTGAGCAGGTTGTGCACGGCAAGCTCGATCTCCCAGTCGTCGATCTCGGCCCAGAGGTAGGGCGGCACCCGGGTCACGAGCCGCGCATCGCTCCGCTGCGAGCGGCGGAACGTTTCGATCGCCCGCTCCACGCTCACGCTCATGTCCGCGACGCGCAGCTCCGGAATCTGCTGCTTGGCGTATCCCCGCACGCGGTCAACGATCTGGCTTGCGCGCGTGCTCTGGTCGACGATCTCGGTGAGCGCCTGCTCGAAGGTCGCCTCGTCGATCTTTCCCCGGCGCATCCGCCGCAGCAGGCCGTTGCCGAAGTTCGTGATCGCTCCGAGAGGCTGCTTGAGCTCATGGGCGATCATGGTGGACATCTGCCCCACAATGCCCGTGCGCTCGAGATTGGCGATGTGGTCGCGCGAAGCGATCGCCTGCATCTCCATCTTCTTGCGCTCTTCCAGAGCGGCCTGGAGCGCCGTGGTGCGCCGGCGCACGAGCACCGACAGGGAGACGATGTAAAAGACGACTGCCGCAAGCAGAATGCCCAGCACGGCGAGGGTGCGGCTCTGCTCGCGCACAAAGCGCGACACGGTCCATTTGGCCAGGTGCGCGTACGGACCGATCTTGAGGTCGAAGAACAGGTCGTAGACGGAGCGGTTGGAAATCGGCAGCACCCACTCCAGTCCATCCTCGGTCCGCGTCATGGTAAAGAGCGCGGCCGAAATCGCCCTGGTGAGCGTCGTATCCGATCCTTCATACCCGACAAAGTAAAAGAAGGGATAGAGGTCGGTCGAGCAGGCGCAGTTCTTGAGGGCACCGGCCCGGGCTCCGAGAATTTTGATGTCGTCGGCCTTCACCTTGCCCTCGTTCACCAGATGCTCGATCTCGCACACGGGCAGCATGCCCGCGTCATCATGCCCGGAGAGCACGGACTGAACAACCTTCTCGGCATCCTGCCCGAAAAATGTCACATGCGAGAGTGCCTGGTCGATCTGCACGCCGCGCCTGAGCAGATCGCGCTCCGGAACCAGAAACCCGGGAAAGCTGCTCGGAAAGAAAGCCGCAATTCTGCGGTGGGCAAGATCAACCGGATCCCGGATCGAGACGTTGCCCGCAGCCGTGAAGTACACCGCCCCCGTGACCTCGGTCGGGCTGTTTGCGCTGCCCGTCATGAGCGAAGCGATGGGATGAAGGCGCTCCGAGACCTCGCGCTCGGTGAAAAACGCCGCCGTCGTAACCACATAATCCACCGTCCGGGATCTGACCGCCTCGTCAAGCTCGGCCGAGCGCAGCGTCACGAACTGCAGGTTCTGCTCTCCGAACGTTGCCGAGAGCTGCCGCCTGGTCTGCTCGGCGATATGGCCTCCGACCGTGCGCTCGGTGACTTCCTGAAAGGCAATGCGCACGGGCTTGGTGAAGTAGAACCTGGTGTGCCCGAACGAATCGTGCACGACCTGAAGCTCGGGCCGCTGCACGGCACTCTTGCCCACGTCTGCAAAAGTCGAATAGTGGCCGACCTCTCTGGGGCCGTCCAGACGCCTTGAAATCGACGAGATGTCCCCGCCCTGCAGCGCTGCGTACAGCCCTCCGAGGCACGCTCCGAGCACCACGGCGGCAATCGCGGCGTCGCGCCAGAATTTGCGGTGGCGTTTCCAGTCCAAAGCCCTCTCCCTTCGCCCGATTCCTGCCTAGGGCAGTCCCGGCATCGGCAGGTGCACCCTTGCGTCGCGCACGTCAAGCACCTTGACGATGCTGCAGTCCGTGACAAGCCCGCCCGCTGTCTGCGTGCTCTGCACGCGCATCCTTGCAATCATGATCATGCCGGGCGCAAGCGACACCACGCCGTTGTCCACGAGCGTGAGAAACCGCGCGTCGCGCATCCTCGCGCACACCCTCTGGGAGCCATCGGTGAAAAGCCAGCCCGCATCGGAGCGGAACACGGGATCGGCAAGCTGCAGCGCAACGGTCGCCACGGCGTCGCTCAGCTTGACATCGCTCTCGGGCGGCATCTGCAGGTGGCCGATTTCGGCTGCCGTGAGCTCAGCGATCACGGCGCCCGAGGCTCTGTCCAGAATCAGCACGCGGCCCACCGCGGGATCGGCAAGCGCCTTTCCGAGCGCGGCAAAGCCCGAGCGGACCTCGCGGTTGCAAAAGAGCTGATAGGTGCTCCGCGGCACATGAAAGAGCCCGAGAAGTCCGGCGCGGATGTCCACGCTCTCACCCACGAAGAACACCTGGCTCACCTCGCGCCCGGCAAGCGCCAGAAGCAGCGGCAGAGCGCCCTCGATGCAGTTCCTTTCTGCGGGCTCCTCGCCCTGGGCCGCCAGATCGTGCGGAAAAAGACCGAGCGCGCGCATCACGACCGCGGGCTGCGGATCGGTGTACATCGGCACGTCGCTGAGCGATGCGCGCCGCGCCATGCCGATGTTGCTGCGAAAGCCCAGATCCACTTCATATCGCCCGGGCTCAGCCGTGCGGCGCACGTCCACCTCAGGATCAACGATCGAGCCGTACAGGGCCTCCGCCGCGTGCGTGAGCAGCGAGTCAAGCCCGATGATCGCTTCGGAAACCGAGCGGTTCTGCGCCGTTGCGCAGCCCGAGCTCATTCCCTCAAAAACAATGTCGATTGTTGCAAGTCCCACAGTTCTCTCCAAAGCGTTGTACCATGCGGCAAAGCAGATCTTCATTGAATTCTGCCCGTGCTTAACTGATTCATTTTAGCAATACGCAACCAGCGGTTCGACGCCCCGTAAAACGATGTTCCAGCCCGATGACCTCATTGCCGACGCGATCCCCGCGGCGCTTGTGCGCCGGGTTGCCGAGCCCTTCGAAACACTGGGGCTCGCAACGCTTGAGGATCTCTACGAGCTCATCGCGAGCCTTGGCGGAAACTGGTACCGGCAGTTTCCCGGCGTGCTGCGCGAGGACGCCCTCGCCCTGGTCGAATGGCTTCGCGACAACGCCGGCGAGATCGGCGAGGTGACCGAGCGCTTCTACCCATCGGGCCTTGCCCCGGCAAAGACCGAATGCGAGGCCGCCGGCAGCCTCGCTCCCGCCCGGCGCGAAACCCCCACCCTCGAGGAGCTCTCGCTGCCCTCCTCCCTCTCGGGCGAATTCGGCACCAACCGGGGCAAAGACAATTCCCTCCAGGCGCAAAACGACAAGCAGGCCATCGAAGCGTGGCTGCTCGCCCGGGCCCAGAATCCGAACACCAACGCGCAGTACCGCAAGGAGGCCGAGCGTTTCCTGCTCTGGTGCACGATGGAAATGGGCGTGGCGCTGAGCTCGATTTCCGCAACCGAGGCCGCTCAGTACCCCAAATGGCTCGAGGAGCTCGGCCGCACCGACGAGGCGCTCTGGGCGCGGCACTGGCGCCTGCCGCAGAAGACCTGGATCGGAAAGAAGAACGAACCGCGCCTTTCACCCGCCTGGCGGCCCTTCAACGGCCCCCTCAGCGCCTCAAGCAGAAAGGGCGCGATGACGATCCTGCGGCTGCTTTTCTCCTTCCTCGTGAAGACCGGATACCTGCGCTTCAGCCCCTTTGACCAGATTTCAGCCAAGGTGCGGCTGCTGCCCGGAGAAGGCGCGCCGAAGGCCTTTGCGGACCGCTCGCTCACCCCCGAGCAGTGGAAGGAGATCACGTCATTCCTCGCAGGCATGAAGGATTCCCAGACCAAGGCGCGGCTTGAGGTGATCCTCAGCCTGGGCAAGGGCCTTGGCATGCGCGCTTCTGAAATGATGAACGCGTCCGCGGGCTGGATCTGCGTGCGGCGCATCGGGGATGAAGACATGCGCGTCATTGAAATCGTCGGCAAAGGCGACAAGATCCGGCGCCTGCCGATTTCCGACGAAGCTGTCTCGCGCATCAATGCGTACTTTGCTCTGCGCAGCCTGCCCCCGGTTGAGAACTGCCCGCCCGAGACTCCGCTCATTGCCAATCTGGGCAAGGGCCCCGGCAGTCCCTCGGGCGGGATCTCCCGCTCAGGCCTTTACCGAGCGCTCATCAACTTTTTCCGGGAAGCCGCTCGGCATGTCGAGGAAAAGTCCGCGGCCGACGCCGCAAAGCTGCGCGCCAGCTCCACGCACTGGCTGCGGCACACGTTTGCAACGACCGCCCTGAAGCAGATGGACATCAACGTGGTGCAGAACGCCATGGGTCACGCCTCGATCGGCACGACGAGCCGGTATCTCACGCCTGAAGAAGCACAGATCGCCAGGGCGATGAAGAAAATGGAGAGCCTGTAGCCGGCAGCCTCCGCACCCTGCCACGCCACGCACGCCCAATATCGCATTGTGGCTAACCCGAACACCTGGTAAGCTGCTCAGACATCAGCAATATCAGGACAGGTAGCGATGCCTAACGAAATCACCAACGAGCGCATCCACGAACGCATTATGCAGGGAGCTCACTCTGCATTCATTGGTCCGCAGCAACCGGATGACAGTTTTGACCCAAAATTGATATTCAATCGGTATGGAGAAGGCTCTGAAGAAAGTTCTTTGAGGCAACTCATCCTTGATGAACTGAAACACTGTAAATGGTTTAATTTAAGCGTTGCCTTTATTAGAAAAAGCGGGATAACTGATTTACTTGGCGCCCTAAACGAGCTGAAAGAAAACAATATACGGGGAAAAATCCTCACATCTGACTACCTCACCTTCTCTGAACCTGACGCACTCGACAAACTCGACAGCCTTGAAAATATTGACTTAAGGATGTACCGCACCAGTGAGAAACAAGGTTTTCACACAAAGGGCTATATTTTCGGGCAGGAGGGCTGTTACCATTTGATTGTCGGCAGTTCCAATTTAACCGAGAATGCCCTTGTCACGAATCACGAATGGAATATTCTACTTTTTAGCACCCATAGCGGTTCAATTGCTCAGGCCATCAAAAATCAATTTGATCTTCTGTGGGAAGACGATCATACTTTTCCATATTCCGCAGTCAAAGATGAGTACAGAAGAGAATTCAATCAAAACAAGGAATTCAGGAAAAGCATTCAACTTCATCAAAGTCCATCAGACAAATCAGCGAAGACTTTAGTGCCCAATTCCATGCAACAGCAATTCGTTACCAATATTGGAAAGATTGCCAAAACATCGAATCGGGCTCTTCTCATTTCGGCAACAGGCACTGGAAAGACATACGCATCCGCCTTTGCGGCAAAATCACTTCACCCCAATCGGCTCCTCTTCATCGTTCATCGCGAGCAAATTGCACATCACGCATTGGTGAGCTATCAACGAGTACTTGGCGGCAGTCCGACGGATTACGGAATTCTCTCTGGAACAAAAAACGAATCCGGCAAGAAATTTCTTTTTGCAACGCTGCAGACCATCAGCAGGGAAACAACCTTAAAAACTTTCAAGCCAGACGATTTTGACCTAATCGTCATTGACGAAAGCCATCACGCGGCAGCAAAATCTTATACAAGAGTCATTGATTATTTCAAACCAAAAATGCTGCTAGGCATGACTGGCACGCCAGATCGAAATGATGGCTATGACTTATATAAATTATTCGACCATAACATAGCATACGAAATCCGCCTCCAAGACGCCCTGCGTCAAAATTTGCTTTGCCCTTTTAATTATTTCGGAATTGCCGACATTGAGGTCGAAGGTCTTGACAAAAACAATCAGGAAATTGATGACGATAAAATATTCAATCTGCTTACCGCAGAAGAAAGAGCAAAAAAAATTATAGAAAGATCAAAGTACTACGGATTCAGCGGAGACAGACTTAAGTGTCTTGTATTTTGCAGCAGAAACAGGGAGGCTGTAAAACTGGCGTCACTATTCCGTCAGTTGGGAGAACGAGCTGTTGCACTGAGCGGAGCAGATTCTCAGGACGAGCGAGAACTGCAAATAGCAAAACTTGTCGCATCCAAAGATAGTGATTTATACGAAGATCGAATCAATTATATTTTCACTGTTGACATCTTCAATGAAGGCATTGATATCCCCGAGGTTAATCAGGTCATTCTTCTGAGGCCAACCAAAAGCGCCATCGTTTTCACACAGCAACTAGGTCGAGGATTGCGCAAGGCTGAAGGAAAAGAATTCGTCGTCGTGATTGACTTTATCTCAAACTACAGTCAAAACTATTTGATTCCCATTGCGCTAAGTGGCGACAGAAGCTACAACAAAGACAACTTACGCAGACACGTTAGTCGAGGAACCAGTGTCATTGCCGGTCAGTCAACAATCTATTTCGACCAGATATCTCGAAAGCGAATTTTCCAATCTATTGATAAAGCTAATACACAAGAGCACCGCCTGCTACTTGATTGCTATACAAATCTCAAAAACAAATTAGGCCGTATCCCAAAGATGTCAGACTTTGATATCTATGGAGAAATAGAGATATCAAACTATATCGAAAAGTATTCTTCATACTATAATTTTCTGAAAAAATATGAAGATTCTTACAAAGTCAGATTCTCTCCAGCCCAGGAAAACATTATCCAGTTCATATCCTTGAAATTGACAAACGGAAAAAGGCTTCATGAACTTCTTATACTGCAGCTCTTAACAGAAAAGGCAAGTCTCGGGAAAAGACATTTGACATTTGAAGAATTCAAAAATATTGCCTTATCATCTCATAAAATTAAGTGCGATGAAGCAGACTGGCTCAGTTCTCTTGCCATTCTCAAGAACAAATTTGGCCAGGAAAAAGAAATCAAAAAGTTTTCATTTTCCACACTCATTAAAGAACTTCCGGATGAATCAGTTGCATTAAACGGTGCTTTTCTCAAAATGCTTACAGGAAATATTGAATTTCTAGAACATATCCATGAGCTCATCAATCTTGGCATTGATCGTCATGACAAACTATATCCATCAAAATACCAGGATACCAATCTTGTTCTGGGAGCAAAATATTCCTATGAGGATGTCTGCAGACTGCTGAATTGGCCAAAAAACGCCAATGCTCAGAACATCGGCGGCTACTTCTATGAGAAGAAAACAAAAACCTTGCCTGTCTTCATCAACTACAACAAAGATGATGACGCTATCAAATATGAAGACCGTTTTATCGATCAGTCCACCTTAATCGCTCTATCCAAGCACCCGAGAAAAATCACATCTTCAGACGCCGATCACATCTACAAGAGGACACCTGAAGACAAAGATAATCACATTTATTTATTTGTCCGCAAGAACAAAGACGACAAAATTGCCAAGGAATTCTATTTTTTAGGCGAGATGCATACCCAAGGAGAGCCTCAACAGGTTACTATTATGGGTTCAAATGACCTAGCTTTTGAAATCAACTACCGATTGGACAATCCCGTCAAGCCGGAACTGTTCGATTTCATTACCTCAGACTGACCGCTTTATGAAAACAATTCGAGTTGTCGCTGCCATCATCCGTGATGGTGACAAAATTTTTGCAACGCAGCGTGGATACGGTGATTTCACCGGCGGCTGGGAGTTCCCTGGCGGCAAGATTGAAGACGGCGAGACACCGCAACAGGCGCTGGCCCGCGAACTGCTGGAAGAGCTTGAGGTTGACGTCACGATCGGCGATCTGATCGATACCATCGAGTACGACTATCCGCTCTTCCACCTGTCCATGGATTGCTTCTGGTGCACGCTCAACAAGAGCACGCCCGTTCTGCGCGAGCACGCAGCCGCCAAGTGGCTCACCAAGGACACGATCGAGTCCGTCCAGTGGCTTCCCGCTGACGAAGGTCTCATTTCCAAGATCAAGGAGGCTCTGGGCTAGCCTCCGAGTCTCCTCCTCCGCACGAGAGCGCAGATCTTCTGCGCTCTTTGTGTTTCCGCGCCATTGATCACGGATCCGACCTGTCGTACATTTGTTCATACAATCGTACAGCAGGCCATATCGAAACCTCAATGGATTCAAACTTCCGGCCGAACCTTTCCTGCGCGTCTTTTCAACGAACGTAAAAAACGACCTGCTCAATTCAGCCTTCCCGATTGAGCCCAAGATTATCCGCCTCCAGCACGTCCGGGCGATGCTTTCCTCTGGCTTATCAGTCAGCCTGCCGCAGAGCACTGGAGAGGCATCCGACGAGCGTTCGGGAAAACGCGCCGAACCGACCGATGAGCGCGCCGCTTGCCTCATCCTCATAAAGATCGCGCCGCACTTCGATCATGAGTGCGCTCACCCGTCTGTCGCGCCGGTAGTGCTTCATCGGCGTGAGAGCTCCTGCAAAGGGCGAGTTGAGCCCGACATCGAATCCGGCAGCCTCGAAAGACCAGCGCGCGCCGGCGGCGAGCTGCGGAGACGAATGGAAGCCGTCCGTGCCGATGCAGATCTCGGGACGCCGTCCGTGCGGATTCTCTTCGTAGGGCAGCGCCCGCGAAGCGAAGCTGTGGCAGTCCAGCACGAACGCCCTGCCGTACCGGGCAAGAAGCGCGTCGACGATGCGCGTCAGACGCCTGTGATGCGGTGCATACCAGGTTTCAAGCAGGCGCCTTTTCTCCGAGGGCGACGGAGCGCTGCGCAGCTGCGTTCTGTCGGAAGTCGCGGTGTAGACCACGCCCATGCCCCTTGCGGCCATCGTCTCCCGGGCGTCATCCGCAAAGCGCTCGACATCGACCACAAGCCGGTTCACCGGCGCGACGACTGCGCGGCTCGGTGCAATTCCGTTTCCAAAGAGCGCATAGGTCCAGAAGTCGGTCATGCGCAGGAGCTCGCGGTCAAGCTCGGGGTCGGTGAGCAGGAATTTCCGGCGCACCGCGGCAGGAATGAACACCGAGTCATGCGGAATGTGCAGCACGGTCCAGGGCGGCAGGGTGAGTCTCTCAGTCATGTGGTTTCTCCCGAAAAGTGCTTCAGAAAGCACGCGGCAGCGCGCCGGAGAAGAGAGAGACTTCTGGCGCTTTAGCGATTGTTTTCGCGCTCGCAAGTTGCCGTAAATCCGCGCGGCCAGCCGACCGGCTGGCATGGGGATGATGCATGAGCTAACTTTGGGCTCGCTTACGGGGAAAAAAATTCCGGGGGCGCCATACGGCTTGAGTACCTGGAATGTCTCGGCAGCAGCGCGGGCGGCTACTCATCGATCCGAACGCCTCACGCCCCAGGCGGCCTCCTCGGGAGGCCGTTTTTGCTGTCCGGAAAAAGGCCGGGCGGACAGGGGCGAAAACCCGTATTCCGTATCCTGACATGAGTTTGTTACCGCCCCTGTAACGCGGTAAAATTCCGAGATATTCAGGACGCTCCGGGAGGATCGTCCTTGCCTGCGCCGCCCTGCGATTGCGCTCGCGGCTCCAGGCGCTCCGAGAGTGAAGTTTTTATTTTGAAAAGGACACGCCATGCCTCCTGTCGTTGGTGTCAACAATCCGGTCAATGTCAACCAGAATCAGCCCGTCAACCAAAACGAGCCGGTGCAGCAGCCCGCGGTCGAGCCGGCCGCGCCAGGTCCTCAGGAGTCCCCGCGCAACCAGGGCCTCGCCAACCTGGTTGCACGCGTTCTTCGGGGAGAGATCCGCCCCTCCCAGATGACCTGCTTCAAGGACAGGAACTCCAAGGCCATCTTCGCCAAGGCGATTGCCAACCTCGGCGACGCCCTCAAGACCGTCGAGCCGGGCAAGGCGACCTCGCTCGGCTTCTCGCTCGGCAACAGCAGTCTTGAGGTGAACGTTGACGAAACAGGCAACCTCTTCGTGTCCGTCAACAACTGCCCGGACGTCGAGGTTTCCGCCGACAACAAGCTCGCCGATCTTCAGGGTATGGTCGGCATCGACCGCCGGGAAAACCCGACCGACTATCTCACCGCCGAGGATTCCAAGAACTCCATGAAGCAGGACATCCTCAGCGCGTTTTCCAACATCATCAAGGGCACCCAGGTCCCCTCCCAGATCATGATCGCCGATCCGATCACGCGGGAGCCTCTGTCCGGAACCATGACCGGGGTCACCCGCGCCGCGGTGAACTTTGCCGCGGCGATCGCTTCAAGCCAGCCCGGCACCCCGCTCAAGATGGGCTTTCAGATCACCGAGGGCTGCTTTGTCGAAGTGACCCGCGATGCCGCAGGAAGCCTCACCATCGCCATGGATGACGAGGAGCCCTCCCCGATCGAGGGCGGCGAGCAGGATGCCGACATGAATCTGGCGCTCTCGGACCGGCTGAGCGAGGACATCATCGCGCACGCGAATCTGTATGACAATGTCGACATCCATCTCACCAAGGGCACCGGCTCGCTCAACTGCCTGCTCGCGCTCATCCGCTCGGGCGCCGAGTCCGGCCGCTCCCAGCTGGGCCGCGAGGTCTACGAAAAGGCGATCGAGTTAAAGCTCGGCATCCCCGCCAAGGACCTCGGGATGATCGGCACCAAGCAGCTGCGCACGATCGCAGAGAAGGCGCTTGACGGCGGCTACAAGGACGCAACCGCATTAAAGCGCGAGATCGCCGAATACATCAAGTCCAATCCCTTCGAGCGGCTTGACACAATCAACTCGCGCGAAGCGGCCGACGCCATCCAGAAAATCAACCGGATGCTGATCGAGAATCCCGGTGAGGTGCAGCAAAAGGCCGACATCTCCAACATCAGCAGCGTGAACCACGATCCGCAGCAGGGCATGACCCCGGATCAGAAGAAGATCCACAACCTCGTGGCCGACCTGTTCATGCCGTCCGATTCGACCGTGTACGAAAAGAATGCCGGCCAGGGCGCAAACCGCATCAGGCAGACCCTGCTCAAGCATCAGGATGCGGTGCAGCTGCTGCTCAGCGCCAGCACAAGCGGAGCACCCTCGCCCCTTGCCTCGCTCCCCGGCAACGTGCGCGCCGTGCTCGCACCCGCGATGAATATACTGACTGCCCGGTGCCGGGTGATCCAGGAAGCAGGCGGCGGCAGCATCGAAAACACGCTCAAGCAGCTCGACACGAGTACTCTCGAATCTTTTGACAAGGTGCTTGACACGATCACCCAAACCCTTGCCAAGGACGCCCAGAAGCTTCTCACCGACAAGCTTGAAGTGTCCCTGCAGGGCGCGAAAAAGGCCAAGCAGGACGCCGCCCAGGCAGGCCAGCCGTGGCAAACCGACCCGAAGGCCGTCTTCGACAAGTTCGTCACCGCACCCAAGGGCTCGCCCGAGCGCCCAAAGCAGATAGCTCAGGCAATCATCGAGCTCTGGAAGGCCTACAAAGAGCCGATGCTTGCCTACATGGAGCTTAACGGGGACCGTGTGGAAAACTCGGACGAACTCACACCGAAGAACAACCTCGTGACCAAGCTGTTTATTCCGCTCAATTCCTTATTCATGGAGCTTCAGGTGAGCGATCCCGGCAACTGGTTCTCGCCTGCCGGGCGGGCAAAATTCGATGAGGCGCTCAAGACCCAGCTCACGGCCGACTACCTGGCTGATTACCTGGGCGCAGAGAACCTGGAAGCCCATATGGGATGGTACTCCGGCCAGACCACGGTTCCCGCCGGCAACGGCCAGCCCGAGCATGCGGAGAGCACGCTGGTCCGTGAGACTGGCGAGTGGGTCAAGTTCCTCACGGAAAACAGCAACTTCGACTTCCGCAAGAGCCTGGCGGAAATGGCCGCCGAAACCGATGACTTTGAAAAGCCCGGCATGGGCATGTTCACGAAGAACGTGCTCTCGAGCTACTTCTCTGGCGACGTGAAACTGCCCGAGAACGCAACGCCCGAGCAGATCAATCTGGCCCAGCAAGTCAACGCCGGCCGCCAGATCGACAGGCGCTCGATGATCGCCGCCATGTGCCGATACTCGACGAACGAGGCGGCGCCCACGGCTCAGCTCGGCGCCATGCTCAAGGGCGCGGGTCCGCTCATGCACAAGCTCCTGCAGAACTTCGACATGCCGGGCATGGATCCGGAATTCAAGACGGCCATCGCCGACATGAAGTCCAACCTCAGCCCGATCGAGCCGGCCTTCGTGCAGGCCCAGCTCGTCCAGCTCGTGGACGACTCCAAGGGCGCGATCCGCAGCATCAAGATCGACAAGGCGCTCGGCGCCGCATCCGTCGGCCAGGCATTCCTTGTGACCGTCACGCCGTCCGATCCCGCCAAGCCGCCCTACAGCGCCGTCCTGAAGGTGATCCGCCCGGACGTGAAGGTGCGCACCGAGCGCGAACTCGAGCACTTCAAGCTCGCCGCCGAGGGAATCCCCGGCATGAAGGAGACGTACCTCGGCATGTACAGCCAGTACGAAAAGGAGTTCGATCTCACGCTTGAGGCCGCGAACGTCACGAAGGGCCAGAGCGTCTACAACGACGGCGTCAGCGCCAATCGCGTCGAGACCATGAGCCTGGTTGATGGCGTCGCCCCCACGGCCAACGCGATGCTCGTTGCGCAGGCTCCGGGCGAATCGATGGACGCGTACCTCAGCCGGATCAAGGCCAGGATTGAGGAGGTCGGCGCGCACAAGCCCAAGAACTACACCGAGCTGTTCGCCCAGAAAAAGGAGATGCGCGCCCTGTGCCAGCAGCTGCACAGCATCAACAAGAGCCTCACGGAAATGTCCAAGAAATGGCTCGACCACGCCCTGTTCGCCAAGGAAGGCTTCTTCCACGGCGACCTGCATGCCGGCAACCTGATGATCAAGCCGAACGACCCGAACGTCCCCGGAGACGTCGCCAAGGTCACCATGATCGACTACGGCAACGCCTCAAGCCTCACCGAGAAGGAGACCTCGGCGCTCTTCAAGATCAACGTGGCCTGCGTCTACGGCGGCGTGTACGAGACAAATGTCAAGCCCGAGGACAAGGATCTCGTCAAGCGAAAGACAGTCGACCTCTTTGTGAAGGGGCTTGAGGATCTGCTGCCGCCCGAAGAGCTCGCCAAGTTCAAGGCCGACAAGACCCGCCTCGTGAACGAGGTGATCGAGCCGATCCTTCTGCGCGGCAAGGCAAGCGAAATGGGCGACCGCATGACGGTGCTCATGAACAATCTGCAGCGCGAAGGCGTCGCCATGCCGGGCCCCATCATCAACTTTGCCCAGAGCCAGATGCGCCTGAACAATGCGATGACGGACCTGAACATCCTGATCACCCAGGCCGAGGGGCTGCTTCAGTGCTCGCTCGGATCCAGAAGCGGCGCCGATCCGATCGGCGGCTACATCATGGAAATGAGCGGCTGGGGCATGCCGCCCAATGTGCAGAGCATCAACAAATCGATCGCCCACCTCGAGTACGACATCCCGGCCAACGCCGGAAAGGTCGAGCAGTGGCGCACGGATGCCAACCGCGGGCCGGAGCTCGGCGAAAACATCGACGAATTCACCGCAATTCACATCGATGCCACCGCCAAGCTCAAACAGTTCGAAGAAGCGGCCAAGGAGCAGCAGCGGTTTGACAACCAGATCGACCGGGCCTTCGGCTACCCGCTCGACAAACTCTGGGTCAACCGTCCCACCGAACCCAAGGTGGGAGGCCCCACCACGGACGAGGTTCACGATCTGCACATCGGCACCTACCTGAAGAGTCCCGAGGAGGACCAAGAGCTCTATGG
Source organism: uncultured Sutterella sp. (assembly GCA_900315045.1). Taxonomy (GTDB): domain Bacteria; phylum Pseudomonadota; class Gammaproteobacteria; order Burkholderiales; family Burkholderiaceae_F; genus Duodenibacillus. Next base: position 7,951 of record OMXR01000002.1, on the reverse strand, counting down.
CCTGCACCAGCAGTATCTGCAGCTCAAGGAGCAGATCGGCGAAGATGCCTACAAGCAGTACCTCACGGATATCAGGCAGCTCCGGGAACAGACGGGCTACACCGACCCGGACTGCCCCATGCTTGGCGGCGAAAACGAGGATCCGCAGATCACCGAGCTGCGCAACAGGATCAAGAAGGTGACCGACACCGAGGCAGGCAAGCAGATGGTGCAGGTGCGCAATCAGGCGGCCGCCATCCTGCGCGCACGCTCGACCGCCGCCGGCAGGGAAGTCATCCTCCTGTACCCCGAAGGCGACAGGGTCAACTCTCCGGGGCAGCCCGCGGTTGGCAAGCCCGGAACCCTTGTTTCCGCAACGATCGACGTCGTGAGCGACAAGGTGGGCTCCATGGAAGACGCCTTCCAGTTTGCCGGCAAGATGGGCATCGGCCTGCTCGACATGCCCGGACTGAAGTTCGGCTTTGGCGACTGGTACAACTTCCTGAGGGCGACCACTCAGGGCATGAGCGATCAGGCAAGCGGCAAGGTCGGAATCAATGCCGCAGGCAACGCTAGCGAAGACGGAAGCGAAGACGACGACTAGCCGCGTTGCGCGGGCAGGACCCTGCTGCCCTGCCCCGCTTCCCGCTCAACAAGAAGGCGTGCATTCCGCAGAATGCACGCCTTTTGTCTGGCCGGCCGCCCGCACCTGCAGGCGCGGGCGAATCTCTCCCCGGCTAGGGCTTGGCCTCGGCGCCCTGGGCGGGCGCAGCCTCGGGTGCGGGCGCAGCCTTTTCGGGCAGCGTGTCTCCGCGTCCCATCACAAGCGGAAGCGTATTCCAGAACGAGCACTTGTGCGCGGCCTCGAGCTCGGAGACCGGAACGCTCGAAGCGGACTCCGGAGAGAGCACGAGAACGGTTCCGGACTTGTCAAAGTTCTCCCAGCGCGGCAGCAGCTTGTGGTTCGGATTCTTCATCCTTGCAAAGCGGCCCCAGTAGCGGCGCATCAGGTAGGCAAGCTCGCGCTGCTTGTCCGTGAACTGGGACGAAAGCTCCTGGCGCACCCCCGTATCCGGCCACAGGTACGAGAGCTCCGCGCCGTGGCTTGCAAGCATCTCGTAATCCTCGACCGAGTTCTTCATGGGGGCCTTGGTGTCGCGGAACTCATACACGTAGAGCGAGGGCACCCTGCCGCGCACGAACGCATGCGCAAGCGCCAGGCTCGTGCAGCCGCCCAGCCCGCGCATTCCGCTGTCGGTGATGAGGTCGCCCATCACGTACGGAATCGCGTACTTGCTCGTGTACTTGTAGGACGGATAGCGCATCAGCACCTTGCCCGCGTTCCTCTCTCCGACAAGCTCGCGCACCCAGGCTTCGTACTGCTCCTCGTCGGCATTGAGGAATGCACGGCCCGCGGAGCGCCCTTCGTTCGCGTTTGCGCCAAGCAGCACGGGAACCGCATTCCAGTTGCCGGCCGCGATCTGGGAGACGGCGCTCGTGGCGGACGTCGGATTCCAGATGCGAACCTTGCGGCTTGCCGCGGCAATCTTCTCATCGGGCAGGCTGCGCAGGCACTTCATCTGGTCGGGCGCGGATTCGCAGCCGACCTCCCTGATGAACTCGGCCGACCTGGCGCGGCTCTCCTCGGGCGTATCCACATCGTGCAGGCAGTCGTCGGACTGCAGGATGGCGCCGTGGAAGAGCCCGCGCGCCTGGGAATCCACGAGCAGCCGGCAGGCGTTGGTCGCCCCGGAGGACTGCCCCATCACCGTGATGTTCTCCGGATTGCCGCCGAACTTGTCCACATTGGTGCGCAGCCAGCGCAGCGCCTGCTTCAGGTCGAAGATGGCGAGGTTCCCGGCTTCGTTGCTCTTCATCTGCGGCGTGTTCAGAAAGCCGAAGGCCCCGAGCCTGTGCTGAACCGTCACCACGACGGCATCCGAGTAGCTTGCAAGCCTTGCGCCGTCAACGCCCGAGGCGGCGCCCCGCACGTTGGCCCCGCCGTGCACGTACACCAGAACGGGCATCTTGTCCGTCGTCTCCTTGCCTGCCGGACGGTACAGGTTCAGGTACAGGCAGTCTTCGCTGCCGCCCGAAGCCTGCCTGCAGGCGGGCGGCATGATCGAGCCGTCGCGCAGGCCCTTCCACTCGGCATGGGGTTTGGGCGGCGCAAAGCGCAGATCGCCCACGGGCGGCGCGGCATAGGGCACGCCGAGGAACACCTCGACGCGGCGGCCGCTGCCGAGCACCTGCTTGGTGAAGCCCTGGATGCGTCCGGTATTGGTCTTGGTGATGATCGGATAGGCATATGCAAAGGCAGGCTCGCTCACGCTCATCGTCATGGCGGCCGCCGCGCCCAGTGCGAGCGCAAAGAGTGTCTTGTTCACTGTCACGGGCTGTTCCCCCTGTTGCTACATCGTCCCGCAATTTTGCCGAAAAATTTCGTGCGCTTCCTCGTTCCGAGGCAGAAAAAATCCCGCTCCGGGCAAACGGGGCCTGAAGCGGGAGCGTCAAAGTCGCCAAAGCGGCTGATTTTGCGATCAGTCGACGGCGATCATCACGCTGGAAGCCTTGATGACGGCGTAAGCCTGGCTGCCGACCTTCAGCCCGAGGCTTTTGGCAGAAGTCGTCGTGATGGAGCTCACGATGCGCTCCTTTGCGGCGGTCTCGATCGTCACCTCGGTCGACACGGGCCCCTCCTTGATGGCGACGACGGTTCCCTTGATGCAGTTGCGTGCGGATATTTTCATGTTCATTTCTCCAGAAAGACACGGGACAGTTCGCGCAAGAAGCCCCCCGCTCCTTGCGTTATTCGATTTTAGAATAACGACAGGCTTTGCGCAAAACCCGGCAAACACAGCAGCATCTGAAAAATCAGCAATTTTCAGTCCCGCCAACCTTCACGGCAGCCGCTAAAATGCGAGCCCTTTCCCTGTTTTCGTTTTGCAACGATTTTTTTATTCCATGCGCCGACTTGTTCTCGCACTATCGTGCGTCCTTGCATCCATGGCCGCAGCAGCCCAGAGTGCCGCGCCGCTTGACTTCGCCTCGGCAAGAGCCCTGTCGCGCGAGCGCGCCGACAAAATCCGGATCCAGGCCGCCGAAACCGAGCACCGCGCCCAGCAGCTCGAGAGCGACCGCTCGCTGCACGGCCCCAAGGTCGAAATCGACGTCAAGCAGGTCTGGGGCCGCAAGAAGATCGATCTTGGAGAAAAGACCATCCCCCTGCCCGGCCCCCTGCCGCAGATCCTGCACATGAACGGCATCACCGTTCCGCTCACCTTCCGTGACAAGCTTGACGGCCCGCGCGCCCTGATCTCGGCGGAAATGCCGCTGTACACGGGCGGAGCCATCTCGGCCAAGATCGCAGCGGGCGAAGCAAGCGTCTTCGAATCCCGCGCGAACGAACAGGCGCAGGCCGACGCCATCGATGCCGAGCTCGCAAAGAAGTACTTTGGCGTGCAGCTCACGCGCTCGGTCGAGCATCTGCGCAAGGAAATGCTCGAGCAGCAGCAAAAGGAGCTCGCCAAAGCGAGGCGCTTTGAGCAAAAGGGCCTCATCAGCAAGCTCGAACGCCTCTCGGTCGAGGTGAACCGCGACAAGGCGCGGCGCGAACTCGCAGCCGCCCGCACGGACCGGACGGTGGCCGAGGCCGAACTCGCGCGGATGCTGCGCGAGAGCGGCGTGGGCCGGCTTTCCACCCCGCTTTTCGTCGTGCCGGGAGACCTGGGCACGCTCAGCGGCTGGCAGAAAAAGGCCGTGAGCTTCAATCCGACCCTTGCCTCGATCGACGCCAAGCGGCGCATGGCCGAACAGGGCGTGACGGCGGCGCGCGCGGCCTGGCAGCCCCAGGTCTACGCCTTTGCCCGCAAGAACCTCATCCGGCACTATCTCGCGATCACCGAGCCCGACTGGCTTGCGGGCGTCGGCGTGCGCTTCACGCTCTGGGACAACCACGACAGGAACGCGAGCATCGCCTCGGCCAGGGCCCTTGTGAACAAGGCCCAGGCCGCCCGCAGCGAAGCGGAGAACCAGATTGCCGTCGGCATCGAAACGGCCTATTTGAAGAGCGTCGAGTCCCGGGACGAGTACAACCTGACGCTGTCCACGCTCGATCTCGCACGCGAAAATCTGCGCATGCGCGAGAAAGCCTTCGCCGAGGGGCTTTCCACGGCCAATGACCTCGATGACGCCCGCACCCGGCTGATCGGCGCGGAAATTGCCCGGCGCGTTGCCGCCTACAAGTTCGTTCTTGCCTGGGCAACGCTGCACGCCATCGCGGGCCGCATGGACGAATTCGTGATTTCCGCTTCAAGCGGCGCCAACATTCTTGAGAACTAGTTTTCCGAGCACCCACTTCAATCATGACCGACACTCAGAACACAGCACAGAACACTTCAGAGAAGACCGCGGCGGGCAGCAAGGGGCTGCTCATCGGCGGCCTGGTGGTTGCCGCCCTCGGCGCCCTTGTCGCGGCGGGCCTGTGGAAGGCCGCCAAACCCGTGCGGGTCCCCCTGCAGGGCATGGTTGACGCCCGCACGATTTCAGCGGCCGCCAAGATTCCCGGCCGCATCGGCGAGATTCTGGTCAGGGAAGGCGACCGGGTGGAAAAGGGCGCGGTGCTCGCGCGCATCGAGATCCCAGAGCTTGAGGCCAAGCTCGGCCAGGTGAAGGCGCAGCAGGATGCCGCCCAGGCCCAGTCGCGCCTCGTGGACGAAGGCGCCAGAAGCGAGCAGATCGCCGCTGCCAAGGCCCAGTACGAGCGGGCCGCCGCGGGCAGCGCCCTCGCAGCCAAAACGTACGAGCGCGTGCACTCGCTTTTCAAGGAAGGCCTCATCTCGGCGCAGAAGGATGACGAAGCCCGCGCGAACATGCTGAGCGCGCGCAACCTCAGGAATGCCGCCAGGAGCCAGTACGACATGGCGCGCACGGGCGCGCGCAAGGACGAGAAGGCCGCCGCTTCGAGCATGGCCGAGAAGGCCGCGCAAGGCGTTGCCGAAGTGAGCAGCCTTGCGCGCGAAGCCGAGCTGCGCGCCCCGGTCGCGGGCGAAATCACCCGCGTGATGCCGCATGCGGGCGAAGTCGTTCCCGCCGGCTTTCCCATCGCCAGCATTCTCGACCACTCCGACAAGTGGGTGGTGTTCAACGTGCGCGAGGACGATCTGCCCGGAATCGAAGTGGGCACGGAGTTCACCGCACAGGTTCCCGCCCTTGCGCAGAGCGTGAAGCTGCGCGTGTACTTCATCAATCCGCGCGGCGAATACGCCACCTGGCGCTCGACGCGCCAGTCGAGCGGCTACGACATCCGCACGTTCGAGGTGCGCGCCCGCCCCGTCGGCGAGAGCACGAAGCTGCGCCCCGGCATGAGCGCCATCGTCGAGCGCTAGCAAGTCCCGGCCGGAGCGGCAGGCAATGCACTACTTGCGCACCCTTCTTTCCAGCGCGGCCCGGGAGCTGCGCGAGATCGGCACCAATCCCTGGCTTGCCATCACCGGCATCGTGATGCCGCTCATCTGGGTTGCACTCACGATTTTCGTGATGGGCGAGGGCCTGATGCGTTCGCTGCCCGTGGGACTGGCCGACGAGGATCTCTCAAGCGCAAGCCGGGAAACGGCCATGCAGCTTGAAGCCATCCCGAGCGTGCGCTTCGTGCGGTATGCGTCCGCGGCCGCGGCGGGCGACGATCTCGCCAGCGGCAAGCTCTACGGCCTCATCGTCTTCCCGAAAAACTGGTCCGCGGACCGCGATGCCGGCCGCCCGAGCAGCGCGATTGAAGTGCATCTGAACAAGACCTACTATGCGATCGCAACGGTGCTCGAGTTCGACATCAAGAGCGCGCTCGCCTCGATCTCCCTTGAGCGGCTCGCGGCAAAGAGTTCGGCCGCCGGAGCCGGCGCACGCGGCGCTTCCGAGCGGCTCTTCACGCTCAGGAGCGACGCGCTGCTTGCAGGCAACAGCAACTTCAACTACTCGGCCTACCTGCTTGCAACGCTCATTCCGGGCATGCTCTCGCTTGCGGCAATCCTCACGCTCGTGGGGGTGTACACGCGCGACGTGCGGCTCGGCACGCTCTGGGACGCCACGCGCGGCGGAACGCTCCCCATCACGGCGATCCTTCTGGGAAGGACGCTGCCCTGGGCCGCCATCTTCGGGCTTGAAATCCTTCTGTACGTACTCTGGTTCACGGGCATTGCCGGATGGCCCGCAGCCGGCTCAAGCGCCCTGCTCGCAGCCGGCGCGCTGCTCTTCATTCTTGCCTTTGCCGCGTTTCCGCTCCTTGCCACCGCCCTTGCTCCGAGCTGGATTCTGGCGATGAGCGCGGCGATCTGCTACTGCGCCCCCATCTTCCCGTACACGGGCTTTTCCTATCCGCTCGAATCGATGGATGCGGCCGCGCGCGTTCTGGCCGACATCTTCCCGCTCACCTGGCTGCTCAAGCTGCACGCCGCCGAAGTTGCAATCGGAGCGCCCTTTGCCGCGAAGGCGCAGTTCCTCGCAATCCTCGCCGCGCTCGTGCTCGTGCCTGGGGCGCTCGGGCTGCTCGTCTGGCGCCTGAAGCTGCCGCGGCTGCTTGCCGCAGAAGCGCGGCGCAGCGCCGAGCCCCTGCCCGATGAAGCGCCGGTCGAAGGCTTCTTTTCGGTCGGGCTTGCCGCCATCCGGCGCGCCCTGCTCAACCGGGACACGTTCCTCATTTTTTCGGGCGCCATCGCCTTCTATCTCGTGTTCTACGCCTGGCCCTACGCCAACCAGACGCTCACGCAGATCCCCGCCGCGATCGTCGATCTGGACAGGAGCGCGCTTTCGCGCCGCCTCATCACCGAGCTTGACGCCTGCCCCGCGCTGAGCATCAAGGCGGTCGAGACGAATCCGGCAGCCGCCCGCGCCCTTTACGAAGCGCAGGCCGTCTCGGGCGTCATCACGATCGATCAGAACTTCGAGCGCGATCTGCTCTCGGGCAAGCGCAGCGCCGTCTCGCTCACAGCCTCGGGCACGTTCCCGGTCAAGGGCCGCGCGCTGCAGGCCGCCATGATGGGCGTGGTGCAGAACCTCACGGCAGCCGTTGCCGCAGGCAACCTGCTGCGCGCCGGAGCCGACACCGAAACCGTGCTGAAAATCGCCTCCTCCCCCGTTTCCTTTACTGCGGAAAACCGCTTCAACACGATTTCGGGCTACGCCACCTACATCGTCCCCTTTGTCGTGCCGATCATCCTGCAGGCCGTGCTGCTCACGGGCATCGCCCTCTCGGTGGGCGGCTGGATCTCGGAAAAGCGCCGAAACGGCATCGCCCTTGCCGTGCTCGGCACGAGCCGCGGATTCTGGGGACTGTTCTTCGGCTTCTGGCTCTATGCGATGCTCTGGATGGGGTACGCGCAGGGCTGGGACTTCCTTCTCTTTGACTTCCCCGCGGGCGGCAACCCGGCGGCAAGCCTCATGATCAGCGCCCTTTATGCCGCCTGCATCGTGGGTCTCGGCCTCACCGTGACCCTTGCCATGAACACCAACGCCTACGGCGCGCAGTTCATGGTGATGATCTCGGCTCCGAGCGTATTCCTTGCGGGCGTCGTCTATCCGGCCGAGTGCTTCTACGCGCCCGCCAGGGCCGTCTCGGTGCTGCTGCCCAGCACGCACGCCATGCTCGGGCTCGTCGCCGCGGCCCAGAACAACGCCTCCACCGCAGCCGTTCTGCCGCGCATCGCCGTTCTCGCACTGATGGCTGCGCTGCTCGCTCTTGCCGCATATCTGCTCAGCATCCGGCGCGGGCGCGAGCGCGGCTGGCGCGGGAACTGAGCCGCCTCTCCTGTCGGCTCCCGTTCAGCAGGAGCCAGCACCGCAGCCGCTCAAGATCGACGGAAGCAGTTTCGTTCCGCCGCCCACGCAGGAAAAAAACGAATTGACTCCCAGGAGCGGACGGTTTTTCCCGAGCCTTCTGAGGACAAGGGAAAATGCCCGCGGCGAAAGAAAAAACGCCGCA